>JAJPJL010000031.1 GCA_021324255.1 Bacillota bacterium
CGATGCTGAGGACTGGGCTGCTCTTGACCATGCGTTTGGGGTCATCGTCAGGCGAGACAGCCGCCACCGGACCGTCTCCGCCCGCGCCTTTGCCGACGAGGAGGAACTTCTGGCCGAGTGGGAAGCGACCAAGGCCGAACTGACGCCGACCGCCGAGGCGGTGGAGGCGTCCGAGATGAGCGACAGTACCGAGGGGCCGTCGTCCGGACCGATGCCCCCGCGCGACGACCGGTAACGAGCGGCTTCTGGAGCCGCACCGGCCGTGGCCCGGTGTGCAAAGTGTCACAGACGGCGCATCCTGGGGGCGTTCATACTTTCGGTAGGGCCCACGAAACAGGCCCTCGGAATGAGCAGCTAGGCGCAGGCCGAAGCCGCGCTGCACCTCACCGGGCCTTGCGCACAAGTGTGGCGCAGGTCTCCGGAGCATATGCCGGTCTGTGCGGCGAGCATGGGGCCGGCGCGACGTCATGACGAGGCGAGGACGCATGCGGATCGCCCAGGTGGCGCCACTGGCCGAACGGGTTCCGCCGGATGGTTACGGCGGCACGGAGCGCATCGTCTCCGGGGTCACGGAGGAACTCGTCCGGCGCGGGCACGAGGTCGTGCTGTTTGCCAGCGGGGACTCGACGACCAAGGCCGAGTTGGTGGCGTGCTGCCCGCGGGGGCTCCGCTTGGACCCGAGAGTGCGAGACCCGCTGGCGTACACCACGATCGAACTGGGGAAGGTGAGCGATCGCGCCGGGGAGTTCGATCTCATTCACAACCACCTCGATTACGTCGCCTTCCCGCTCGCCCGCGCGACCCGGACGCCGGTGGTGACCACGTTGCACGGACGCCTCGATCTGCCGGAGCTTCCGGGCGTCTACGCGGAGTTCGCCGAGATGCCCCTCGTTTCGATCAGCGAGGCGCAACGGCGCCCGTTGCCCCACGCCCGGTGGTTGGCCACCGTCTACAACGGGATCGATCTGCGGCACTTTACCTTGCGGGACCGTCCCGGGGGCTACCTGGCGTTTCTCGGGCGGATCTCGCCGGAAAAGTGCGCCGACCGGGCGATCGCCATCGCGCGCGCGGTCGGCATGCCGTTGCGCATCGCCGCGAAGATCGATCCGGTCGACGCCGCGTATTTCGCCGCGAAGATCCAGCCGCTGCTCCGAGACCCGCTGGTGGAGTTCGTGGGCGAGATTGACGAGGTGCAGAAGGATGCGTTTCTGGGAAATGCGTATGCGTATCTCTTCCCCATCAACTGGCCCGAGCCATTCGGGATCACGATGGTTGAAGCGATGGCGTGCGGCACGCCGGTCATCGCGATGCGCCACGGATCGGTGCCCGAGGTGGTGGCGGATGGACGCACCGGGATCGTCTGCCGATCCATGGCCGAGATGATCGCGGCGGTCTCGAAGGTCGGTGCACTCGACCGGCGCGCCTGCCGCGCCCACGTTGCGCAGCGGTTCTCGGTGGAACGGATGGCGGATGGCTACGAGGCGGCATACCGCCGCGTGCTTGCGGCGCCGGTCCGAGCGGCCCAATGGACGTCAGCCCAGCCGGTCCCGGCCGCGATGGCGGCCTCCGGCGGGGGCGGGGGCGCGCTCCGGGGCAGCGGGTAAGCCGCGCAGGCCGCCGCCCTGCTGCGAGTCCACCGCCCGACCCTCGATCGGACCGCGGACGCTCTGGTGCACGACGATGTGCTCGAACCGCCTGAGCTCGCGGCGCTCTTGAAGGAGTCGGCAGCCGCCGGGTAAATGTCGCGTTGCTCCAGCCGCCCGCCGCACGCGTCACGGCGGTGTGGCCGGCCGGGGTGTCCGTTCCCTCCCGGACGCGCACCGACGGCGTCAACAACGCTGCGCTCTCGTGACGATGCAGCAGGCTCGCCCGGGGAGATGCGGAACAGACCCCGCCCGTCCTCACCGCGCATCCTGGCAGCTGGGAGGTGACGCATGCCCGTCGAAGTCAAGGTGGGCCCGCCCGTGTTGACAATCAATCAGGGCGGCATGTTCCTGGTGACCGATCTTCGCGGCGAAGTCGACACGGACAGCGAGCTCGGCTTGTTCGCCGACGACACCCGCCTGATGAGTTTCTACCGGTTGTTCATCAGCGGGCAGCCGTGGGACTTGCTCACGTCGTCCGAAGTCAGTTATTACGCGGCGCGCATCGAAATGGCGAACCCGCACGTCATCACCGAGAGCGGAGAGATCGCCGCCCACGACGTGGGGCTCCTGATCACGCGCACCGTGGCCGACGGCGTCCGGGAAGACCTCGACATCACTTCCTATGCGACCTCACCCGTGCGGTTCGTGCTCGATGTGGCCGTGCGATCGGATTTCGCCGACTTGTTCGAGGTGAAGGCGCACACCTTCGTGCGGCGGGGCGGGACCACCAGCGTCTGGGACAAGCGGCGGCGAGAGCTGGTGAACCGTTATGCGCACGGTGATTTCGAGCGCCGGCTCACCTGCCGGATCGCCGAGGCCGACTCCTCCCCGGGCCACGCCAACGGCCGGATCGTGTTCGACGTGGCCGTGAAGCCGAACGCCTCCTGGCATGCCTGCATCGTCTATGCGGCGTCCGGCGGCGGCCGGCCGATAGTCCGCCCGCGCCGCGCGCGCCGCTCGGCGGGGCCTGGCGCCAGGCTGGCGGAACTCCAGATGCTCTGGGAGCAGCACGCGACCCGCTTCGCGTCGCCGAACGAACACGTCACCCGTGCGTTCGCGCAGTCGGTCGAAGACATGGGCGCGCTGCGTCTGTCCGAGCGGGACTTTGCGCCCGATGTGTGGTTCCCGGCGGCCGGCATCCCGTGGTTCGTCGCGGTGTTTGGCCGGGATAGCCTGCTCGTGAGCCTGCAAAACATGATCGTGCACCCGCAGTTCGCGCTCGGGACGCTCAAGAAACTTGCGCACTATCAGGCGACCAAGATCGACGACTGGCGCGACGCTCAACCGGGGAAGATTCTGCACGAGCTCCGCGTGGGCGAGCTCGCGCACTTCAAGGCGACCCCACACTCGCCCTACTACGGCACCGCCGACGCGACCATCCTGTATCTGATCGCGCTCCATGAAGCGTGGAAATGGCTGGGCGACGACGCGCTGCTCCGCCGCTACCGCGATGCGGCGGTGCGCTGCCTGGAATGGATCGACCGCTACGGGGACCTGGACGGCGATGGATTCCAGGAATACAAGACGCGGAGCACCCAAGGATACGAAAACATGGGGTGGAAGGACTCGGGCGACGCCGTCGTGTACGCCGACGGCACGCAGGTGAAGCAGCCCAAGGCGCTGTGCGAGCTGCAGGGGTACGTGTTCGACGCGAAGCTCCGCATGGCCGAAGTGTTTGAGGCGCTCGGCGAGGCGGCGCGCGCGGCGGCGCTCCGCCGGCAGGCGGCCGCGCTGCGGCGCCGTTTCGAGGACGCCTTCTGGTGCGACGACCTCGGATCGTACGCGTTCGGTCTGGACCCGGACAAGCGCCCCATTCGGACGATCGCGTCGAACGCGGGGCAGTTGCTGTGGAGCGGCCTCGTCAGCCCCGAGCGCGCCCGGCGGGTGGCGCGCCGGCTGCTCGCGGCGGACATGTGGAGCGGGTGGGGCATTCGCACCCTGTCGGAACGCAACCCCGCATACAATCCGTACAGCTATCAGCGCGGCGCCGTCTGGCCGCACGACAATGGGATTATCGCGTTGGGGTGCAAGCGCTACGGGTTCGTCGACGCCACGAACCGGATCAGCCGCGCCCTGTTCGACGCCGCCGGGTGCTTTAAGGGGTATCGCCTTCCCGAGCTGTTCGCGGGATTACGCCGCGCGCCGGCGACCTTCCCCGTGCAATACGTCGGCGCGAACATCCCCCAGGCCTGGGCGGCCGGCAGCATCTTTCACGTCATCCAGGCGATCCTCGGCTTGAGGGCGGACGCGCCGGCTGGCCGGCTGTACGTCACGCCCACGCTGCCCGACTGGCTGCCCTCCGTCAAGTTGACGAACCTCAAGGTCGGGAAGGCGCGCCTCGGGCTTCGGGCGTGGCGGGAGGGGAAGGGGTGCCGGTGGGAAATTGACGAGCTGACGGGCGATCTCGATGTTGTCGAGGAAGCCTGGGCCCCGTGGGGCACGCATGCGCTCTCGGGGAGCCGGAAAGGCCACGCCGCACAGGCCGGGAGGCGGTAGCCGGCCCGACGCCCGCGTGGCCCACGGCGTGTCCGCGCTGCGTGAGCGCGTGGCACGACCGAGCCGCGCGGATTTGGCCGGCGCGAGTTCGCGCGGCTCATCGCGGTCAAGGATCTGCTGCCGGCTGGGTGCGGGCGCGAAGCCCGGCGTGCAGAATTGCACAGACAGCGCGTGCGTGTCTTGCTACGCTTCACGTGGATTTCATCGTCCGGGCGCCGATCCATACCTGCGGGTGCGTCGCCCGAAGCGGTCGGGCGGCCCCAACGAGCCTGATCGGGCGGACTCGCGGAGAGGCGGCGGCGATGTTTCAGCATCGGCCGGCTGACGGGAACGGGCAACGGTCGGGGATCCGTCCGAAGGACACTCCCGGGAGTGAGTCCACCTCGGCGATCCTGAAGCGCCTGCTCTCGCATCTCCGGATTATGCTTGCGGCGTACCGGCTCGCGGCCGGCCGCGAGGTCCGGTTGATGCTCGGGGATATCGTGGTCAGCGCCGTGTGGCTGGGCGCCGCCCTGGCCTTCGCGGTGTTCGCGGTCGGCCTGGCGATGGCGACCATCGTGCTCGCGCTGTCGCTCATCCTCCCGCCGTGGGCGGCAGCGCTGGCTGGGTTCGTGGGCCTGGCCGTTGTCGCGGCGATCGCGCTGTTCGCCGCGCTGCGGCAGCTGCGGCGGGTCCGGCGGCGGCTCGCCGGCCTGCTCCGGCTCGCTGCCGAGGAGGCACGGTGGGCGAAAGTCGAGATCCTCGGAATCAAGTAGCCATCGTGCCGCTCAGACGGAGGGGTGTCTGATGGGCCCAGGATCGCTGCTCGCACCCGAGACGCGGGACGAGCTGGCGTCCCTGGTCACTGTCCGGGAGGCGATCGGGCGCGACGCGCGCGAGTTGCGGGCGCGGCGAACGGCCCTGGAGACCCGTGCGCAGCGCGGTCTGCCGTACATCACGCTCGCCGTCGTCCTGCTGATAGCGAGCGCATACGTCTATCGACGGGTGGCGCATCGCGAACCGCCTCGCGTCAATCTCCGCGAGGACCGGAGCAGCGGTTACACAAGTTCGCAGAGGGCCGCAGGAAGTGCGGTTGGCACCTGGGGTCGCGAGCGACGCGGCAAGGCGCCGTCGTCGCTGCTCGACCGCGCAGGATCACCCACGATCAACACCCGGTAGGACGGGCGGTCAGCCAGCCAGCCGGCGGTTGCGCGACCGCAAGGATGAGTGCAAGCTGATTGGCCACAATGGCCATGACGATCCGGCGACGAGACGGACGGGGGCACACGGAGATGGATGGGATGGAGGCGGACGAGCACGTCCCGGCGTACCTGCGCACCCATCAGTTGCAGGGCGCGCTGTTGCGGTTCGATATGGCGTCCGAGATCGACGCTCTTCGGGAGCAGGGGTCGCCCTCGGGGACCGGCCGCGCGGCAAAGACCCTGGTGAAGGAAGGGCCGATCAGGGTGACCCTCGTCGTCCTGCGGCAGGGCGCGGCCTTGGACGAGCATCATGCCGCCGGACCGGTCACGATCCAGGTCTTGCGGGGGATCTTCCGGCTCTCGACCAGCGCCGGCGATACCGAGGCGCGCGCCGGCGAGCTGATTGCCCTCGATGCGGGTGTGCCGCATACGGCGCGGGCCGTCGACGATTGCGCGCTGCTGGTGACGGTGGCGATGGCCGGATAGGGGCCGGCTCGTCCCGGCTCGCGGACGCGGTCGGCACGGCCAAGAGCGGGAGCAAGTCCTCTCGCCCGAGGCCCGGCTCCGCTTCTACCTATTCACCTCAGGAGCGCTCCTGCTTGCGGAGGCTTAGACTTCGAAGATCTGCGCGCAGAGAGTCTTAAGAGGCGAAGCGCGAGGATCTCCATCCAGGCCGAGGGCAGCGCAAACACGATCCGTTCGTAGAGTCCGAGCCACGGATGTGAGGCGCGCCACGCACCGCTCCAGACCACGGATGAAAATGTCAAGACCCTGCTGCTGCGAGGAGGCGGGCGAGATGTAGAATGGAGTTGGACGCGGGTGACCCCCGAGCCAAAGAGCGGAGTCGGGGAATGCGACCTCCGCCGCACAGGCTGACGCTTCGGCGTCTTATCGTCGCTTCCCACTTGGGGCACTCGCGTCCGTGCTTTGGGGTCGGGGCTGCCAGTGGGCCGTGAGCTGCTGATAGGCGCGCTCGGCCTGGATGCCCAGGGCCCGCTCCCGCCGGCGAGTTTCCTTCAGGTTATAGGCGTGAGTCGCACCCCGACGACCGCGGTGGGCTGGCGCACCAGCGCGCAACTCCAGTTTCCGTAGCTTATTTGCCGTCAGCGATGGACGAGCGAACGCGTAGTCTTCTTCGCGCGTGAGGAGATGCCAGGCGAGAACCGCCAGCTTTCGTGCGACAGCGATGACGGCGATGTGCGGCCCGCGCCGGGCGCGAACACGTTGATAGAATGCCCGTAGCGGACCAGGTGTCTTCACTGCCACCCATGCTGCTTCGGCAAGCGCTCCCCGGGCATGGGCCCGACCTTGCTTAGTGATGGGACCGTACGATGCTGGTTGCGCGCCGGACTGACGCACTCGAGGATCCAGCCCCAAGTAGCCGACGAGCTTCACCGGAGATGAAAAGCGGTGGACGTCGCCGATTGCGGCCACGAGAGCAAGTGCCACAGTCGCGTCGACGCCAGGGATCGTCAACAGATGGCACACGTCCCGTCGTTGCAGCGCCACAGCCGCAAGAGGAGCCTCCGCCACATGCAATTCCTCCGCGATTAACGCCAGCTCACGTAAAGTCGCGTGTATCGTCTGCTGTTCATGTGAGGGGAGCAAGGGCATGGCCTGCGCGGTTAGCCATTGCAGGCCACCTTTGCCGAACAGATCGCTCCGGGGGCACCCCAACACGAGATTCCGCTGCAAGATGGCATGGACACGATTTTTGAGCCGGGTCTGCTGCTGGATCAGCCGTGCACGATGTGCGACCCGTTGCCGGAGCGTCTGCGTGTCGTTGTCCGGGAGCCAGACCTCGGGCAACCATCCACCCGCTAACAACCGGACCAGCACCTCAGCATCGACCTTGTCGGTTTTGATCTTCGCCTCAGCGATGGCACGTGTGCGCCGCGGATTGGAGACGACCACCCGTGCGACGTACTGCTCGAGCAGCCGCGCAATGGCATAGGTGTTGCAGGTGGCTTCCAAGGCGACTTGATCGCTCGGCGTTAAGGTGCGCGCAAAAGCATGCAGCGCTTCCGGAGTCGTCGGAATACGGCCGCGGTGGCTGACCTGTCCATCTTTCCATACAGCCACCTGAGCGAATTCGCGGTGCACGTCCAATCCGATATGCCGCAAGCGCATCCCGCCCATCTTGATCGGGAGCCCGGCGGGTAACACGACACCAACGGATCCGCGCTCGCAGCGCATCCGGGCCAGTCGCAGGGGCGGCCAACTACTAATACGAGCTCGCAGCTCATGGTACGTGAGCGGCCTGCCCGTCCTGCGTGCTCCCAGGTGCCCCTCACCCGGATGGTCTCACCATAACAGAGCGGTGGTGCTCCTACCGCTCACGCGTGAAAAGGCACCGCCATTTTCATACCAGGTACCAATAGGACAACGGTCAGCATACCAGTTAACATGCCGACCGCCACGCTGAATCGAGCATAGCCGTGCCATGCGTGGTTGGACTTCACCTTCGCCGCGGTCGCCAAGCAGCTCGATGGCAGAAGTACCCCGAGCGCAGCGACTACACCGAGATGAATCACTCCGTGGAGGGTCCATGTTCCGGTGCGGTCCGTTGGAAATATCGCAATGGCCGTCAGCGCAAGGCCGCACCCGACCGCCAGGATATTGATCAGGCCCCACAGATGGCCGGGAGCAACGGCCCGCTGTAGGCCGATTTGAAAAGCGGCACTCAGCAGTCCAAACACGACGAAATTTACCGTCTGGATCCATCCGCTGGTACCCAAGGCGAGCAGGCTGATGTCGGACGCATACGGATTGTACGCAAACTGAGATTGTCCCAGGATGACGAGGACAGCCCAGAACAAGATCGGTCCGACGACGCCGGCGAGTGCAAGACTACGGTCGGAGACATAATGCCGAGAAAGAACGGAACGAAAGGAGAACACTCTCCTGTCCCGCGTTGACCCAGACACGAACCCCGACATCTGTCCTCCCGGGGTTGGGAGGACCATTCCTGCGGTGCTTCAGGGACCCGCCATGCTCATCATCGCGGAAGGCGGCTCCACCATCGCTCGATCATGATCGCGCAACGCGCCGCTTCCGGCGCTTTGGCGGCGCGGGGGGCGCCGGCTTCCGTGCTTCACGCGCGGCCGTAAGGTTATCGATCGTGTCTCTGAGAATGCGCGCCATATCGCCGTACGTGGACGGTGGTGGATCCGACAAGGCGGCATAATACTGGGTGGCGGGCACGTTGCGCAGGAGGACGAGGCAGCCGTCGAGAGAGGCGCACAAGCGCCGCGCTCTATCGAGGGCTGTCAGGTCGGCCCATTGCTCCGCCATCGACGTTGGGACGTGCGAGAGAAGGCTCAGGTCGCCCAACGCTTCGTACCACGCAAAGCGGCTCCGCTTTTCAAGCACTTCATCCAACAGGCGAGTCCAGTCGGTGGTACTCATGGCGTCCGGATCTCCGCGCGTCCGAGCTGGGTCCATGGCAACGCGCCACCTCCATGATACCATTTGCCCGTGACCGCATCGCACATTCTCGACTCACCCATCGGGGTGCCCATGGGGCCGGACGCCGACGATTGGGCTGGTTTCGGCACATCGACGAGGTAACCGATAGTGTCGCCAAGACGTGCCGGCACCTTGGGATCAGCCGGCAGACATAGTAGCGCTAAAGCGCCTCAAGGAACGGATGGAATGGGTCAATCGTGTTTCGGTGCCAAGGCCGGAACACGGGGTCGTATGGGGGTCTTTCGCCGTGATTCACCGCAACCGTGGGTCAAGAATATCCCGGAGCGCATCGCCGAGTACGTTAATTGCGAGAACCACCATGCCGATGGTGGCGCCGGGAAAGGCGGAGATCCACCACTCTGTCCGTAGGTAGTTGCGTCCGTCGCTGACCATCGTGCCCCATTCCGCGGCGGGCGGTTGCGCACCAAGGCCCAGGAAGCCCAGCGACGAACCGATGACGATCGCAACGGCGAACCCGACCGTTGCGATCACGATGAGGGCCTGAATGACGTTCGGGAATACGTAGTCCTTAATGATCCGGTAGTCACGCGTCCCAATCGCACGGGCAGCTTCGATGTAGGATTGTTCTCGGACCACGAGAGTCGAGCCACGAACGACCCGCGTATAGGCCGGCGCTTCGCCGATACCCACCGCAATCATGGCATTTGTCAGCCCGGGACCGAGGATTGCAATGACGACAAGCGCGAGCAGGATCCCGGGAAACGCCATGACGATGTCTACGACCCGCATCGTAACCGCATCGAGCGGGCCTCGATAGTACCCCGCGGCCAGTCCCAGCGGCACGCTGATCAAAACCGATAGTGAGACGGACACGAGACCGAGGGTCAGCGAATTGCGGGCGCCATAGATGAGCCGGCTGAGAATGTCTCGGCCGAACTGATCGGTGCCCAGCCAATGTCGCGCGGACGGTGGTTGAAAGATCTCACTCGGCGCTACGGCGGTAGGGTCGTACGGTGCGAGCCACCTTGGCGCGATCAGCGGGAGCGAGAGGCAGAACACGATCACCAGGCTCAGCTTCGCCGCCGGGCTCAGGCGTTGCAAGAACGGCACCACGCGCGACCATCGACCGCGCTGCATCTGCGTTCGCGAGAGCGCAATGGCCACCGTGCCTACCCGTAACGGACGCGCGGATCGATGAAGCCGTAGAAGAGATCGGCGAGCAGATTGCTGAAGCTGTATGCGAGCGCCAGGATGAGCACCGCGCCTTGGACTTCGGGAAAGTCCTTCTGCAAGATCGCGAGGACCAGCATACGGCCCACGCCATCCCTCGCGAAGACCGTTTCTACGACGACGGCGCCGCCCAAGAGCGTGCCGAACTGCACGCTGGCCACGGTGATGACGGGAATCAGTCCGTTGCGCAAGGCATGCCAGGCGAGGATCCGCCGCTTCGTGACCCCCTTTGCCCACGCAGTTCGGATGTAGTCTTGGCCGAGGACCTCCAGCATTCCGCTACGCACCAGTCGTGCCAGGATCGCGCCCGCGTACCAGCCGAGAGTGACCGCGGGCAGAACCAAATGCCGGAGCGAATGCTGACCGGTAATAGGGAACCACTCGAGCCTGACACTGAAGAGCCAGATGAGGAGTAAGCCGGTCCAGAAGGTCGGGAACGAAATCCCTAACAGGGCGAGGATCGAGACGCCGCTGTCCAGCCACGTATTGCGCGACGAAGCGGAGACGATGCCAAAGAAGACACCACCCGCCACCGCGAGCGCCATGGCGGCAATGGCGAGTTCCGCTGTGGACGGAATTGCCCGGGCGAGATCGCTCGCCACGGGGCGATCCGTCTTGAGCGACCGGCCCAGGTCACCCCTTGCGGCACCGTGCAGATACCGAGCCAGCTGGAAGGGGAGCGGTTGATCGAGGCCGAGCGCGTGCCGTACCTCTTCCACCTGTGCCTTAGGTACCGGCGCGTCTCCGAACAACACCTGGGCCGGGTCGCCCGGGACGAGATGTACCATGAGGAAGACAATGACCAGGACTCCAAATACGACGAGGATCGACTGGAGTACCCGGTGCAGGATGAAGCGAACCATCGGTCACCGCGTCCCAACGGTGAGCTCGCGGATCGTGTCCTCAGTGCTGGCGACCCGTCCGAACATTGCCGCAAAAGTTACGAGACTGCTCTCCTGAAGGTAGGGCGTCACGGCCGTACACGCGTCTTCTACGAGAAGCACATGATAGCCGCGATCGGCAGCGTCCCGTGCCGTGGTTGCTACGCAGCATTCGGTCGACACTCCCGTTGCGATCACGGTCGTGACGTTCATGTTGCGCAGCATCTGGTCGATCGCGGTCGAGTTGAACGCTCCCATCGACGTCTTGTTGATGACCGTTTCGCCATCGATGGGCGCGATGGCTTCAACGATCGTACTCGCCCGACTCCCATGTCGAACGAGCGGTCCGCGGGCCATCAGCGCCGCCAAATCGTCATCGATCTGGCGAAGCAGGGGGAGCCCGTCGCTCCGGTCTGGTCTCGTGAACCCGATGGTGAGGTAGACGATCGGCCGCGCGGTACGACGGAACACGGATTGCAGCCGTTGGATGTTGGGTACGACACGGGTGTGCACGCATCCATAGTAATAGTCGGCGACCTCGGGCCGGTGCACTCGCAGGTACGGTCCCACGCCGTGGTCCGGATCGACGGAGCCGTACTGCATGTCGATGATGAGCAGGACGGATCGATGAAGGTCCAGGGAGAACCTCGGGAGCGGCAGCGGCCACTCTCGGAGGCGGGCGCGCCAATCTGCGGCGAGGCCCCTGTGGAGGGTTTCCTCCGTATCCGCCATCAGCGGATCCTCGCTAACGGGCAAGCGATGCGTCGTACAGCCATGGGAAAAACCCGATATTGTCGAACTCCAAATCGTTCACGTTTGCCGACTTGAGCGAAATGTTGTCCCAATCGTAGACGGCCACCATGTAGGCTTTCTCCATGACCATGTGCTGCACTGCTGAGAGGATCTGCACGCGCTTGGCGCTGTTGACCTCGACAGCCTGCTCGTCCAAGAGGCGATCCAAGGCGGGATCCTTCACAAAGGAGAAGTTGAACCCTCCTCCGCCGACATTCCGAGAATGGAGAAAGGCGCTAATGATGTCGGGATCGCTGCGGGGCGCCGGGAGCGGCGACATCAGGGTGACCGCCTTGCGTTGATTCTCGTTCACCGTCTGAATGGCGGCCCCCGTCGCAATGAAGAGCTTGACATCAATGCCGATCTGCTTCAGTTGCGCCTGCATGATCTCAGGCACGCCGTGCTCCCAGGAGCCAATAGGAATCGTCAAGCGCCGTCCATCCTTTTGTCTGATCCCATCCGGTCCGACCTTCCAACCTGCCCTGTCGAGCAATGCGCGCGCCTTGGCCGGATCGTAGTGATACAAGCCCGCCGTCTTATCGTACCCGTATGTGTACGGCGTGAGCAGTCCGTACGCCGGCAGGAACGCCCCCACTTTTTCAAACGGCCCGAACACCGTCTTCACGATCGTTGGCCGATCGAGCCCATAACTCATCGCCTGTCGCACCGCGAGCTCGTTTGTTGGGGGCATGGTGACGTTGACGGCGAAGTCGAACGGCACCCCGGGAACGAAGCCGATGAGCGCCTTAAACCGCGGGCTCTTGGTGAGCCGATCGAAATCCTGCGCGGGCGCGTTATCAATCACCTGCGCCTCTCCATTCTCCAACGCCGCAACGCGCGTGCCGTCTTCGGGCAGCATGCGGAACGTTACACGTTCCAAATACGCGGGCCCGCTGTGGTGCAAGATCGGTGCCGGCCACCCGTACGCCGAGTAGCGCTCCAGCGTAATGTGATCGTTAGGGACCCACTCGACGAATTGGAATGGACCGGTCCCGACGGGGTGTCGCCCGAAATCCTGGTCACCATAGCGCTTCACGGCCGTGGGCGACACCATGCGGTAGTAGAGGCTCACGGCATCGAGGAAGGGTGCCCACGGCCGTTTGAGGTAAATTTTCACGGTACGAGCATCCACGACGGCGGCATGATCGTAAAATCCGACGGCACATCCGCCGCACCGACTTGCCAGCTTTGGATCATGGGTGCGGTCGAAATTGAACTTGACCGCGGCCGCATCAAATGCCGTGCCATCCTGGAATTTTACGCCCGAGCGCAGCGTGAACGTGTAAACCTTGCCGTCGGGGGAGACGTTCCATGCGGTCGCGAGCCAAGGTTTGAAGCTCTGGTCTCGTTTGTCTCTGACGATCAACGGGTCGAAGATCTGGAAGAACACGATCTGGGACGGTCGGAGCCCTGACAGGTTCGGATCGAGGCGATCGGGCTCATCGCGAAGAGCGTAAACTAGAGTGCCTCCCTCATGCGGCGCCGCGGTCGCGGCCGTGAAGGACACCGATAACGCCAGCAACCATACCCCACACAAGACCCACGCTCTGCTCATGGCGCTCCCTCCCTTGCCGGTTGCGAGCGATCTGACCAACGATTCGATCGGGGACCCTGAGCCGCGCGCTTGGTCACCATCACGAGGTTGGGCAGTTTCGTTCGTCGAGCAGGATCTTGAGGATGCGGAATGCCTCATTGATCGTGGCGAAGCCTGCGTACAGTCCCATTTGTTTCAACATGGCGATTAGCTTTTGCGGCGTGATCCCGATGTTGAGGGCACCGCGGAGATGCGACTCGAGGCCGGCCGCTCGTCCCAAGACCGCGAGCGCCGCGCACGTCAGAAGACTCCGTGTTTGGAGATCGAGCGTCGGATCACCGTAGATCTCGCCGTAGCCGTGCTCCAGGATGAAATCGGCAAACGCGGGATCGAGCGCACGAAAGTGAGCAATACCGCCCTCTCGGTCGGGCCAGAGTTGCTTGCGGATCGCGAGCCCACGGTCCCGCAGATCAGACTCGGCCATCGTTCACCTCCAACCCGTCACCGGTCAACGCCGGGCGGTCCCTTCGCCATCGACGGCGAATCCTTGCTTCCCCAGCGAATCGACAATGGCGTCGATCCCGGTAACCTCACCGCGCTCCAGGATCGCTTGAAGCTTCGCGTGTCGCTGTTTCAGCTCGGTCACCTGGCGCAGCACCCAGGCTGCCGCTGCCGGCGGGATGGCCACGATCCCGTTCGCGTCGGCCACGATGATGTCGCCTGGATTCACCACGACGCCGCCGCAGGCGACGGGGACATTGACCTCGCCCGGGCCGTCGAGCGGCGGCGTCGCCGTGGCTTGGGCGCGGGCAAACACGGGGAACCCCACGTTCTCGGCCTCCTCTGGATCGCGCGCGGCTCCGTCGATCACGGCCGCAGCCACGCCGCGCCGCTGCATGCCCTTGCTCACGTTACCGCCCCAGACCGCGAATGCGCAGATCCCCCAGGCATTGATCACCATGACATCGCCGGGGTGGGTTTGCTGCATGCCAAATTTGATGATGTTAAAGGCGCCGCGGGGTACTGCCACGGTTACGGCCGGACCCGCGACGCGTTGCCGTAGGGGATAGAGCGGCCGAATGCGGGGATCGATCGTGTGCGCCGCGTTCATGGCATCTGAGAGGTCCGGTGGTGCGTATTCCGCGAGTTGATCAATGAGGTTGCGAGGAGGGCGACGAACCGTCCGGATGCCTCGAAACCCAAGTTGTCCTACGGCGGGTGTCTGACCGGGAACGTCCATGGGTGTCATCCCCCTTTACCTGGAGCGGCCGCGTCGGGTTCCATCCAAGGATCGACGGTGTGAAACCAACGCATGAATTCCGTGCAAAACCCCACGGCGTAGTTGAGCAACGCTTCGCCGCGCTGCGCGCTTGCCGGCGACGGGTCGCTGAGACTCCCGGTCTCGGGGGTGATGTCGCGCATGTCCAGGGGGAGAGCCACACGGGCGTTGCGGAACAAGATGGCGCCGAGACCATCCGTGGGCATCCCGAACATCTGCTTTCGCCCGAAGGCCCCGGCCTGATCGAGGTGGACCAATTCCGGCCGCAGCGCCATCATGAGCGACCCCACGGGTTCGCCCCCGTGCCCGAGTTGAACGGTGTCTCCATACACCTGCTTGATGAGTGTGGGATTTTGGATCACCTGCAGTGGCGACACGATTGGGATGAGTAGCCCGATGTGGCGCCGCACGCGGCGCGCCAGGAGTTCCAAGATCGGGGCGTTGCCTGCATGACCGTTGAAGATGACGATGCGGCGCACTCCGTGGCGCAGGAGGCAGTTGATGGTATCGTTGACCACCGCACGCAGGGTTTGAGGATGCACCGTGATCGTGCCGGGATACTGGCGGAAGTATTCGGAGTAGCCAAATGGCAGCGTGGGGACCATCAGGTCGCCCGTGGCGTCCGCGGTGCGCCGCGCTATCGCATCGATGATCATGTAGTCCCCCATCGGCGCGTGGGGGCCGTGCTCTTCGATCGATCCTAGAGGCACAATCGCGGTTCCGCGTTCTGCGATTGCGGTTCGGGCTACCGTCCAACTGACCTCGCCAAGATGCACGAGCCGATCACCTCTCTGCGCTTGCGACCATATTTGGAGTATGATATTAGAAATATAAGATATCAAATGTGAGTTGACAAGGCGGGGCGAGTCCCTTCAAGCGGTACTGCGGTGCTAAGGTTTGCTATCGGAGGGGCGAACCAGACCCTATGGCCATGCAGCATGGAGGCCGGAATCCGTGAAACGAACGACGCTTGAGCCGGTCTCGTCGCGGCGCCTCGGCGATCAAGTATACGCGCGCCTTATTGAGGCCATCGCCACGAATCAGCTCCCGGAAGGAACGCGAATCCAGGAGGACAAGCTTGTAGCCCAACTCGGCGTCAGCAAGACTCCCATACGCGAGGCGCTGAGACGCTTGCAGGCAGAGGGATTCATCGTCGCGGATGCTCATCGTACGCCGGAAGTCCGGCGGCTGCAGCGGGCTGACGTCATCGAGCTCTATGATCTGCGCGAGTATTTGGAACGGCTGGCGGCTCGGCGCGCTGCGGAGCGGCATAGCGACGCCGTGCTGGCCGCGGTGGGCGATCTCCAAAGGCGGACCGAGGAGCGGTTCGCCACGCACGGTATCCCGATCGAAGAGTCCGTCGAGTACAACCGGCAATTTCACCGGCTCGTGCTGGAAGCCGCCGGCAACACGCGCCTGCGGAACATGTACGAGCTGATGAGTGTTGATGTCCGGAGACTGGCGTATCGGAGCATCCGAGGAGAAGGCCGACAGCGGGTGGCGCTTGAGCAACACCGCGGGATTCTCGACGCGATCGTGGCCGGCAATGCGGCGACAGCGGAGGACCTCATCACGCAGCACATCCGGCGAGGCCGCGCGGATGTCCTCGCCCAATTCGGGGAGAATGCCGAGAGTGCAAGTGAACAGCGAAGCATGTCGAGGCAGTGATCGGAGACCGGTACGAAGACAAGGGGGACGCTGATGAGGCGAATGTTGCTCGGCCTCGCGCTGGTCGCGGTCGCAGCCCTTCCGCAGGCCGGATTCACCGCGGCGGCACCGCACCGCGGCGGCACACTCGTCTACTCGCTGGACGGGAGTCCGGACAAGCTCGACCCCAATTTGTCGGGCTTGCGGCCTGCGCAGATCGTTTTCTTCCAAATCTTCGATCCGCTCGTGGTGCGTGATCCGAAAGATAACACGATCAAGGCGTGGCTCGCGACCTCCTGGTCCGTGTCCCCCGACGGCAAAGTGTATACGTTTCATTTGCGCTCCGGTGTGAAATTTCACGATGGGTCGCCGCTGGACGCCGCTGCCGTGAAGTTCAACTTCGACCGGACGCACAACCCCGCACTCGGCACGCGATGCGGCGGATGTGCAATGGGGTTCTACGATGCGGCGGACGTCGTCAACGCGTCAACCGTGGCCATTCATCTGAAGGCTCCGTGGGCCCCGTTTCTCGATGCCGCGAGCCTCTTTTATCGGATGGTATCCCCCGCGGGTGTCCGTAAGGTGGGAGACCAGGATTTTGGGCAGCATCCCGTTGGCTCGGGGCCATTCCGCTTTGTGCAATGGATACCGAACGACCGGGTCATCCTGGAGCGCAATCCCGACTACGGGTGGCCCTCACCGCTCTTCAAGCACCAGGGCCCCGCCTATTTGGATCGCGTCATCTTCCGGATCATCCCCGAACCATCGACGCGGGTCAATGCGCTGGAGACCGGGGAAGTCCAGGTTACGACGGCGGTAGCTCCGCAGGATTTTCAACGACTCGCGCACGATGCGCGGTTCAAGCCCATCGTCGGCCTGTCGCCGGGCTCACCGTACTCCTGGGCGATCAACGTAACGAAGCCGCCGACGAACGACCTCGCCGTCCGCCAAGCGATGGAATATGGCATCAACCGGGATCTCATTGCGCGCGTCGTCTATGGCCCGTTTCAGCCGTACGGCGCGTACCGGCCGGCGTACACCTTGCTGAGTCCGGTGACCTGGGGGTACGACAAGGCTTCAGGAATCTATCACTATGACCCCGTCAAGGCCCGGGCGCTCCTCGACGCCGCGGGCTGGAAGCCCGGGCCGGACGGCATCCGGCGCAAGGACGGGCAACCCCTCGTGATCGTGTTCAACGCCTGGGAGCATGGGATTCCCGAGCTCGTCCAAGCGGAGTTGCGGAGTGTTGGGATCGACGTCAAGGTGGGGATTTATGACGCGCTCACGGTGAACGAAGACCAGCGCAAGGGTGAGTCAAATCTGTCGCCGCTTCCCGGCGCACGGACTGACCCGGATGTTCTTTCGGCGTTTCTCCACTCGCGGAATGTTGGCGGCGGCGGGTTCAACTTTTCCTTCGTCAAAGATCCGGAGCTCGACAAGCTCTTTGACGCCGGCGCGACCGAGGTGAACCTCGAGAGGCGTAAGCAGATCTACGCTGACGCGCAGCGGTACGCGATGGAGAAAGCGTACATGCTGCCGATCACGACGCGGGACAACGTTTCGCTCGAGTCGGCCAAGGTGCAGGATCTCCGGTTCGACGCCACCGGGTTCTTCCCGTGGTTGTACGATACGTCGCTCGCGCCTTAGGGATCGGCTGGCGGTAAGGGAGCGGCTGGCCGATCGTGGCATCGTTTATCGTCTACCGGCTGGGGCACAGCGCCGGCGTGATCCTCGGTGTGCTCGTGCTGGTGTCACTGATGATCCACCTGGTGCCGGGAGATCCGGCCCAGCTCATGGTCGGCGACGCCCCGGTATCGGCCGCGCAGTTGCAGGCGATTCGTCATAGTCTAGGGCTCGATCGTCCGCTCCCCGTGCAGTTAGGGAGCGATGCCGTGCGGTTCGTCCGCGGCAACTTGGGCCGGTCGTTACGGTCGGGCCGGCCGGTCATCGACTATCTCCGCCGGGCGTTGCCATCGACCATCTCTCTAGCGCTCGCCGCGATGCTCTTTGGGGTGCTGGTCGGCGTGCCGGCCGGGGTCATCGCCGCCGTCTATCGCGGCAGATGGGCGGACGCGCTCGCGACCGCGTTCGCCGTGGTCGGCATCTCGCTGCCGTCTTTCTGGACGGGCATTCTGTTCATTGTCCTCTTTGCGGTCGAACTTGGGTGGTTTCCGGCCACCGGACAGGGGAGCGGACGCGCGCTCGTGCTGCCGGCGCTCACGCTCGGCTGGTACCCTGCCGGAGCGATCGGCCGTCTATTGCGCAGCGCCATGCTCGAGGTCTTGCACAAGGAGTACGTGGGGGTGGCGCGGGCGAAGGGCCTGCGGGAAGGCGTGGTCGTGATGCGCCATGCACTGCGCAACGCCCTGCTGCCGGCCGTGACGCTCGCGACGGTGCAGTTTGGCGCGCTGTTGAGCGGTGCAATCATCACCGAGACGGTCTTCGCACGCGAAGGATTGGGGCGGCTCATTGTCGATGGGATCTTGCAACGCGACTTTCCGATTGTGCAGGGTGTCGTCCTGGTGATCGCCGTCATTTACACGCTCGTGAACCTGTCTACGGATCTACTCTGCGCATGGCTGGATCCACGCATCCACTACGGTTGATGAGCATGCGCCCAACCATCGCGATCGCGGGGCGTCCGGCACGCAGGGAACGGCGGGCGCGCGGTGGATGGGTGCGACGCACGTATCGACGGGCGAGCACGGCAAGTATCGCCGCCGCGGGCTTCCTCGTCGTCATCATCGCGATGGCTGTTGCACCAGACGTATTCACTAGATCCGACCCGAACCAGATGGACCCGGTGGCCGTGTTGGGAGCCCCCAGCACGGCACACCCGTTTGGAACCGACGAGTTCGGCCGGGACATCCTGACGCGGGTGGTGTTTGGAGCACGCACCTCGCTCGGCTACGCTCTCTTGGCGACGGCGATTAGCGTTGGCCTGGGCACGAGTGCGGGCGTCACGGCCGGTTTTTACGGCGGCCGGTTCGACAACGCCCTCATGCGAGGCGTGGACATCCTCTTGGCGTTCCCGGGCATTCTCTTGGCGCTCATCGTCGTGACGCTGCTCGGACCTGGGCTGACAAACGCGATGATCGCGGTGCGCATCGGTCAGGCGCCCGCCTTCAGCCGGGTGGTGCGGGGTGCGACGCTTGGGGTGAAGAACAGCCAATATGTCGAGGCCGCGCGAGGAGTGGGCGCGTCGGCAGCCCGCGTGATCTGGCGGCATATCCTGCCTAACGTTCGCCATGTTGTGTTCGTCCTGGGGTCCCTCGGCTACGGCGCAGCCATCCTGATCGGCGCCTCGCTGAGCTTTCTGGGGCTGGGAGCGCAGCCTCCGGCCCCGGAGTGGGGCAGCATGCTGGAAACGGCGCGAGGATACCTGCAGAGCAGTTGGTGGATTGGGGTCTTGCCTGGAGCCGTGCTTGGCGCGACCTTGCTCAGCATCAACGTCGTCGGAGATCTGCTGCGGGATGTTCTTGACCCCAGCCTCAGACTCGAATAGGGGTGAGACATGAGAGCAGGCGCCATCGCGTGTCCTGAGCCGCTCGCGGCGGAGGCGGGCGAGCGGATCTTTGGCCGCGGCGGGACGGCGATCGAGGCCGCCGTCGCCGCGGCGATGGTTCAGGGCGTGACGAACCCGCTGGGTTGCGGCCTGGCCGGAATGGCGCACGTGATGCTGGTACGGCAGGAATGGCCGGCTCCCCGCTTTTTCAATGCATCGGTCGCAGTTGGCTCACGTGCCGACCCCGGTATTTTCGAGGAGAGCTTCCTCGGTCGCAGTGAACGTGCCGGGCGGTACCTCGTGGAGGGCGATCGCAACCAGCTGGGGTACGCGTCCATCATGACGCCGGGGTTCGTGCGCGGGATGGAGGCTGTGCTGCGTCAGGGCGATGGTCGACTCGGGTGGTCGGAGCTCGTGGATTCCGCGGCGGGAATCGCCACGGAAGGCTTTCCTGTCTACCCGTACCTGGAGACCTACTATACGTTCGAAGGCCCCGACCGGCCCGGGTATCCGGACGTGTTCCGCAAGTTGAGCGGAGATGCAGCCGCGCGCGGGCGATATCTTCCGGGTGGGCGCGTCCCCCGTGTAGGAGAGCGCCTGCGGCAACCCGAGTACGGCCGGACGCTGGAGCGGATCGCGCGGGGCGGACCGGACGAATTGTACCGCGGCGAGGTGGCGCGCACCATGACCGCGGACTTCGAGGCGCACGGTGCGTTCGTCACCCTGGGCGATCTCGCAGCCTATGAGGTGCAGCCGATCGAACCGATCCGTGGCAGTTTTCGTGATCTTACGCTGTACTCGAGTCCGCCGCCAGGCCACGGCGTTGTGCTCCTGACGATGCTCAACGTGATCGAGCGAGTCGACCTGGCAGGCGTGACATGGAATGGGCCGGACTATCTCGAAGCCGTGGCGTGGGCGACGCGGACGGCGTTCGGCGACTGCATGCCGTACCTCTCGGATCCCACGTTCGTGACCGTGCCGGTGCAGTGGCTGACGTCGAAACGGCGGGCCAGCGCTGCTCGCCAAGAGTTCGCCCTCGAAACGGGCCACGGCGGCGGTGCGCCGGCGGATGGGCACACCACGCATGTCTCGGCCTGCGACACCACCGGTAATGTCGTGAGCATTACGCACTCCATCGGGTCCGTTGCCGGCGCGGGTGTGATGACCTCCGAACTGGGATTCCTCTACAACAATTTCATGGGACACTTCAACCCGCTTCGCGGTTACCATAATTCGATCGCGCCCGGGAAGCGCATGGGGGGCGGCAGCCCGACGATTGTCTATCGGGGCAACACCCCGTGGATTGCGATCGGGTCCTCGGGCGGGAGCCGGCTCATCAGCGCCGTCTTTCAGACGTTGCTCAACGTCATCGTCTTCGACATGTCGCTGCAGGACGCCGTGGCGGCGCCTCGGATTCACAGCGAGTCTGGGCGCAAGATCTATGTAGAGCCGGCGCTCTCGGGGGCCGTCGCCGACGCCCTTCGACGCCGTGGGTACGAGATCGAGGTGACGCGTTACATGGGTTGCAACCAGGCGGTGGCGCTGACGCCCACGGGGCCGGCGGCGGCGTCGGATCCGCGAGGCGGGCAGGGGATCGGCTTGTGGCCGCGGGACCGGGGGGGCCGAGGAGAGGCATGATGGGCACGGATCGGCTGCGAGAACGGTTGGGCGAGGGCCAGGTTGCGTACGGCGTCATCATAGGGTGGGATGAGGGCGCCGGCCGCTCGTAGGCGCGGGGAACGCTGCGGGAGCGGGACGGTATCGTATTCGATCATGAGGTACGTGTGAGGACATACACAGGGGGGAGCGGCCAATTGATAGGTGCTCGTGTCGGCACGTCCGTGTGATGCTCGCCGTCCAAGCGGAGCTCTTGGGGATTGGTGCATAAAACGGAGGCGTCCAGCACAGCCGCTGAGAATCGGAGGCTGGTCGTGCTCAGAGGGCAGACTGTCGGAGGCGATCCCATGAGTCAGTGGCCCCGAACGTTGATCCGGAGTGGACTGACGGCGGTTCTCATAGGGTTCCTGTCCCTTGGTTTTTGGGCTCCGGCGTGGAGCCAGCAGCCCAAGACGCTCGTGATCGCGATTGACGCTGACCCCGCCGGGCTGGATCCGCAGCAGGGGCAGAGTGCCGACACCGATTATGTCGTCTCCACCATCTTCGATGGAATCGTCGACTCCCGGCCCGGATCGAGCCTTGTCGGCCCCGGGCTTGCCCAGAAGTGGACGATCTCTCCAGACGGCAAGACCTATACGTTCGCCTTGCGACGCAGCGTCACGTTTCACGATGGCACTCCCATGAATGCGCGCACGGTGGCGGAGGACCTCGACCGTGCCATCAACCCGAACAACCCGTGTTACGTGCTCGGACGCAAGGGCGTCAGCACGTATGACGACTTCACGTTCGGCTCCACAAAGGCGGGCAACGTTGTCGCGATGAAGGTTGTGGACGATTACACGCTGCAGTTCACGTTACCGCAACCCAACGCGCCCTTTCTCACCAACCTGGCCATGGTGCAAACGGGCATCATGAGCCCAACGGCGACCAAACAGTACAACTGCGATGCCGGCGGGCATCCATCCGGCACGGGCCCGTTCAAGTTCGTGGAACACGTGGCGGACGATCACGTAACGCTCGAGGCGAATGCCGGGTACTGGCGAGGCCGGCCCAAAGTCGATCGCATCATCTTTCAGATCGTCCCGGAGAGTACGACGCGGTTGCTCAAGCTCCGTCAGAACGAGGTGCAGATCCTGAGTGATGTGCCCTCTAGCGATTACGATCAGATCACCGGCAACCCGGACCTGCGTCTCTATAAGCAGCCCGGGCTCACGATCTTGGGGGTCGTCATGGCCAACGATGTTGCGCCCTTCAATGACAAGCGCGTGCGCCAAGCCCTCAACTACGCGGTGGACAAAGACGCCATCAATAAAGGACTGTACGGTGGTGCGACGACGGCCAGTCAAGGCATGCCCCCGGTCTTGTGGGGATACGACAAGGCGGTTCAGCCCTATCCGTACGATCCTCAAAAGGCGAAGGCGCTCCTCAAGGGGGCCGGATTCCGGAACGGGTTTTCCACGGACATGATGGTGTATTCCATCCCTCGCTCCTACAATCCGATCGGGGGCGCCAAGCTCGGCGAGGCCGTGCAATCGTATCTCACGAAGGTTGGCGTCAACGTAAAAGTCACGCAGTACGAATGGGGAGCATATCTGAACAAACTGCGATTCAGCCCGTGGACGGGACTGGGCATCTGGGGCTGGATCGGAGATAGCGGGGACCCCGACAACTTTCTGGGCGCGATGTTCGCGTGGGATCCGAGCACGAACAAGCCGGTCACCAACAACGTCGCCCACTACGATAACCCTCAAGTCAACACGCTGATCCAGCAGGGACGCACCAGTACCGACCAGGCCAAACGCGCCCAAGCCTACATCCAAGCCAATCGGCTCATTCATGACGATGCGCCATGGCTGTTCATCAACCATATGAACCAAGCGCGTGCGGCGAGAGCCAGCGTGAAGGGTCTCCTCTTGAACCCAGTCCAGATGTACTTCTACATGGAGCGTGTATCGCTCCAATAACCGTTCGCACAGCACACGCCGTTGTCTGAGGAGGGAGCGATGCCGACCGTGCGCATCGGGCCAGTCTCGGCCGGTCCGGGCGAAAAGGCATTTGGGTACGTCGAGATGTTCGAATTGCCCGTGTCGGTGATGAGATTGCCCGTTTGGATCATCAATAGTGGAACGCCTGGGCCGCGCGTGGCGATGACGGCGGGGATGCACGGAACCGAGTACGTGGGAATCGAAGCCGCCACCAGAATCGCCCGGGAGACGCAGCCGGCAGACATCCGCGGCACGCTCGTCGTGTTCCCTGTGGTGAACGTGCTGGGATTTGAGGCAGCCGACGTCCTCGCCGTCCCGATCGACGGGCAAAACATCAATCGCGTCTTCCCCGGCGACGCACATGGTTCGCCCAGCTTTGTGCTGGCGCACTTTCTCTTCGACTCGATCCGTCGAGGGGCGGACGCCGTGATTGACCTTCACGGAGGGGATGCTGCCCAGGCGCTTCACCCGTTCAGTGTTTGCTATGAAACTGGCGACGCGAACGTCGATCGGCGCTCCATGGACATGGCGGAACTCTTCGACATGCCGTTCATATGGGCGATGGGGCCGCAACGCGGGCACAGCGGCATGATGATCAGCGAGTTGAGCAAGTGCGGAATCCCCGCGGCGATCGGCGAGGCGGGCGACCTCGGTACATGCCGGGAGGAAGACGTCCGGCTTCACCTACGAGGAATCACAAACATTTTGAGGTACCTGGGCGCCATCGAAGGCGTTCCCGAGCGGACGCTACCGGTGGCGCCCGAGGTGTTCCGGAGCGATTTTCGCGTGGTTGCGCGTCGCGGAGGCGTGTTCAGTGCGCTCGTGCCTATCGGCACGCGTGTGCGGGCCGGCGATCTGCTGGGCGTCATCAAGAACATTGCCGGGGATACCGTCGAGGAGGTCACCTCGCCTCATCCGGGCGTGATAACCTCGTTTCAGTCGGCCCGAGTGGTGCATCCCGGGAGCCGTTTATATCACGGTCTCATGCCGTAGATTCTATCGGACGATCACGGGCCCTACGATCCTCTCGACCCTCCACCCGGCGCTGAACCAGGAGGAGTCGTCGCCCGGAGTAGTCTGCCTGGGCGTCGGCGTCTGCGGCGGCACGCCCGAGACCGTGAACGCATGGGCGTCACGGGGCCGTCGAGCGGGTTCTCGGTGCGCCGGGCCGTGAGCTTGGCTCGCAAGGCCAAAGAAAGTCGCGCGGCGCGGGGCGCGGGCGCTGGCGCCAAAAGGGGGGAACCCGAGGATGTTCAACGTCTCGTACGACGGCAGCGGCAAAAAGGTCCTCTGGCAGGAATTCTGGCGCCACGAGTTCGAGGAGGCGTTGGCGCACGACCCGGTCGTCATCGTGCCCACGGGCTCGGTTGAGCAGCACGGGCCGCACTGCCCGATGGACGTGGACATCACCGGTCCATTCTACATGGCCGTGGCCGCCGCGCGGCGGGTAGAGGAGTTCCCCGTGCTCGTCGCGCCGCCGGTGTGGAGCGGGTTCACGCACTACAACATGGGATTCCCGGGGACGATCAGTCTCAGGCTGGAGACCTATCAGGCGCTGCTGGCCGACGTGCTTCGGAGCATCTACGCCAATGGGTTTCCGCGCACCGTGGTCATCAACGGCCACGGCGGCAACACCGCGCCGAACCGGGCCGTAACCACCCAACTCGGCGAGGAAAACATCTTTCCGATCACGTTTAGCTACTGGCAGGCCGTCCGCGACGAGATGGCCGCGTGGTCCGAGGCGGACAACGGTCAGGTCGGCCACGGCGGCGAGTGGGAGACCTCGCTCCAACTCTATCTGCGCCCGCATCTGATCGATCGCAGCCGGATGGTCGCGGATGTGTTTCCAAACCCCTACAGCGACGCCCTCCGATCCTTCGCGGAATACGCCGAACGCCGGCGCGATACCGCGCTGCACACCGGGGTCATGGGCAACCCGCTCGTCGCCAGCGCGGACAAGGGCGAGCGGCTCTTCAACGCGGTGGTCGGCAAATTGATCCGGCTCGCCAGAGAGATGCATCAGGCGCCGGTGCGGCAGTACAAGGAGTTTGGAAGCCACTGTCCGTGACCGCCGTGGTGTTGATGATCGCCGGACGCGGGAGGCGCCCAGGACCGCCGCGGGCCGGCCATCCTTGAGGATCAGCGCCGGGGCCATCGTTGTGCAGCGGCCGCGTCCTCGGGGCGAAGGAATTCGGCCGGCCGGGGCGAGACCTGCCGCGTGTGATCAGGACCACGCCGGAAACAAGGCCGGCGTGCATCTACGGGCGCCAGCCCAGGAGGACCGCGAGGGCTGGCAACGACAGCGAGATCGTCAGCACCACGAGCGCGATGAATGACGGCGCCGCCATCCGCGATGCCCGCCGATCCAGCGCTTCGAGCAGCATCAGTCTCAGGCCGTCGAAGGCGTGGTAGACGACGGCCGCGACGAGGCCGGCCTCCATGGGGATGAGGTACGGCATGGCGTAGGCCGCCACCGTGCGATCGTACAGATCGGGGGCGAACGGAAACAGCGCGACGTCGAGCACATGCACGAGGAGAAAGCCGAGGACACCTGCGCCGGCGGTCCGGTTGATCGCAAACATCCATTGCCCGGGATAGTTCCAGCGGCCGATCGGGTCCCGCCGCGCCAGCCGCATGCCCAGCGCCGCGCCGGCGGCGAGCACGCCGACGTAGGCGGCCGTCGCGATCGTCACCAGGCCGCCGGTGAGGAGCGACGGAATCCAGGTGTACGACGACAGCGGGCCGCGATCGCCGGGCGGTGCGGCCATCAGGATCACTGCGGTGCCGAGGCCGAGGAAGGCGGCGGTCACGGCACCCGCCGTGACATCCAGCGCCGTCCGGCTGAGCGGCCGCCGAGCGACATCGCGCAACATCGCGTGCGCGCCGACGACCCCGTGCGTGAGGGCGAGCAGCAGGAGCATCCAGTCGAACGCACGCCAGCCGGCGGCCGCCCACCGCGCGCCCACAAATGCTGCGGTCGCCGCCGAGGGGAGCGACGCGTAATGCATGACAAACAGGTGGACGAAGACGAGCGCGACTATGAGCACGCCGCTGACACGGAGGTAGTGCCAGGCGAACGCCTGCCGTCCACGGGCCGGCCGGGCCCGCATCGTGGGCGTCACCGTCCTATCGATGGACGGCGCCCTTTCTCAGCAACTGGATCGACAGCAGAGGATCCACACCGACCGGGCAGACGGTGACGCAGTTACCGACGCTGTGACAGGCGAAGACGCCGCCGTCCGCCGTCACCCGGTGGAGGCGTTCGACCCCGGCCGCGTCCCTGGCATCGGCGGCGACGGTGTACGCACGGTTGAGCGCCGCCGGGCCCAGAAATTCGGGGACGATGGAGACAATCGGGCAGGCGGAGTAGCAAGCGCCGCATGCGATGCAGTCGATCTGCCGGTCCACGATCTCGCGCGCGGCGTCGCCCCGCGGCAGCACGGCCGGTTCGGACGCCGGATCGAATACCGAGGCGGCTTGGCCGATGTAGAAGGGGTCAACGGCGCGGTATTTCTCAAAGAACGGCCGCAGGTCGACGAGCAGGTCCTTGATCACCGGCAGCGATCGCAGGGGTTCCACGGTTACCGGCGCGCGCAGGCGCTCGAGACGCCGCGCACAGGCTAAGCCTTCGCGGCCGTTGATGACCATGGCGCAGGAGCCGCACATGCCGGCCCGGCACGAATACCGGAAGGCGAGCGTCGGGTCCTCGTTTTCAAGGACCCAGAAGAGCGCATCCAGCACGCTCATCATCGGGCCGGCGTCGACATCGTAGGCCTGCCACAGGCGCCGGCCGCCGGCCGCCGGGTCGAAGCGCCTGACGCGGATGGACACCGTCCGGCCGGCGGGCATCGGTTCGATTACGCCGGCGCGACGCGCTCGGCGTCCCCGGGGGCGAGACGGGAGAGGCGCACCGGCTCGGGCCACGGCTCGCGGCCCGCGGCCTGATGGATGTTTACGAGCCAGCGGGCGTCGTCCCGCGCCGGATAGTCGCGGCGGGCGTGTGACCCGCGCGTCTCCGTGCGGTACCGCGCGGCGGTCGCCGTGAGGCGCGCCGCCACGAGCAGATTCTGCACGTCGAGGACCTGCTGCCACGTCAGGTTGGCCCGGGGGTCGGCCGGCGCGCCGGCCCGGGAGATCCGCTCCTCGAGCGCGCCGATCGTGTCCAGCGCACGACGCAAGCCCGGGTCGTCTCGCACCAACCCGACACGTTCCCACATGGTCCGCTGCAGCGCGTCCCGGATCGCAAACGGGTTGTCGCCGGACTCGCGGGACACCACCGGGCGGCCGAGCGGTGCCGTGGCTGCGCGATACGCCGCCTCCGCCTCGGCCGTGTCCGGGGCCGCCTCGCCCGCCGAGGCGCACAACTCCGCCGCCGTGAGCCCAGCCCGCATCCCGAACACGCAGGATTCCGCCACCCCGTTGCCGCCCAGGCGATTGGCGCCGTGGACGCCGCCGGCGTCCTCGCCGGCGACGAGCAGCCCGGGCATCGCGGTGCGGCAGTCCGGATCGATCCGCACTCCTCCCATGTGAAAATGCGCGGTGGGCGTGACCGGAACGGGCGCGCGCGCCAGGTCGTAGCCGACCTCCGCGCAGCGCCGGGCCATGCCGGGAAAATTGTCGAGGACAAAGCCGGCCCCGAGGTGGGAGGCGTCGAGCAGGACCCCGCCCGCGGCCGTTCCGCGCCCGGCCATGATCTCGAGGTAACTCGCCCGGGCGACGACGTCGCGCGTGGCGCGCTCCATGCGCTCCGGGTCGTAGCGCGCCATGAACCGCTCGCCCTGCGCGTTCAGGAGATGCGCCCCGGCTCCGCGCAGCCCTTCCTCGAGGACCATCCCCGACAGCCGCGACGCACCGGCGAGCAGGCCGGTCGGGTGGAACTGCATCATCTCCATGTCCATGAGGTCGCAGCCGGCGCGGTAGGCCATGGCGTACCCGTCGCCGGTCTTCTCCAGCGACGGGGCGGAAAACGTGTACATTCGCGGTCCGCCGCCGGTCGCGAGCACGACGGCCCGCGCCTGGGCCAGGATGAACTCGCCCGTCGCTTGACGCAAGAGCAGCGCCCCGGCAACCCGCCCGCCCGGACGGTCGTGGAGCAGTGCCACGGCCCGGGTCTCGTCCAACCGCCGGATGTCACGGGCAAAGAGCTGGTCGTGCAGCCGGCTCATGATCTCGATGCCCGTGAGGTCGCCCCGGTGGACCGTGCGGTCGAAGGATTGGCCGGCGAACGCCTTCTGATGGATCCGGCCGTCCGGGCGCCGGTCGAAAAACACGCCGATCCTCGTTTCCAGCCGCCGAATGACTTCGGGCGCGCCGGAGACGAGCGCCCAGGCGAGCTCCTGGTCGTTGAGGAACTGACCACCGAGGATGGTGTCCCGGAAATGCCGTTCGGGGGAGTCGCCCGGGTCGAGCGCCGCGTTGAACCCGCCCTGCATGAGACGGGTGCAGCCGCTCTTGCCGATCAGGCCCTTGCTGGCGACCACGATGCGCAGCCGCGGTTCCGCATCGTACGCGTGCAGCGCAGCCATCAGCCCGGCGCCGCCGCTGCCGAGAATCAGCACGTCGCAGCGCAGCGTCTCCCACGGCGAGGTCACGGGCGCCGCTCGCTCACGAACCGGCAGGGGTGACGGACGCGTCCCGCTCGCGCGCGCCGCGCGATCACGGCCTGAGCCCCATCTTTGCGTAGATCGCCGCCAGTCGCTCCCGCGCGGTGCGGGCGACGTCCCGGTACAGGCTCGCGCCCTGCGAGTCCATGGCCACGGTGAGCGGCCCGAACGCGCGCACCCGGAACTGCCAGAGACACTCCGGCATCAGGTCTTTCCAGTAGACGCGCTCGATCGCTTCGACCTGCTCAGTCTCGACGGATGCCGCGCCGCCCACGATCGCCAGGTAGGCGCCGCCGTACTCGGCGAACGCCGCGCTGCTGTCGTCCAGCAGGCCGCCCTTCCCGATGATCGCCCGCACGCCGTAGTCTCGTAACAGCCCGCGCGTGAACCGCTCCATGCGTGTGCTCGTCGTCGTGCCCACCGTCATCGGCTCGTACCCGCTCGGGGCGGCGGCGGACGGGCGCACGCTGGGGGCGACGTGGAGCAGGATGCCCCCGCGGAGATCCACGGGCGGCGCCTGCCCCTGGTCGAAGATCCGGATCAACGTGGCGTCGCGAAGGCCCCAGACGGTCCCGTCGAGGAGCACGGCGTCGCCCACGCGAAGGCGTCGCACATCGCCGTCGGACAGTGGCGCGCGCAGGCGGTGTTCCATCTCGACGCGGGGCGTCCCCGCTCAGTATCCGATGTCTACCCGGCCGTCGGCATAGACGCGGGCGCGCCGGCGTTCCCCGCGCCAGCACTGCATGTTGACCGCGACCGGGTTGAGGGTGATGTGAGTCCACGCCGTCTCGATGTGCACGTCCAGCACCGTCGTGTCGCCGCCCAGCCCCATCGGGCCGATCCCCGTGCTGTTGATCGCGTCTCGCAACTCCACTTCGAGGGCGGCGATATCGGACTGCGGATGGCGTTGTCCCACGGGGCGCAGCGTGGCCTTCTTCGCCAGCGTCATGCAGAGGTCCGACGAGCCGCCGATCCCGACGCCGACGATGGTCGGCGGGCACGGACGGCCGCCCGCCTCCACGGCGGTATCCAGCACGAACTTCTTCACGCCCGCCAGGCCGTCGGCCGGCAGCAGCATCTTCAAAAACGACATGCTCTCCGAACCCGACCCTTTGGGCATCATCACGATGTCGATGTAGTCGATCGCCGTCGAGAACTCCACGTGAAACACCGGGACGCCGTCGCCGGTGCTCGTGTGACGGTTCTCACGCCGGATCGCCGAGACGATGCTCGAACGGAGCGGCGTCTCCTCGGTCGCGCGTTCGACGCCCCGCCGCAGGGCCTCCAACATGGCCGCGCCGTCGACCGCGATCCCGCGTCCGATCGTGATCCAGAAGATGGGGATCCCGGTGTCCTGACAGACCAGCGTCTGCTTGCGGTCGGCGACGTCCACCGCGCGCAGCATCGTGGTCAGCATGCCGCGCGCGCCGCGGTTCGTTTCTCGGGCCGCCGCCTCGCGCAGGGCCCGGCGCACGTCGGGCGGGATGTCGATCTGCGCGTCCACGTAGAGACGGCGGCCGAGGTCCTCGAACAGGGCCTCGGCGTTCGGTAATGTCGAGACGGACGTCATGGCATGCGCCCCGCGTCGTTTTGCAGCCGCCGTCGAACGCCGTGCGGGTCTCAAGATGTTACACGCGGGCCCGCGGAGGTCCTCCGCCCACGAGGCGATTGATGGCCGCGGATGCCGGCGCGCCGGCGGCGGCGGCGCCGAGCATGAAACGGTGGCGGTTCAAAGGGCCTCGGGCAACCCAAACCGCCGCAGCAGGGGGCGCGTGGTCAACCCCTGCGCGAGGAGCGTGAAGACCACCAGCCCGTAGACGGCCGCGGTCACGGTGTCCCGCCCGGGAAGCGATCGCGGAAGCGCCAGGACGAGCGCGATCGCCACGCCGCCGCGGAGCCCGCCCCACACGAGCACGTGTTGCCAGGCGCGAGGGATCGGCGTCAGGAAGCGGCCGCAGATCGTAGCCAGGCCGTAGACGCCGGCGGCTCGGGCCGCAAACGCCGCCAGCACGACCACCGCGATCACGCCGGCCAGGTCGATGAGGGGCTGCCACAGAATGGCCATACCGATAACGAGGAACAAGGCGGAGTTCGCGAGGTACGTGATGACCTCCCAGACGGTACGCAACGTCTCCTGCCCCGTGGTTGACAGCACTCGCGGCGCGCAGTTGCCCAAGACGATGCCGGCGGCAACGACGGCGATCACGCCGCTCCCCCCGATGGCGTCGGCTGCAAGAAACGCTGCGATGGCCAGCACGAGACTCCCGAGCAATTCCACCAGCGGTTCCCGGATGCGGCTGAGCCCGAGGCTCACCCCGAGCGCTACCAGACCCCCGGCGACGGCCCCGCCGCCGAGCAGCCAGATAAATTGCCAGACGGCGCTTCCCAGGCCGGGGAGATGCGGGGCAGATGCGACGCTGAACAAGACGATCGCGACACCATCGTTGAATACGGCTTCGGCTTCAAGAATCGTGCCCAACCGCCGGTCCAGCGCCGCCTCACGGACCAGCGCGATCACGCTGACCGGGTCGATCGCCGACGCGATGGCCCCCAGCAGCAACGCGGTCCGCACCGGGAGATGCCAAATGAAGAGCGCGGCGCCCCCGATGACGACCGCAGCCAGCACGGTGCCGATAACGGCGAGCGAGCCGATCAGCCCGGCGTAGGTCCGCAGGTCGCGCAGGGGCAGGTGCAGGCCGCCATCAAACAACAACGGAACAATCAGCGCCAGGAACAGCGCCTCCGGCGTCACGGTGACGGACGGGCCGAGATGCCAGTGCCCGAGCGCGAGCCCGACGACCACGAGGGCAATCGTATACGGCACGCGGACGTACGCGGCCGCAAGCGAGATCCCCGCCGCGGCCAACAGGAACGTCAGCGCCATGTGCAGGCTATCCATAGTGGCCTGCGATCACCGCCGCAAGGAATCGCTACCGGTTCCGTGCGTGTGCGAGCCCTACCCCAAGCTGCACACGCGGATCGAAATCATGAGGTTCGCCGGGGATGGGTCAGTCCGCGGCCGGAGTGCGAGCGGTCGACAACCGTGGGCCGCTGGGCGCCCTCACCGGCAACTCAAGCGGCGAGCGTGTGAGCGCGGCGGCACTCGGCCGGAGCGATCGCGCTACGCTACCTGGGGTTCAATGTTTTGGTTCCACCGGAACAGGTTGCTGGGATCATACCGCCGCTTAACCTCCGCGAGCCGAGCATGGCGTCTACGATGTCGGCTGTTCCAGCGCAGGCCGCTTGTCGATCAGGCCGTTGTGGATTCGGCGGGCGTCGTCATACCCGGAGTCTTCCGGGCGAAGCAGCACACCCGAAAACGTAGCGGCGAGCGACCTGAGACGATCTGGATTGATGATCTCCCGCGCCGCCATATTCAGTCCCTCCGATTCCGTGTGGCCGCGATGACCCAATGGCGGTCACGCTCGCAATTGTATACCTGTTCATTGGCCGCGTTCTATTACGCAGCGCGACCCGTCAGCGTTTCGCGAATTGCTCCGCGCTCATCACCTCGATGCCGACAAATGGTTCATCTCCCTCGACCCACGCGTCGTGCCCGGGCGGAATGACGTACGACATGTTCTTCGTGATCGTCTTCTGCGACCCATCGTTCATCTTGATGGTGATGCGCCCGGAAATGGCATAGCCGGCGTGGGTCACTTGGCAACTCTCGGTTCCGACGACTGGTTTGATGCATTCCGACCATCGCCATCCGGGTTGAAGGACCATGCGGCCCATGGTGACGCCTCCTCCGAGGCGCACAATCTCGAGGCGCGTCTTGTTTGGCCCGCGGACTTCGTCAGGTGTGTCGTGCGACTTCGCGTCTAACTTGTCAATTCGGGTACCGTTCGTCATGTCGACCTCCTCGTGCTGTGGTGGCCGAGCATCGCCGCTCGTGTCGAGTTGGCCTCACTGGAAGCGACACAGCTGATTAGAGCCGCCTACTCTGAACGTCCCGCCCCCGGTGCCCGCGCGGGGACCAAGCCAAGCGGCTCGAGCATCGAGAGCCGGTCGAACATCAAGTTGAACGAGACGTGCTTACCGTCCGCGGCGTTCACACTGTGACCTCGCCCCAGATCGTCCCGGTGGCATGGGAATAGAGCGAGTCCAGCTTGATCGCCCGAAATTCGGGATCCCGATTGAGCGCATCGAAATGCGCGAACGATTCGATCTCGTAGATGAACAACCGGTTCGGTGTGCCGGACGTCATCGAGGCGTAGTATCGAAGATTGCGGCCGCCGTGCCGTTCGATGACGGCCTTCAACTTGCGAACCTCGGCCTTGACCTGCTCTTTGTGATCCGGATGAATGTGGAACGTATGGTGCACAATCATCGTCGACCTCCCTCTTAGTGTCCTTGCCGACCGCTCGCGTGGCTGCATACGTGTGGCTGCGTGCCTATGGATCGCGCCAAGTGACCCGAATCAGCGGAACTCCGCTACGCGCGTTACGCTGTCCGGGATCTTGGAGATCAGGCGGGAGGTGCGAGGGTGTAGGGCCTTGGTTGCGCTGCTTCGCGCTGTCGTCCGCGGTCGGACGCATCCTTGAGACGGCTACCCGACCGATTCCCAACGTCGACGATACATCCGCACACATTGGCGCGGCGAGATGTCTGCGGCCTACGGACAGACTGTTGAGGCCTTGAACGGATCTGGTAGGCCGCTTTCGGCCATCCGTCGTAGTCGCCCTGAAGTCCCCGCCACAAACCCGCACTCGCCGTGGTGGAAGCGGCAGACCATGAAGGAAACGCGGCAATGCTGCCTGTGGGGGATGCCGGAACGGCATGGCTTGGCGCAAGCGAGGCCACGGCAATCGCGACCGCGATGGCGGAACACCCAAGACACCAGGGAACCCTGTACGAACCCAATCGCGCTCCCTATCGATCGCCGTTGGGCCGTAATTCGTCGGGACCGATGTTTCTCCCTCTCCGGGCGTCTCTCCGAATCGCCTCGAGCGCCACACGGTCGTTTCAGCGTCAATGCCAATCGAAGGAGTGCAAGACACAACGCGGAATCAGGACGGAGGGGGTACGCGCCTCGCGAGAACAGGCGGGTAAGCCGTATGCCGCGATTTCTGGCCTTCCTCATCATTGCCGTCACCGCGGCATGCCTCGCCATGTCGGCCTCGGCTGCCGGTTCGAGTGGCGCGCTCCCGCCGTTGCTCCAGCGTGATCTCGATCAGTATCTTCGCGATCGCTCGCGGATCGAGCACATCTCGGCGATTTCGTTGAGCGGCGCTTCTTCCGGTCAAATCTCGGCCTGGGCGACACCTATTATGCCGCCGCGCGCTATCCGGCCGCGGTGTACGAGCGGCTCGTTTCCGGATACTTCTTTAACCACGACGCGGATAATGCCTCGCTTGCGCCGCTGCTCGGCCGCGACGTGAGCCGCGACAGCGTCTCGTGGATGCAGGCTGCGGGCGGGATCGCGTCCACGCCTGAGGATCTCACGCGGTGGGCGCGCTTGCTGTACACGCGGAAGCTCCTCCCGCCCGCGCAGCAGCGGGAACTCCTGAGCCTTGTGTCGACCAAGACGGGGAACCCTATCGCCGACGTGAGCGCGCAAGACCCTCGCGGATTTGGCTTGGGGGTCACGAAATTGACGATGCCGGCAACCGGCGCGATCTGGTTCTATGAAGGAACGACGCTCGGGAACCGCGTCGTGCACGTCTATTTTCCGCGTCAGGATGCTGTTATCGCGTTTGGGCTCAACAGCCAACCCGACGGCAACGAGGACCACGTCGGCGAGCTCGTTACCTCGATTTACCGGACGCTGCACGGCGCCGGCGCGCTCTGACCATCCGAGCGGTAGGCGCAGGACCGGCGCATACGCGGGCGTTGCCGCGGGCGGCCCGGCCGGCTAGCGTTGCGGCCGGCGCGGGAGATCCCACAGGCCGCCAAAGTAGCGATTCCACCGCGGGTCGAAGAACTCGTCGCCCGCGCTTGGATACACCGTCATTTCCCCAAAGTACACTTTGCCGGCATCGTACATGTCGACTCGAAGGAAATCGAGTCCACGACCGAGCCGCTCGGCGTACTCAACCATCTCGTCGAGGTGCGGCGGGCGCGGCATGGAGCGCCCGATGGATTTCCACCTCGTCTTCATGTCCAGCCGGTCCCAACCCGGCGTGAACGCATCGTTCCGAACGTCGACGAAACGGCCGGTGATCGCATACACCATGTGGACCTTTCCGCCGAACACGTAGAACTTGTAGTCCACCGGGACCGGTCCCGTACCATCATGAATGAATTCTTCCACGATGATGCGGGGCGCGATGTGCTTGTATGCCCACTCACGCTCCGCGTGGTAGTAGTTCCACCGCAGCCAGTTCGCGCACTTGACCAGGAGGTCGCGGCGGTCGAGGCGCGCCTTGTCGGGCACGAGACAGACCCACCCGCTCCCGTGGGTAGCCTTGACCACGAATTGGCTGGGAAGATCGTCCAAGGGAATATCTCCCGGTGTCTGCGTGGTCCAGTAGAGTTGCGGCAACACATGGTCCCCGATTCTGTCCCGGACGTAGGCGCGGACGGCGTATTTGTCCGTCAGTGTAATCAAGATCGGCCGCCGGTCGAAGACCATCCGGTGGAGCACCTTCTCGCTGAACGTCCTCGGGGCGATGAGGTTGGGCACGACGCCGAAGGTCCGCTTGTGCCGGCGCACGACCGCACATGCGATCAACATCGGCTCGGGCACCACCGCCTCGACCGTGCGCCTCAGAGCGCTTCGCGCCCGCACCTCAAGGCTCGATGCCGCAACGCCGGCGAGTGCGCCGTTCACGCCGGAGGGTGCGCCGCGGTGCGGACGTGGGTGCGGCGCCTGCGCGGTACTGTCTCGTGCTCGCATATCGTGGACCACGGTTGCGGGGCGCACCCGGCGGGTTTGTCCAACCCATGCATATTACATACCACGCAGACGCTTGTGGTGGAGTACACTTATCAAGGGGCGCGAATGGGGTACGGCCTCCTTCGTTCAGGGCTCTCCGGACAGATACGGAGCCGCGAGGCGTGCGTTTCTTGGGGGCGAGGCATACATGAGCCGCATTCGACGGACCAGAAAGCGGAGAACGTCCGGTAAGACGCGCCGAAACAAGCTTGCCAAGGAGCGCCGGCGTAAGGCGATTCAGGCGGTAATTCTGTCGCGCCCGGAGGAGCCGCCGCCCAAGGCTACGCAATAGGCGGGAGCCGGCAGCATGACGGTGTCGGCATTTCCTCGGCGTCCTGGAGCGCGTCGTGCACGGCGAGCAAAGGGGTCGCGGTGCCGAGCGGCCTGGTGACTACTGCGACAAACTCCATGATCGCCTGATGAGGCACGCGGATCGAGTCCTCCGCGATTCCCCGCCTCAAGATCTCTGTCGCGACCCTCTGGCGCCCGTATCTGCTGGGAGACCTCACGCTCGCCGGCGGGTGACGCGGACGCAGGGCATGGCACGCGGCGGCCGGCGAAGGGAGTGCGGGCGCCGGAATGGAATTCTGAGTCGGGATCAGTCCAACCGGAAGCCACGTAGACGCCGCCACAGCTTTCGCGCGCCGGTCCCGGATCGCAGCCTGTCGTCGCGGCATCGGGTTTCGCGCGGTGACCCGGCAAGCGCCGGGCGCCGGAGGGCGGCACGCGTGTCGGCGTGGCCCGGGGACAGGCGACGGAGGAACGGTTCATGACAAAGCTCTCCGGCGCGGCCGCGGAGCTCGACGCACTCAAATGGCGCTGCATCGGCCCGCCGCGCGGCGGCCGCGTGGTCGCCGTCGCGGGCGACCCCGAACACCGCAGCGTCTTCTATTTCGGCGCCTGCGCCGGCGGGGTCTGGAAGACCACGGACGGCGGCGCGTACTGGCGTTGCGTGAGCGACGGGTACCTCACCTCATCCGCGATCGGCGCGCTGGCCATCGCGCCATCGGATCCCAACGTGATTTACGCCGGGACCGGGGAAACCTCGATCCGGCTCGACGTCTCCTACGGCGACGGCGTCTACAAGTCGACCGACGCCGGCCGCACGTGGAGCCATCTCGGTCTCCGCGAGACCCGGTTCATCGGGCGCATCCGCATCCACCCCCACAACCCCGACCTCGTCTACGTCGCCGCGCTCGGTGACGCGTTTGGCGCGAACGAGGCACGCGGGGTCTTCCGCTCAGAGGACGGTGGAAAGACCTGGAGCAAGGTGCTCTATCGAGACGCCGATGCGGGCGCCGTCGATCTATCGATGGACCCGCACAACCCCCGCATCCTGTTCGCCGCCTTCTGGCAGACGCGCCGGAGCTTCTGGAACCTGTCCAGTGGAGGCCCTGGAAGCGGCCTGTTTCGCTCGACGGATGGCGGCACCAGCTGGACGGAAATCTCGCGGTATCCGGGTCTACCGACCGGACCGCTCGGCAAGATCGGCGTGGCGGTATCGCCCGCGCGCGCGGGCCGCGTCTGGGCGCTGGTAGAGACGGAAGCCGAGAAGACGGGGCTGTACCGATCCGAGGACTACGGCGAGAACTGGACGCTCGTGTCGTCCAATCGCGACCTCATGCACCGGCCCTGGTACTACACGCATGTCTTCGCCGACCCGCGTCACGCCGAGACCGTGTACATCGGCAACTACCAGTTGTGGAAATCGACCGACGGCGGGGCGGGCTTCACGGAGATCCAGACGCCGCACGGCGACAACCATGACCTCTGGATCGATCCCGCCGATTCGAACCGGATGATCGAAGGCAACGACGGCGGCGCCTGCGTCAGCTTCAACGGCGGCGAAACCTGGTCGACGATCTACAACCAGCCCACCGCGCAGTTTTACCGCATCGACATCGATACTCAGCATCCCTATCGCGTGTACGGCACCCAACAGGACAACACCTCGATCTCGGTGCCGAGCGCCACCGCCTGGGGCGCGATCACCCTCGGCGACTGCTCATATCCCGGCACCGGGGAGAGCGGCTTTATTGCCGTTAACCCCGACGATCCGAACGTCGTCTATTGCGGCGCCATCGGCTCGAGCCCCGGCGGCGCCGGCGCGTTGCAGCGTTATGATCACCGCACCCGGCAGATCCAGCTGGTGAATGTTTGGCCCGAGGAATCGACCGGCGTCGCCCCCAAGGACATGCGCTACCGTTTCGCCTGGACGTTCCCGATCGTCTTCTCACCCCATGACAGCGGCACCCTGTACGCGGGCGGGAACCACGTGTTCCGGAGCCGCGACGAGGGCATGAGCTGGGAGGAGATCTCGCCGGATCTGAGCCTCAACGACAAGAGCCGTCAGGGGCATTCCGGCGGCGAGATCACGCGTGAGAGCGCCGGGGCCGAGGTGCATGCCACGTGCGCGTCGATCGCCCCGTCGCCGCACCGCCCGGAGGAGGTGTGGGCCTCGACCGATGACGGGCTCGTGCATGTGACGCGGGACGGCGGCAAGAGCTGGCGGAACGTCACCCCGTCCGCCATGCCGGAACTGGCCTATGTGGGCTGCGTCGAGGTCTCGCCGCACGACCCCGATACGGTCTACCTCGCGGCGACTCGCTACAAGCTCGCGGATTACCGGCCGTACCTGTTCCGCAGCACCGACGGCGGGCGGCGTTTTGAATCGATCAACGGCGATTTTCCCGACAACGAGATCACCCGCGTCGTCCGCGCGGACCCGGTCCGCAAGGGTCTATTGTTCGTCGGCACCGAGACCGGCGTCTATTTTTCGCTGAACGACGGCCGCAACTGGACGCGCATGGGCGGGGGGCTGCCGGTGGTGCCGGTGTACGATCTGAAGATCAAGGGAGCGGATCTGGTGGCCGGCACCCACGGCCGCTCCTTCTGGATCTTGGACGATATCACCCCGCTGCGGCGGATCGAGGGAAGCGAACAGGGTTGTCGCCTCTTTGAGCCGCGCACGACCGTCCGCTACAAGCTGCATTTCGGGGCCCTGCGAAACCTCCGCTCCAGCGGCGTGGCGTTCGCGGTCGCGCCCGGACTGGGCGGCGGCATCCGGACCTACCGCAAGCCGGATGGCACGACCGGGCGGGAGTATCTCGACGTCGGGGAAAACCCCCCGAACGGCGCGATCGTCTATTACTGGCTGGCCGACGGCGTGTCCGCCCCACTCTCGCTCACATTCCGTGATGCGTCGGGGGCCGAGATTGCGAGCTTCCGCAGCGACGACAGCGCGCTGGCGGCCGCGAAGCGACCGCCCGTGAAGCCCGGGCTCAACCGCTTCGTGTGGGATCTCAAATACCCGGGGCCCGAGACGCTCGATCCGAGCCTTGCGCCGCCGCGGAACAAGCCGCTGGCGGAGCCCGCCGAGCCCCCAACGGGGCCCACGGTCGTCCCGGGGCGATACCGGGTGGAACTGTCGGTCGGCTCGGACACATCCGCCGCGGAGTTCATGGTCGTGAAGGATCCGCGTCTCGCGACGACCCCCGAGGCCTACCATGAGCAGTTCGAGCTTGTGCGCGCGTTGACGGCGTCGCTCGGCAAGGTCCACGGGACGGTCAATCGCATCCGTCGTGTGAAGCAGCGGCTCGGGGTGTTGGGCGCGGACTCGGCCTCTGCCCCGCGCGACCTGGCGGCGCGGGCGGCGGCCGTGGCGGAACAGTTGTCGGCGGTCGAAGCCGTGCTGGTCGACGTCCATCGCGAGTCGGACCGCGACGTCCTGCGCAATCCCGCGGGTCTCAATGATACGATCGCGGATCTGATCAGCACGGTGTCTACCGCGGATGCGGCGCCGACGAAGCAGGCCGCGGCCGTCTCGAGGGAGACCATGGCGCGCGTTGATGCGGAGGTCGGCAAGGTCGATCGGCTCGTCGCCACGGAGGTCGCCGCGGTCACGCAAGCGGCCCTGGAGCGGACGGCCGACGCGCCGCGCGGAGGCTGACGGAGCGCGTCGCCCCGCGCCGCGCGAATCTACGGGCAGGCCGGGACCCGCTCCCAGAGTAACTGCACCGTGCGCTGCGCGCCGTCGATGAGCATCGGCGGCGTGCTCAGCCGGAGACGGTCGCCGACCCACTCGACCGTGCGGACCTGGTCGCCACCGGCCCAGTTCGGGAAGAGACTCGCTTTCACATGGTGAACGACCGTGTTGCCTCGATGGTCGTAGGTGCCGCAGTATGACACGTAGGTGTCAAATGCCGCGATCTTTTCCTGGACGGCGCCCTTCAACATGTCCGCGGACGCAAACCGAGGGCGGTCGGGGCTCACCGTCGTGGCGGACATGAAGCCGTCCGGAGTATAGATGAGGTAGCCCGTGGCGTCTCGCCCCATGGGATAGGAAACATCACCGTCAGCGCTCCGAAACTCCCAGGAAACAAGCCTCCATGTCCCGACCAGAGAGCGCTCCGCCACCATCATTCCTCCTCGCGCTGAAGTCACCGGAGAGACACGAGCGCGTCCAACCGATTTCGTCTCCCCGGTGGGATTCCTGCTCGTTGCCCGATGCCGCCGATTGGTTCCCTTCGACGCACGGGCGGCGCCCCGACTTGTGCCGCACGGTGATGGCGCGTGCTCCCGGTCCGACCGTCCACGGCGGCACATCGGTGACTAGCGCTCGAGGATCGGAAGCCGGGCCTCGCAGCACCCCGCGCGCGGCACGAGCGCGGGGTGCACATGACGGACGCAGGCGGCCGTGTACCCTGGCCCGAACCAAGTGCGCACGCTCGACGCCGGCGAAACCGGCGGCGCGGGAGGGTGTGAGCGCGTGACGGCGGCAGCCTCGATCCGCTCGACGCCAAGGCGACGAGTCGTGCTCTTGCTGAGCGGAGCGGCCGGCTACTTGGACGCCGTCAGCTATCTCGCGTTGGGTTTGTTCACCGCAAACATGACGGGTAACACGGTCCTGCTTGGTCTCTTCGCCGGCGAGGGCCGGTGGAGCGCCGCGGTCCGCGCCTTTCTCGCGCTCGCCTCGTTTTTCGCGGGTGCCGCCGCGGCGGCCGCGGCAACGAGGCGCGCCAGCCGTTTGGCAGGCGTCCTGGCCGCGGAAAGCGGCGTGCTGGTCTCAGCACTCCTCTATTGGGCGTTCGTGCTGGGGCACCCTCGCGATCCGGTGCGGGAGCCGGGCGTCTTCGCGTTGATCGCGCTGTTGAGCGGCGCGATGGGCGTTCAGAGCGCGGCCGTCCGACGGGTCGGAGAGCTCCGAATCTCCACGACCTATGTGACGGGTACCTTGACGAGCTTGGCCACCGACCTGGGCGCCGATGTGCTCGCGCGGCTTGGAGGCCGCCGCCGTCGAGGATCTCCGCAGGCCTATGATCCCGGCAGCCGGCTCCTCGCCGGTGTTTGGGGCTCGTATCTAGTGGGCGCGGTGGCGGGCGGGCTCGGGCAGTTACGGTGGGGCGCATGGGCGGTGGCCGTTCCGGTCGCGATGCTTCTCGCCATGGCTACGTGGGACGCCGCGGGGACGGGCCTGTCCGGACGTGGCGCGCCGGCGGCCACCGATCCCGGCGGCGATCCCGGGCGCTGAGGCGCCGTGCCGGCGCCCCCGAACCAACCGGAGATGCCACGCTGCGGCCAGCAGGGGGGCGGGCGCGCAGGCGCATCCCGATCCTCTTGCGACCGCTAGAATGCTCCTTGGCGCCGCAACCACTTCCAGAACGCTACCGGCGCCTCCATCGTGCTCAAGCGGCCCTGACGCACGAGGGCCCAGTCGTCGAACTGGCGCGAATCCTTGATGTCGCGAAGCGTGACGCGCCGCTTCGCCCGCTTGAGGTACCGAAAGTCGGCGACCCACGAGCGCGGGTCATTCCGGGCCGGCCGCGGCGTCGATACGACCTTGGCCAGCCCGACGACGGCCGTGTCCGGCTGCGAATGATAGATGATCACGGTGTCGCCGGGTTGCATCCGCTTGATCGCGTTGACGGCGGCCGGATTGCGGACACCATCCCACACGGTCGTCCCCTCGCGCTCCAGATCATCGATGGAGTACGTGCGCGGATCGGTCTTCGCGAGGAAGTACGCCATCGCCGTCACCTCTCAGCCGGCGCAACTCGTCTCGACATCCCGGCGGACGCACACGGGACGGCCGTGGAATCGCCGCGCTACCGCGCAGTTCCCGATCGGCCGGAGCTTCCCCTCGCAGCGCGCCGTCGCGGCGGGCGTCCCGCGGCTCCGAGGTCCCAAGTGCCGGCATGACTCTCCGGAGCGCCGGCAGCGACCGCCCGGACCGGCGCGCCTACTCCCTTGTCTCGCCCGTCCCCCGGCCCGGCCGGCCTGTGCCGGGAAGCGGCGTCAGGGTTCGTTCGAGTTCCGCGCGCAGGTGCTCGAACTTCGGCGGAAGCGAGAGCCGCTCACCCAGATGCTCCGCCGGCTCATCGGTCGCGAACCCGGGGCCGATCGTCGCAATCTCAAAGAGGACCCCGCTTGGCTCGCGGAAGTAGATCGAGCGAAAGTAAAAGCGGTCGATGATCGGGGTCGGATGGCCGCCGCCCTGGAGCACCCGCTCCCGCCAGGCGGGATGGTCTGTCATGGACGAGGCCCAGGCGACGTGGTGCACCGTGCCCGCCCCGCCCGCGCCGCGGGACGTGTTTTGATCATAGGCGTAGAATGCCCCCCGCCGTTCGCCCCGCACCTCGAAGCGCCCGTCATCGTGCGGAGCGAAGCCGAGCGTTTGCTCGAGGAACCGCCGGCTTCGCCCGGGATCCGCGCTGTAGGCGCGCACGCCGTCGAACCCCTGGAGCGCCAGTTCGACGGGGATCTCCGGATGGCGGGCCCGAAGCGCGGCATCCTCGGTGCGCACGGCACGAAGCTCGAGTCCGAGCCCCTCGGGGTCCTCGAAGCGCAGATTCTCTCCGTCGCGCGCGGTAGCGATGCCGTCGTGCCGCAGCCGGTCTTCCCAGAAGCGCAGCGCGTCGGCCGAGGCGACGCGCCACGCGATCCGGTGCACCATTCCCGCGCCGGCGCGGCCGCGCTGGGTCCCCGGGTACTCGAAGAACGTGAGGTCCGCGCCGGCGCTGCCGTGCTCATCGGCGTAGAACAGGTGATAGACGGTCGGATCATCCTGGTTCACCGTTTTCTTGACCAGCCGCAGGCCGAGCAGCCGGGTGTAAAAGTCGACGTTTCTCGGCGCATCCGCCGTGACCGCGGTGACGTGGTGAATCCCGTCGAGTCTCATGGGTGCACCTCTTGGGAAGCGGGTTCTAACGCGGCAACGCGTGTCCCTGTCGGCGCCGTCCGGGAGGCATTGCGCGGCGGGCCGCGGAAGAGAAGGGGTATGCCCACGGTTGTCGAGAAACGCCGTCTGTTTCGCGAGCTTCACCGGTCCGGGTGCTTTGTGATCCCCAATCCCTGGGACGTCGGGACCGCCCGTTACCTGCAGCACCTCGGCTTCAAGGCCCTCGCGACCACGCGCTCGGGCGCCGCGTTCTCGATGGGGCTGCCGGATGCCGACTGGGCCCTGACGCGCGATCCGATGCTGGAGCATATCCGTACGATCGTGGACGCCTCCGATGTGCCGGTGAACGCCGACTTCGAGTCGGGGTACGCGGACGATCCGGACGGTGTGGCCGAAAACGTGCGCCTGTGTGTGGAGACGGGCGTCGCCGGGCTGTCGATCGAGGATTCCACGGGAGACGCCTCGAGCCCGTTGTACCCGTTCGACTTCGCCGTGGCCCGCGTCCGGGCGGCGCGCGCGGCCATCGACGGCGCCGGCGGCGATGTCCTGCTCGTCGGCCGGAGCGAGGGGTTCATCGCGGGACGGCCGGATCTCGACGAGACCCTGCGCCGGCTCACGGCGTACGCCGAGGCCGGCGCCGATTGCCTGTACGCGCCCGGGATCCGCACGCGCGAGCAGATCGCCGCGGTGGTCCGTGCGGTCGCGCCGAAGCCGGTCAATCTGCTGATCGGTGGAGCGATCGGGCTCACGGTCAAGGACGCGGCGGAGCTCGGCGTCCGGCGGATCAGCGTGGGCGGAGCCCTGGCCCGTGCCGCGTGGGGCGGGTTTATGCGCGCAGCGCAGGACCTGGTGGCCGGACGGTTTGACGCCCTCGCGGAGGCCGCCTCCGGGTCGGACCTCAACCGACTGTTTACCGAGGATCTGCGGCGACGGACACGCTGAAGAGGGGTGGAGCGGTGCGTATTGCGGTCGGCGAAGTCTCGCACGAGACGAACACGTTTTGCCCCGCGCTGACGGAACTGGATGAGTTTCGCGCCCGGGAATGGGCGTTCGGGCAGGACATCGTCCGGCGGCACCGGTGCGTCCGCAGTTACCTGGGGGGCATGCTGGCGGCCGCGGACCGTCTCGGCATCGAGGTCGCCCCGACGTTCGCCACACAGGCGACGCCGTCCGGGACGATCAGCCGGCATGCCTACGAGGCGATCCTGAGCGCGCTTTTCGGCGCCTTGCGCAAAGCGGGTCCGGTGGATGCGATCTGCCTGGCCCTACACGGCGCCGGCGTGGCGGAGGATGCCGATGACCTGGAGGGTGATCTGCTGGGGAAGCTCCGCGCCGATGTCGGGCCGACCGTGCCGGTCGTCGTGACGCTCGACCTGCACGCCAACGTGACCCTGGAGATGGCGCGACACGCGACCGCGCTCCTCACCGTGAACTGCTATCCACACGTCGACGCGTACGACCGAGGCGCCGAAGCGGTCGAGCTCGCGCAGCGCATCGTGAACGGCCGCGCGCGGCCTCGGATGCATCTCACCCGCATCCCTATGCTCGTCCCCACGACCGCCACGAGCCTGAGCCCGCTCAAGGAGGTGAACGAGCGCTGCCGGGGGTGGGAGGCCAAACCCGGTATCATCGATTGCACGTTTGTGCACGGGTTCGCTCACACCGACATTCCGCCGATCGCAGCGTCCGTGATCGCGATCGCGGATGGCGCCGCCGCCGCCGCCCGCGAGGCGGCCGAGGACGTGGCGTCGTACGCGTGGGAGGCGCGCGGGGCCTTGCTGCGGCAGACGCTCGGCCCGGCCGAGGCCGTGCGCCAGGCCCTGGCGCTCGAGGGCCGCCCGGTCGTGATCAACGAAACCTCAGACAACCCGGGCGGCGGCGCGCCGGGCGACGGCACGCACCTCCTGCGAGCGCTCCTGGAGGCAAATGCGCCGGACACGTGCTTCGGCTTCATCTACGACCGCGAGACAGCGGCCCAAGCGCATGCCGCGGGCGCCGGCGCGACCGTCCGCGTCCGCCTCGGCGGCAAATCGGACCGGATGCACGGCACACCGATCGAGTCCGAGGCGTACGTGGTGTCGCTGACCGACGGCCGATTCATTCGGCGGTCGCCGATGGGGCGCGGCGCGCAGGTGGATCTCGGCCGGATGGCCCGGCTCCGTATCGGCGCCGTCGACGTGCTGGTGTCGTCGGTGCGCGAGCAGACCCTCGATCCGGAGGTGTTTTTGCTGCACGGCATCGACGTCCCCCGCTGCAAGATCGTCGCGCTGAAGTCGAGCCAGCACTTTCGCGCGGGGTTTGAGCCGCTCGCCGCGCACATCCTGACGGCCGACTCCCCGGGGCTGACCACGCTCAACCTCGCCTCGTTCCCGTACCGCCGCGTGACGCGTCCGGTCTGGCCGTTGGATGCGGACATGACGTACCGGCCGGCCTGATCGGGGCAGCCCCAAACGGCGGGTCCGGAGGCCCGTTGCGCGGGCGTCGGGGCCGGCGCGGGCGCGCTCCGGCGAGGCGGGTTAGGAGCGGCGGGGCCGCAAGAAGCCCGACAGCCCGTCGCCAATCAAGCTAAAGGCGATGCCGACGACCGTGATGGCGAGGCCGGGGAACGCCGGCAGCCACCAGGCGGTCATCACGTATTCGCGCGATTCCGCGATCATCGCGCCCCATTCCGGGATGGGCGGCTGGACACCGAGGCCGAGAAAGCTCAGGGACGCCCCGGCGAGGATGTTGAGCACCACGGCCGACATCGCAAACACGACGGCGGGGCCGATCACGTTGGGGAGCAGATGGCGCGCGATCACGCGCGCGTCGCCGCAGCCAATGGCCCGTGCCGCGAGCGCGTACTCGAGCTGCTTGGCGACGAGGATCTCGCCCCGGATCAAGCGCGCGAAGGCGACCCAGCCGACGAGGATCAGCGCGTAGTACATGTTGATGAGCCCCGGCCCGAGCACGGCGACGATCGCGATCAACAGCACGTAGAACGGAAACGCCACCTGCACGTCGATAATCCGCATGAACAGCGTGTCCATGACCCCGCCATAGTAGCCGGAGACCGCGCCGACGCCGACGCCGATCAGCAAGGGGATGAACGTGCAGATGAGACCCACGGCGAGGTCGATGCGCGTGCCGTAGAGGATGCGCGACAGCTGATCGCGCCCGAATTTGTCCGTGCCCAGGAGGTGCGCCGCGCTCGGCGGCTGCACGGCGACGCCGTAGTTCTGCTTGATCGGGTTGTACGGGGCGACGACCGGCGCCAGCACGGCGACCGCCAGGACGCCAAGGACCAGGGCGAGCCCGACGACCAGCGAGGGACTCCGCAGCCACCCCCGCACGGTGGAACGCCGGGCGGGTCGCGTCCCCACGGTCCCCGCCGCCCGCTCCTGGACGATCATGTCCGGGGCGCGGGTCCGCTAGAGTGAGATCCGCGGGTCGATGAACGCATAGGCGACGTCGGTCAGCAGGTACACGACGGACACGAGCACGGCGTAGACGAGCGTGAAGCCCTGGACGACCTGGTAGTCCCGGCCGAGAATCGCGGACACCATCTCGCTCCCCATGCCGGGCAGCGCAAACACCGACTCGATGATCACGGAGCCCCCGACGAGGAAGCCGATGTACAGCCCCAGCAGCGTGACGGTCGAGATGACGGCGTTGCGCAGCACGTGGCGGGTCACGATGCGCCGGGCCGGCAGACCTTTGGCGCGGGCGACCACGACGTGTTCGGCGGTCAGCGTGGCGAGGATCGAGTCGCGCAGGTTGCGGGTGAGCACCGCGGAGACGCCGAGCCCCATGGTCAACGCGGGGAGGAACAGATAGTAGACGTGCTCCGCGAACGTCCGGCCGCCGCCGCCCACCGGGAACAGGCCGAGCTTCACGCCGAAGGCGATCAACATGAGGATGCCCACCCAGAAGCTCGGCGTGGAGATCCAGAACACCGAGAACCCCCGGATCGCTTGATCGAGCGGCCGGTCACGCTGTAGGGCCGCCGCGGTTCCCAGCGGCACGGTGATCAGGGCGGCAAGCACCATCGCGTACGTGACGAGAAAGAGCGTCAACGGCAGCCGTTGCCGGACCAGGCTGGCGACGGGCACGCGAGCGAGCACGGACTCCCCGAGATCGCCGCGGGCCGCGCCCGCGATGAAGATCGCGAACTGCACCGGCACGGGACGGTCGAGACCCAGCTGGTGTCGCAGCTGCTCGACCGCGTCGGGCGTGGCCTGGATGCCGAGCATGGTCACCGCCGGATCGCCGGGGATGAGCCGGATCATGTAGAACACGAGCACCGCGAGCACGGCCAGCGTGACCATCATCTGGCCGAGCCGCCCCGCGATGTACCTGCGGCGGTTCATGGCCGCTCCGAGGACCGCGCGGGCGCCTACCTCACCGGGCCAGCCACGTCTTCCAATAGAGCGGGACGCCGAGCGGGGTGCGGTAGAAGTCCCGGACGTGAGGGGTGAGGTAATTCACCGACGGCGTGTAGTACAGGGAGATCGTCCCGCCGACGTCGGTGTTGTAGATGAGCTGGATCTGATCGTACAGTTGGCGGCGCTTCGCGGGATCGAGCTCTTCCGCCGCCGCCTTGACCATCCGGACGGCCTGGTCGCTCGGCTGGTAGCCGGTGTTCATCCGCGGATCGACGAAAAAGAACTGCACGAGCTGGTCCGGATCCATCATCCCGTTCGTCCACTGGTATCCGGAGATCGCTTCGTAGTTGCTCTCGTACCACGCGGCGGCGAGCGCAGAGCCGTCGACTTCCTGGATCTGGACCTGCAGGCCGATCTCGCCCCACATCTGCTGAGCGAGCACCGCGTTGTCGCGGCCGATTTGGCTCCCGCTCGGCAGTTGCAGCGTGATGCCGCTGCGCCCGTTGGGGTACTTGGACTCCCGCATCAGCTGCTTGGCCTTGGTCAGGTCGTACGGCAGGCTCGCGCGGGGGTTCCAGTATAGGCCGCTCTTCGGCATGAAGGAATTCGCCGGAATGGCCAGACCCGCGGTCGCGCGGTCCACAAACACCTTCCGGTCGAGGGCGAGGCTCATGGCCTGGCGGACCTTCACGTCGTCGAACGGCGGCCGGGTGAGCTGGATGACCATGAAATAGACCTGCTGCTGGGGGAACGTCAGGAGCTGGCCGCGCGGATCGCGCTTCAACGCCGGGACCTGGCTGAACGGGATCGCCTCGGCGCCGCCGAGGTCGCCGGCCTGGATCTGCAGCACCTTGGTCGTGTCCTCGGGGACCTGCTTGATGATCACGCCGTCGAGGTACGGGTACGGCTTGCCGTCCGGCGCCGCTTCCCAGTAGCGGGGGTTGGCGTCGAGGGTGAGGTGGTCGTTGGCGACCCATTCCCGTACCATGAACGGCCCGGTGCCGATGGGCTTCGTCAGCTCCCGCTGCCCGGTCGACGTCACCTGGTCCTTTGGAAAGACGGCGTTGGAGATCATGGCGAGGCGCGCGAGGATGCTCGCGACCGGCGCGTTCAGGACGATCGCCACCCGTTTGTCGTCGAGCTTGGCGATCGTCTTGACATCGGCGAGGCTCCATTTGTAGACGCCGAGCGCCCGCGAGCGCTCCAGCGAGGCGATCACGTCGTCCGCCGTCACCGGCCGCCCGTCGTGAAACCGCGCGGCACCGCGCAGGAAGAAGGTGTACGTCAACCCGTTGCCGCTCACGGACCAACGCTCCGCGAGCGCCGGCTCGACGGCGGTCGCGGTGGGGTTGGCGCGCACCAGCCCCTGCGCGATGTTCGAGATGATGATGCTGTCGGTCCGCGCCTGCGTCCATAACGGATCGAGCCGCAACGGGATCGTCGTGTACGCCCAGGTCAGGGTGCCGCCGCGCCGGACCGATGCCGCTTCGGCGACGGCCATGCGACGCCGGCCGCCCAGCGCCGCCAAGCCCGCCCCCGCCAACGCCGAGCTCAGGAACGCACGTCGCTTCAACGCCCCACCTCCTGGCGAGCCGCAGCGGCTGCTCAACACGCCCGCGCCTCCCGGCCTCGAACTTCGAGGGCGCGGAGGCCTGAGCCTGCCCGTCCGCGTGCCGCAAATCCTTCACCCGCGCCGCCTGAATCCTTCCACCGACACCGCCGGCTGGTCAGGCATGCGGGCACGCTTCGCTAGATCCTCTCTGGTTTTTCGATAGATACCACTTCGGCGCACTCGCGCAGCCCCGCGATTTTCGCGCCCTGCGGCGTCGGGTGGTACACGACGGCCGGATGGTACAATGCGGGCGACGAGGAGGGGGCGCATGCGCATCTCCGCGATCCGGGTCACGGTCGTCGCCGTGCCGGACCTTCCGCTTCGCAACGTGATCGGCTGCCACCAGCCGTACGCGCTGCGCAACGTGATCGAGGTGGAGACCGACGAAGGTCTCACCGGTCTCGGCGAGATGCCGGGGGGCACGCAGCTGCGGGCCGAGCTCGAGGATGCGGGGACGCGCCTGCTCGGCGCCGATCCATTTCGCCGGGCGCGGCTCCGCGCGCTGTTCCCGGACCGGCCGCGGGTGCAGAGCGCCTTCGAGGTCGCGTGTCTCGATCTCATCGGCAAAGCGACCGGCCGCTCCGTCGCGGATCTACTCGGGGGCGCGCTCCGGGACCGCGTGCCGCTCTCGGCGTATCTCTTCTTCAAGTTCGCCACGCCGGAGGACTGGCTCGCGACCCCGGCCGGCACGCCGGCCCCTCGCGGACCGCTCGGGATGTTTGGGTGGAGCGAGGCCGTCCTCACCCCGGAGGCGATCGTCGCGGAAGCCGAGGAGTTCGTCCGGCGCTACGGGTTCCGCGTGCTCAAGCTGAAGGGCGGCGTGCTGGCGCCCCACGCCGAGGTCGAGGCCCTGCGGCTCCTGCGGGCGCGCTTTGGCGGCGCGTGGGGCCTCCGGATCGATCCGAACGCGGGGTGGACGCCCGCAGAGGCCGTGGATCTCCTCCCGGCGCTGGAGCAGATCGGGCTGGAATACTACGAGGATCCGGTCGCCGGCGTCGAGGCCATGAGCGACGTGGCGCGCCGCACGCGGATGCCGCTAGCGACGAACATGTGCATCACGGGATTCGCCGACCTGCCCGAGGCCGTGGCGCGGCGGCCGGCGCGGGTCATCCTGGCCGATCATCACTGGTGGGGCGGCGTGGAGGCGCTGGCGCACCTGGGCCGGATTGCCGAGGTCTTCGGGTTTGGGCTCTCGCAGCACTCCAACACGCACTTGGGTATCTCGTTTGCCGCCATGCTGCACGCCGCGGCCTCGATTCCGCAGCTGACGTACGCGAGCGACACGCACTATCCGTGGCAGCACGGCTGGGACATCGTCAACGAACCGTTCGAGTTCCACGTGGCGGACGGATCCGTCGCCGTGCCCCGCGGTCCCGGGCTCGGCGTCACCCTCAACGACGACGCGCTCCGCCGGTTCGCCGAGATCGCCCGCGCCGTCCCCGCGGAGCGCCGCGACGACGACGCGGTCATGCGGCGGTGGTTCCCGGAGTGGGTTCCCAAGGACGACCGGGGCGGCATGCGGCGTCTGATTACGTAGCGGCCGGCCCGAGCTTATTCCACCTTCACGCGGCGCAGCCGCCGGGGGCGCCCGGCTCCCTCCGCGCGGGAGATCACGTGGTCCAACACGTCGCGGACCGCGAGCAGGACTTCGCGGCGCGCCTGACGGAGGTGCCCGAGCGCCGTGGATGGGACCAGGTCGCCGAGCGCCCGCGCGACCCGGGTCCCGTCGGCGCCGCGATCGCGGTGCGGTCTCGGCCGCCGGTTCTGCCGCTTAGTGGTCATGTCTGCCCGCCTCCTTGGCGAACGTGATGAGTAGCCGGTTGTGCTCCACGCGCGCGCCCGTGGCCACGAGCGACGAGAGCGTGCGGGGCAGCGTCAGGTTGCGCTTGTAATCCCCCACGCGGACGATGAGGTCGGCGCCCTTCTGCGAGACGTCGACGGCGCCCTTGGCGACAAACGGCGCGGCGAGGGAGAGGACATAGCGTCCGTCCCGGCGGTGGATCCGCTGCGGCGCATCCGCGTAGAGGCGCGCCACCGGGTCGCGGTCGCCGTAGAGCGCGCGGGCGGCGCGGGTGAGCGCGGCGCGGCCCACGACCTCGCGCTCGGCGAGGGGTAGCTCGAGGATGGGCAGCGGGGCGAAGCTGTCCTGTACCAGAGCGCGGTAGCGCCGCTGCGCCTCGATCCAGGGCCTGAGGAAGCCGCCGTCGGCATCCACGGGCAGGGCCCGGTTGATGATCACGGCGTCGATCCCATACCCGAAGAGGCTGAAGTACGTGTACGCGCGTTGCGCTTCCTTGATGACCATCTTCTCCAGGTTCAGCACGATGCGGATCGACGTCGTGCCGGGGTCCGCGAGGAGACCGTGCATCTGGTCCACGTTGAGGACGAGCTCCTTCACCGCGTCGAAGACCTCGTCGCCGGGCAGGGGGATTTCGACGAATCGCTGAACCACGGGCCGCGTGACCCGCACGACCGCCCGCTGGATCGGGAACAGCTTCTCCAGCCACCAGCGCGCCATCTCCGGAAAGCTCAGGAGCTGCATGGTCTCCCCGGTCGGCGCGCAATCCACGACGATGACGTCGAACCGGCCGTCGCGCGCGTGCGCGGTGAGCTGCATCAGGTTGGCGATCTCTTCCATCCCCGGCAGGTTCGCGAGCTCGTCGGCGACCACATCATCGAGCCCGTGCGCACGCATCACCGACGACAGGTACCGCCGCAGCACCCCCCAGTACTGTTCGAGCTGGCGGATGGCGTCGATCTCCTGGGCCCACAGGTTCGGCCCGATGCGCCGGATCTCGGGGCCGATCGCGGTCTCGAGCGAGTCGCCGAGGCTGTGGGCGGCGTCGGTGCTGATTACCAGCGTGCGGTGCCCGCGCGCGGCGGCGGCCAGGGCGGTCGCCGCGGAGACCGTCGTCTTGCCGACGCCACCCTTACCGGTGTGAAGGATGATGCGCATCTCGGTGGCCTCGTTCATCACGCTACCATGGGTGGCCGCGGGTGTCCACACGCACGCCGTCCCTCGGTGCCTCGGTCCGGCCGAGGGCCGGTCGGGGGCTGTCCAGCCGCGCGCCGGAACGGTATGATCGGGGCATGTCTCGCGCCGGGCCCGGCGCGGGATGGGACGCTGCATGTGATGGGAGTGCGTCGGAGTGAACGACCGGCGGGAGCATTTTTGGTCCGATCTGTGGCGGATCGTCAAGCCGTACTGGTCGTCCGAGGAACGGTGGTGGGCGTGGGGACTGCTGGCCGTCGTGACGGCGCTGAACGTCGCGTCGGTCTACATCAGCGTCCGGTTCAACGTCTGGAACCGGGACTTCTTCAATGCGATCCAGGGGCTGGACTGGCCGGCGTTCCGCCGGCAGTTCGTCATCTTCGGCGGGCTGGCCGCGGCGTCCATTGCCGGTACGGTGTATCAAATCTACCTGCAGCAGATGCTGCAGATCCGGTGGCGGCGCTGGCTGACCGGCCGGTATCTGGACCGCTGGCTCGCGGGGCGCGCCTACTATCACCTCCAGGTGCACAGTGACGGGGCCGACAACCCGGACCAGCGCATCGCCGACGATATCGATCTGTTCACGCGCCAGTCGCTCGATCTCGTGATCGGCCCCAACGGCTTCTTCAACGCGGGGCTGACGCTCGTGTCCTTCCTCGGGATCCTGTGGGCCCTGTCGGGCGCCGTCCGCATCCCGCTCGGCCGCGCCGGCGGCGTGCAGGTGCCGGGGTACATGGTGTGGTTCGCGCTGGCGTACGCGGTCGGGGGCACCTGGCTCGCCTTTCGCATCGGCCGGCCGCTGGTGAAGCTGAACTTCGATCAGCAGCGCTATCAGGCCGATTTTCGGTTCAGCATGATGCGCCTGCGCGAGAACGCGGAGTGTGTCGCGCTCTACGGCGGCGAAGGGCGCGAGCGGCGCACGTTTCTCGGCCGCTTCGACCACGTCGTCGCAAACTTCTGGAAGATCATGAAGCGCACGATGCAGCTCAACTGGTACACCAGCGGCTACAATCAGGTGGCGATCGTGTTCCCGTATCTCGTCGCGGCGCCGCGCTTCTTCGCACGACAGATCACCTTTGGGGTGTTGCAGCAGACGGCCAACGCCTTCGGGCAGGTGCAGCAGTCGCTCTCGTTCGTCGTCAACGCCTACACCTACGTCGCGGAGTGGCAGGCCGTCGTGCAACGGTTGGCGCGGTTCGAGCGGCGGGCGAGCGAGGTGACGGCCGCCGCCGGCGCGCCGGCGGCCATCCACGTCGCCCGCGAAGGCGACGGCGTCGCGGCTCTGGACCTCGACCTCGGCCTGCCGGACGGCACCGCGCTCCTCCGCGGCGTCGACCTTCGCGTCGCCCCCGGGGAGTGGCTGCTGATCTCGGCGCCGTCCGGCGCCGGCAAGAGCATCCTGCTCCGCGCGGTCGGCGGGATTTGGCCGTTTGGCCGCGGCGTGGTCCGGGTGGGGGGCGGCCGCACGCTCTTTCTCCCCCAGCGCCCCTACGTGCCGCTCGGCAGCCTCCGCACGGCGCTCCTCTATCCGAATGAGGACGACCGGGCGCCGAGGGAGCGCCTCGTCGCCGTGCTCGCCGCGGTCGGCCTGGGTGCGCTGGCGGACGACCTGGACACGGTGGACCGGTGGGCGGATCGCCTATCGCTCGGGGAGCAGCAGCGCTTGGCGTTTGCCCGCATTTTGCTGAGCGAGCCGGCCATCGTCTTCCTTGATGAGGCGACCTCCGCGCTGGACGAGGCGGCGGAGGCAGCGCTCTATACGTTGCTGCGCAACGCGTCGTGGGGGCCGACCGTCGTGAGCGTCGGCCACCGGAACACGCTGGCCCGATTTCACGACCGCGTCATGCACCTGGCGGCGCCCGGCGAGCGGGACCGCATCGACACGGTGGTGGGATAGGGCAGGACGGCGGCCGGCAGGTCGTTCGAGGCTACGAAGCTTTGCCGGCGGTCTCGCGCGACAGGCGCCGGGGTACCGCGGGACGTCCGACCCGCTTGTCCCGGCCGGTGCCGTGGTACCGCCGGGCACAGTCGGTCGAGCAGAATTCGTCCCCGTGTTGGACGGCCAGCCGCGGCCGTTTGCCGCCGCATGCCTTGCAACGCGCTCGCTTCACGATAGGCGCTCCGGCGGACGCCGCACGGACGGAGCTGGCATCCGCGATCCGTCGTTGTTCATGCCCGTTCCAGCATCCCGCTAGACGCGCCGCGATGCCGGCACCGCGCGCCGATCACGCCGGTTCGTCGCCCACGCTGAACACCGGCGCGCCCAAGGCGCCTGCATCGACTTCGATGCCCAGGCCGGGCGCGTCCGGCGTCGCGCCAAAGCCGGCGGACGATCGGGGCGCGTGGCCCGCGACGTGCTCGCGCACCCAATCGTTCATGAACGACGTCGTCAACAGGGATTCCGGACGCGTGCTCGCGGCGAGGTGACTGATCGCCGCGGTCACGATGTCGCCGCCCCACATGTCCTCCACCGTGACCGCGATGCCGAGCGCCTGCGCCAGATCCCGGAGGAGCTTGGCCCGCGTCAGACCGCCCACTCTGGCGATCTTGAGGTTGACGGCCTCCATCGCGCCGGCCCCGGCGGCCCGAAGCAACGACGGCACGTCGGTGATGATTTCGTCGAGCACCATGGGGAGCGTCGTGAAACGGCGTACCTGCAGGCACTCCTCGAGGCTGGCGCACGGCTGCTCGAGATAGAGGCGCGGACGCGGCGCGAGCGCGCGCACCGCCACGGCGGCATCCCCCAGGGTCCAGCCGCCGTTGGCGTCGGCGATGACGACGTCCGTATGATCGGTGGCCGCCAGGACGCGTTCGACGCGGTCTCGATCCGCGAGTGGGTCGCCGCCGATCTTCAGCTGAAACCGATGGAGCCCCTCCGCCCGCCGCGCGCGGACGTAGTCCGCCATCTCCTCCGGCGCCCCCATCGGCACGGCGATGTACAGCGGGTAGCGGCTGTGATGCCGTCCGCCGAGCAGCGTCGCGATCGGGTAGCCCGTCGATCTGCCCAGGAGATCCCAGCACGCCACGTCGAGGGGGCTCTTTGCGTACGCGTGGCCGCTCAACGCGGCGTCCATGGCGCGGTGTACGAGCGCCAGGTTCGTGGGATCCACCCCGAGCACCGCCGGCGCGAGCTCGCGCAGCGCCGTCCGGGCGCCCTCGGCAAAGGCCGGCAGGTACGCTGGGCCGAGCGGGCACACCTCGCCCCACCCCGTGAGGCCGTCGTCGGCGGTCACCCGAACCACCGTGCTGGACAGGCCGGCGACCGTCCGGCCGCCGGACATCACGTACGTCCCGTGGAGATAGTGCAGGTCGTAGGCAAACACGTCCACGCGCGCGATCTTCATACGACGCGTGTATACGCGGGGAGGAACAGCACTCCTGCCGCGCGGCGGTGCGCAGGAGCGCGGTGCGCAGGAGCGCGCGGTGCGCGCTAGTGGCGCTCGGCTTCCCAGGTCGTGTGGAGCGTCACCCCGGCCAGGGTCTCGGCTTCCTCGCGGGATGCCGCCTTTCCCATGCCCAGGACTTCATAGTCGGAACCGCCCACCAGGAGCCGGAGCACCCTCCAGTCCCACGTCCCATCGCCGTCCGCGTCCAGCTCCGCGGTGATGCCGTACACCCAACCGCCGTGCGTGAAGACTTCCTGAAACGGCCGCATCGCATCCGCCTCCGCGTGTGTCGTGCGGGCGCCGTGAAAGTCCTCGATCAGCCGGCCACTCGGTGTATAAACATGTGTACCCCGGCTCGCGGGACGGTAAACGCGTTCGATGCTACGGGCGGGCGAATGGGACGGCGTAGCTGTAGGGACCGAACTCCGCCGGCTCCGCGGGTCTGAGCCCCGCGCGCGCGAGGCGCTCCCGTACCGACGCCGCCGGGACGCGGACATCCAGGGGCGGGCCGATCGGGCTCTCGCGCGGAGCCCAATCGACCACAAGGCCCCGGCCTCCCGGACGGAGCACCCGCGTAACCTCGCGGAAGAACACGTCGGGCGCCTCGAGCTCGTGCACGAGAAAGGCCAGGAGCACGCGGTCGCAGGCGCCCCCGGGGAGCGGAAGCCGCGATTCCTCGGATTGGGCGGGGAGCACGTTCCGCAGCCCGGAGGCGGCGATGCGGTGCCGCAGGTGTTGCAGCATGTCCCCGGCGATATCGAGCGCCGCGACGCGGCCCGCGGGCAGGATGCGCTGCGCCATCGGCACGGTGAAGAAGCCCGGGCCGCAGCCGATGTCGGCTACAAGCTGACCGTGCTCCAATTTCAGCAGGGAGAGCGCCTCATCTCGCGGATGGATCCCCGCTCGCTCGTCCGCGAGGAGGCGGGCGGCGTTGGCCGGATCGAACTTCCAGAAGCGGTGCGTCATGGCCGGATGGCGGAGCGCGCGACCGTGGCGCTCACCAGAACCGCCAGACGTGGTCGACGAAGTAGCCGGCGAGCACCCGCGTCATGTAGAGAATGAGCCTCATGAGGAGGTAGCTCGCGACGACGAGCTTGAGGAAATACACGGCGGCGCGTCCCCACTCCGATTCGCGCCGCCGGAGCGGCCCGATCCACGGGCACGGGCGAACCGCCGCCTTAGGCACTGCCCGTCGAGGAACGCCGGGCCTCGCTCTCGACCACCTGCAGCATGTACTCGTGCGGAAGCAGCCCGGTGTCGCGCGCGCGCTGCTTGTAGTAGGCGAGGGCGGGCGGCGACAGCCGCAGCACGCGCAAGAGCTCGCACGAGTCTTCGAAGGCGACCCGCCGGGCGAGACCCTCCGCCGTGGTGACGTTGCGCCGTTCAGGTCCCGACCAGTGCGCGTTGTCGGGCATCTCCCCGCCTCTCAAGCCCCCGTGAGGTCGCGTGCCGCCATGCTGTTGCGCTTACCGGCGGTGGGCGGCGTGGGTTTCCCGTGACGGGCCGCGTGGAGGCCGCGTGTATCCTACGACTTGCGCGCCCTTTTGGCCTTGCTCCAGCGCGCCCGCGCGCCCTTTCTGCCGATTTCCGTCAATCGCCGAGGGGACAGACGGGCGGCTCGTGCCTTGCCGCCTCGCCGGCCCAGGGCGACCGCTGCAGGGTATCTCCGCTTGGTCGTCACGCGCACATTCTAGGCTAGCGCCAGGAATACGTCAACGAGCAACCCGGATCGGGCGACACGGGCGCCCTCCCGGCGGGTTTACAGCCCGGCAGCGCGCGCGGACCACGCGGGAGGAGCGCGGGCGCCGGGGGCGGAAGAGCGCGGGAGCGGGCGGCGGAGCGAGTCTCGAGGGTGGACAACGGGAGGGTGCGCTGACCGTGGAATCCCAACAACGCTGGTATCGGCGGCGGTGGGCGCGCGCCGGCGCGGCGGTGCTGGCGGCCGGGCTCGCCGCCGCCCTCGCGGTGCCGTGGCTGGTGCCGATGGACCGATTCCGGCCGCTCGTGGTGCAGCTCCTCAAGGGCGCCACGGGCCGCGATGTGCGCATGGACGCGCTCCGCCTGTACGTGCTCCCGTCGCTTCACATCCACGCTCAAAACGTGCGTGTGGCAAATCCCGCAGGGTTCCCCGCGGGGGACGCGCTTACCGTCAAGGCGTTGGATGTGGGGGTGACGCTGCGGGGACTGTGGTCGCGCCGGATCGAGGTGACCCGCGTCGCGTTGAGCGGTGTCAAGCTGACGTGGCTCACCGCCCCCGGCGGGCGAACCAATTTCGATCTGGCCCCCGCCGGCCGCCCGGCAGCCGGCAGGGGAGGGGCCACGCCCGGGGCGCCGTTCATTCGGGCCGGCACGGTCGGCCGGATCACTATCCGAGGCCTTGCCCTGGCTTCGGCCACGGTCGACGCGCGCAGCGGGCGCATCATCCCAGGGTTCGCGCTCAGCGGGCTCGACGCGGACATTACCGGAGTGGACCCCGCGGCGGCCGGATGGCTGCGCGGGCTCCGGCTCGCCGCCGCGCTCAAGGGCGTCCGGCTCCAGGTGGCCGAACTCGCGAAGCCGATTGTCTTCGAAAGCGGGCAGCTCACGGTTGCGCACGGCGCGGCCGCAGCCACGTTTACCGCGACGCTCGACACGTTGCATGTGAGCGGTACCGTCAAGCTACCCACCCTCGATCCGCCGTTCGCCACATTCACGCTGCAGGCGCCGGCGCTGGACGTTGACCGGGTCGTCCGGCTCATGACCCGCGAGGCCGGCAACGCGGTTGCGGCGCCCCCGGGGCCGCGACGGCTGTTTGCCCGTGGCGCCGTTACGGTCGGCCGGCTCGCGCTCGCGCCGTTCGAGGCGACACAGGTCAACGGGCGGCTGAGCGTGTACTCGGATCGTGTCCGCGTCGACGGGTACCGGCTGGCGGCGTATGGCGGAATCATCGAGGGGACGGCGGCCGTCGACTATGCGGCCGCGGCCGCCCCGGCGACGATCACCGCGCGAGCCCGCGCGTTGAACATTGCGCGCGTCGCCGCGGCGCTGGCCCCCGGCGCGCCGGTCGCGGGAAACCTCGACGTCGGCGCCACCATTACGGCGCTGCTCGGGCGGCCGCAAGGGCCGCTCGTCGCGGGCGGTGGGACCTTTTCGGCGCCCGGGGTGACGCTGTTGCCGGTGGCGCTCACTGACCTGAGCGGCCGGTTCAGCCTCCGCGGCACGCGAATCCGCGTCGATCGCTATCGATTCGCTGCGTACGGTGGTGTCGCCCAGGGCGCGGCGTTGCTCGACTACGGCGCCCCGGGGCTCCCGCTGAGCGGCACCGTGCGCGCGACCGGCATCGACGTCGGCGCCTTGGCCCGTACGCTCGCGCCCGGGACGCCCCGGATCACGGGCGGGCTGGACGGCGCGTTTGCCCTGGCCACCGCGTTGGGACGGGACCCGATCGCGGCGCTCACAGGCGACGGTGCGTTTGCGATACGGAACGGATCGTTTCCGGGCCTCGATCTCAACAACCGTTTGGGGGGCCTCACGCAGCTGGCGCAGGTCCTGCGCCTCGGCGCGCCGTCCGGCAGCACGCGATTCCGGTATTTCGGCGGTGATCTCCATCTCGGCGGCGAGCGCGGCGCCAGCCGGGACCTCAAGCTGGTCGCGGACACGTTGAGCGGCACCGCGCATGGAAGCTTTGGATTCGATAGAACCCTCGACTACGCGGGGACCGCGGTCATCGACACGCAGGCATCCGGCGGCTCGCCGGTGGGCGCCGCCATGTCGCTGGCCGGCAAGGCGCTGGGGCAGGCAGTGCCCGCGGCCGCCGGCATCACCGGCGCCCGCGTGCCGTTCAGCGTGCGCGGCCGTTTTGACAGTCCCCAGTTTGCTCTGGCCGGCACACCGCAGGTATTGCGGGGTCAGGCCGGGTCGCCGCCGGCCGCCCGGCCGCCCGGGCCGCTTCAAATTCCCCAGCTGCCTCAAGTGCCCGGGTTGCCGTCCAACCTTTTGAACCTCTTCCACTGAAGCGGTGGCCGAGCGCGCGCTCCTGTCGTGGAGCGGGGGCAAGGACAGTTGTCTTGCGCTGACGGAGTTGCTGGCGGACGGTGGATGGACCATCGCCGCGCTGCTCACGACGGTCACGGAGGGGTTCGAGCGGGTAAGCATGCACGGCGTGCGGGTCGATCTGGTCCGGCGGCAGGCCGAGGCGTTGGATCTGCCCCTCGACGTCGTGACCATCCCGCAGCAGGCGTCCAACACGGCCTACGAAGCCGCCATGGCGCGCGCCCTGACCCGGCATCGCGCGGACGGCGTCGCCGCGGTCGCGTTTGGGGACTTGTTCCTCGAGGATATCCGGCGGTACCGTGAGGAGCGCCTCACGGGCACGGGGCTGCGCCCGCTGTTTCCCGTCTGGCACCGCAACACCCCCGATCTCGCGCGCGAGTTTATCGATCGCGGGTTCGAAGCGATCCTGACCTGCGTGGACACGCGCGTGCTGCCGGCGACGTTCGCGGGGCGCGCGTTTGACCATGCGCTCCTCGCGGACCTGCCGGCGCACGTCGATCCGTGCGGCGAGAACGGTGAGTTCCACACGTTCGTGTGGACCGGCCCCGCGTTCCGGCGTCCCGTGCACGTACGGCGCGGTGAGGTGGTGCGGCGGGAGGCGTGGATGTTTTGCGATCTGCTCCCCGCCTAGGGGGCCTCCGGCGCCGGTATCTGCGCGCGGCGGCGCGGACGCCGTCCACGCACCCGCTCGGCAACGAGGTAGGAGCCGATCACGGCGACCACCGTGATGACCTGCGCCGTGAGGCTCTCCAGGCTGTTGTACAGCGAGAACCAGACGTTCATCCACGCCGGTAGGTCAAACGACAACAGCCTCGTCGTGGCGATCCAGTGCGCCTGTTGCATTTCCTGGACCGTCTCCCCAACCATCACGACCAGCACCGCGCCGAGCAGTATGCCGGTGAGGACGAGCATCTTGCGGTACGGCAGACGGCGGTGCGACAGAAAATTGAGCGCGGCCACCATGAGGGTGAGCCCCAGGCCGAGGAGGCTGCCGAGCAGGACGACGCGGGCGCCGACCTGGAGCCTGAGGCTCTGCAGGAAGAGCACCACCTCGAAGCCTTCCCGGTACACGGAGGTGAATCCCAGGAGCGCAAGCCCGCGGAAGACGGCGGCGGAAGACGCCGCCGGGTCGCGCAGCAACGCGCGTTCGCGCTCGGTCTGATGGCTGATCCAGCCGGTCCAGTAGACTCGATGGAAGAACCAGTTCATGATCACGAGCAGGACGAGCACCGCCAGGAGCCCCGTCGCCGCCTGGAGGTCGAGCTCCGGGGCGTTGACGCCGGACAAAATCGCGACCACGATGAACCACGTCGCGAGGGTGGCGAGGAAGGCGGCACCCGCGCCGGCCGCGACCGGACGCACCCAGCGGGATTGCGACCGGGAAAGGCTCGCCGTGATCGCGGACAGCACGAGGATCGATTCGAGCCCTTCGCGGAACACGAGCACGCCGGTGTCTGTGATGGCGGCGGCGCGGCTCAGGTGCTTCGCGGCCGGGTCCGGAGATCCGCCGGCGGTCACCGCTTGCCAGACGATCACGCCGATCACCGACAGCGCGGCCAGCCCGAAGAGAGCCGTGCCCCAGCCGAACCCGCGACGCGACATGCCGCGACATCACGCTCCGGACGAAATTGGCTTCGCGATTTGCCTAACCGATTCTATAGTGATATCGTCAAGAATAGCCGTCAAGCGCGCGATTCGTCCGTGCGCATGGACACGTTGCGGGACAAGGCTCCGCGCGCGCTTGTGGATAACTGGCATCCGTAAGAGAGTGACGAATTCACGTGGGGCGTTTTTCGACAACCGGGGCGATCGCTAAGTTTCGATCACGGGGCCGCAGCATCACCGCCCAGCGAATGGCGGTGTTTCGCGCGCTCGAGCGGGCCGAGGATCACCCCACGGCCGAGGAGCTCCACACGGCGCTGCGGGATTTGGTGCCGGGGTTCGCCCTCAAGACCGTGTACGCGATCCTTCGCGAGCTCGCCGATCTCGAACTCGTGGAATCGATCCCCGTCTCCCTCGGCGCGACCCGGTGGGAGCCAAACACGGACCCGCACGGCCACCTGGTGTGCGACAACTGCCGGCGCGTCCTCGACCTTCCCGTCGATCCCACCGTCCTGATGCCGCTCGTCCGGCGCGCGGGCCGCAGGTTTACGCTGAGGGGAGCCTCACTGATCGTGCATGGGCGCTGCGATCGCTGCGCCGGCGGTTGACTCCCGCGCGCCCGCAGGCGACGTTCCACAGGGACAGATATCGCCCCCCCAGTTCCGGCCGCGTTTCTTACGCTCGACTCCCCACGGCCACATAGTGAGGGTGGTGCAATCCGGCGCCCCACAGAGCCGGGTCCATAAGCGGCGTCACGGTGAGATCATGAATGCCCTGGGCCCGAAGCAGCGCGACCAATCTGTCGGCTGTCAACCCGGCGGGGAACGGGAGCTCGGTTGTTGCGCGTCGATATCTCAGGTAGCGCAACTTCGCCGGGATCATCGCCAGTTGTCGTTCTTTCACCCCGTAGTAGAGAATTCGCAACACGGCCCGTATCGACTCCGCCGGCGACGCTGTTGTCCGTGGCGGGTCCGCGGGAGGTGCGGCTGTTGGTTGACTGTACTCTTCGATGAGCGCAAGGCGGCCACCGGGTCGAAGGACGCGCAGCCATTCCCTGACACCGGCTTCGGGGTCCGGAAGGAACCGTATCACATGGCGTGAGATCACGAAGTCGTAGGCCGCATCCGGATCGCTCAGAGCCGCGGCGTTCTCCAGACGAAAACGAACCATTAAGCCGGCCTGTCGAGCTTTCCGGCGAGCGATCCTGAGCATTCTCGGCGCGAAGTCCACTCCCGTGACATCGTGCCCGATTCCGGCCAACATGAGGCTGAGGACGCCCGTGCCGCAGCCTACATCGAGCACGCGCAGCGGCGTATCGCCAACGATCCTTGACAAGAGGCCGACCCACGCCGCGTGCTGCTGCGGGCTGTGCATCCCATGGTCTGGATCGGCATCGAAGGTGGGCGCGCGGTCATTCCAGTGAGCTCGGATGAGCTTCAAGAGCTTGGGCGCCCGAACGCTCGATGTCATGTCGATACACCGAACGTGCTCGCATCGGTGTGCGCTGTCGGAGGACACCGACTCACGCATGCTCGGCGGCGCCCGATCGAAGCATCCGCCGCGCGGAGGAAGCCTGTTGCGCGGTCAGTCGGGCCGATCACTCGGCCGCCGGGCAACCGCGAGATACCGGATGTACTGCGGTTGTTCACCCCACAGCACGGGATCCATAAGCGAAGTGATCGTGATGTCACGAAATCCTTGCTCTTGGAGGAGCACGGTGAGCTGGTCTGGCAGCGGTCCCGCGAAGAACGGCAAGCCCGCCCGCACCCGCCGGTATCGCAACTCGCGCAGCTTTGCGGGGATGGATGTCAGCCGTCCTTCCTTGGCCCCGTAATAGAAAATCCGCAGCACCCTCCGGATGGACTCTCCCGGCGATGCGCGCATCGGCGCCGGATCTCCGGCGTCGTCGGACTTCGAGGCCCAGCTGCTTTCGATAAGAGCGAGGCGGCCACCCGGCCGAAGAACGCGTAGCCATTCCCTCACTCCTCCCGCGGGGTCTGGGAGGAACCGTATCAAGTGGCGCGCGATTACGAGGTCGTACGTGGCATCGGGATCACTCAAGGCCGTCGCGTTCCCGAAACGAAAGCAGATCGCCAGGCCGGCTTTCTGGGCCTTTTGCCGTGCGACGCGCAACATTTGCTGGGCGAAGTCGATGCCGGTGACGGTGTGCCCCATCTCGGCGAGCGTCATGCTGAGCACTCCGGTGCCGCAGCCGACATCGAGCACGCGCTGGGGGTTCGGCCCGACGACGCTCGAAAGCACGGCGGTCCATGCTTGCCGCTGTTCTGTACTATGTATGCTGTGGGTCGATTTGGTGTCGAATGTCCGTGCGCTCTCGTTCCAGTGGGCGCGCATGAGTTTCGTGAGCTTCTGATCTGCCGAATTCGGCGCCATCAAACGACCCGCCTCCGTCGTCTGGACACAGCCATGCCGCTTCAGAACAACTACGATAAGTGTATCTCCGCATGGGTTTGTCGTATACACGTCCTTTGTGCTGAGGCGAGATCCTCTCTTCGGTCGACGGAACGGCACCCTGTTCCGCGCATAGACAACACGGCTCCAGATTGCCACGTTGGCCGACCATACGTTCGACTGATTCTCTCGCGAAGTCCGCTTCGCGCGGCTGTGCTCCGCTGCTTCGGGTCGCGGAAGGCAGTCATCCTCGTTGGACGGCGCGCCGTGAGGCCCTTGTGGCCCTTCGATGGTTCATCGTCGAGAGAGGGGTAGATATCCTTCGATCGGCCGGTGGCGAGATTACCCCGTCGATCGTACAGTGATGCCTAACTACATTGATAGGGTACCGTGACATGGAGCCTTTGGGATGACGATCCGGGCGGCGGGCGAGCCCGTACCTCGGTCCGGGGTCGTCGCGATCTGCGGTGGCGGAAACGGCGCCTACACGCTCGCGGTCGTCGCCTCCCGGAACTTTGACGGCGACGTCGTGTGGCTGCGGGGCTCTCCCGAGAAGGCGGAGCAGTTGCGCCGGGTCGTGTTCTCGGACGAAGGTCTCCGTTCCACGGGGGTGGTCGCCGGCCGCGCCGACCGGGTGCGCATCGTTTCGTCGGATCCGGCGGACGTCATTCCCCAGGCCGACCTCGTGTTGATTTCCGTTCCGGCCTTTGCGCACGCCGCGATTCTCGATCGAATCGCGCCGCACCTGAACGACCGGGCCATCGTCGGTACGCTCCCCGCCCGCAGCGGGTTCGAGTTCGACGTTACGCGAAAGGTGTCCGGCATCCGCCCCATGGGAGGCCGCCGGGTCTTCGGCCTCCAGACGTTGCCGTGGTCTACACGGGTCGATCAAGCAACGCAGACCGTGCACGTCGGCGCGGTCAAGGCGGCCGTGTCGATGGGCTCGCTTCCCCACGCCGACGCCCCCGGCCTTGCCGCGCAACTCTCCACGCTGCTCGGGACCCGGATCGTGCCGGTGCCGAACTTCCTGAATGTGACGCTCGGGAACCCGGGCCAGATCATCCACCCCGGCCTCATGTATGGGTGGTTCGCCGAGTGGTCGGGCGAATCGTTTCGGGAGGAGACCATTCCGCGCCTGTACGGCGGCGCCAGCGATCGGACCGGCGAGTTCGTGGAACGGCTTTCGGACGAGGTGGTCGCGACCGCGCGCGCGGTGGAGTCACGGAGCGGCCATCGGCTGGATCTCTCGGGCGTGTTGCCGATCCTCGAGTGGCTGCGTATGTCCTACGCGGCCCGCACCGGAGACGTTGCGACGGTTGCCACGTGCTTCCGCACGGGCCCCATCCAGGCCCGCAAGGTCCCCGTTCGGGAACGGGCGCCGGGCGAGTTCGTCCCGGATTTTCAATACCGGTACCTCCGCGAGGACGTTCCGTACGGCCTCGCGGTCGTCAAGGCGATCGCGAACCTGGCGGACGTCGATACCCCGAGCGTCGACGCGGTCATCGGGTGGACGCAGGAGAAGCTGGGGAAGCGATACGTGGAGGGGCGAAGCCTCCAGGGAGTCGATGTCGGAGAGCTGCGGATCCCGCAGAACTACGGGCTGTCCACGATGAGCGCCCTGGTCGACTGGTATCTCGGGTGGTCGTGACCTCGACCGACAAACATTCGCCGCCGGCGTCCGGCGCCGGTACCCGACCGGCAGGTGACGCAAGTCGCGTGGACACGTCCATCCCGGTCGTTGTGCTCGCGTGGGCGCATGGCAGCCAGGACGCCAGCTCGGGGTCCGGGGCGTTGGGCGTCGCGCGGACGCTCGGCCGGCTCGGGGTCCCCGCCTATCTCGTGCACGACCGCGGCGTGCTCCCGGTCTCGTTCTCGCGGTACTGGAAGGGGACGTTTGCGTGGGACCCGTCCGCTCCGCCGGACGAGTCGCTGCGGTTCCTGGCCGAGATCGGGCGCCGCGCCGGCGGGCGCCCGCTGCTTCTGCAGACCACGGATCCGGCCGCGATCTTCGTCGCGGACCATGCCGGCGTCCTCGAGGAGCGGTTCGAGTTTCCGCGCGTCTCCCCCACGCTGATCCGCGGCCTGGCCAACAAGTGGCAGATGTTCCTCGCGGCCAAGCAGAGCGGCGTGCCGACCCCGGAGACGATTCTGCCGCGCTCGCGCGACGATGTCGTGCGGTTCCTCGACGAGGGCGGCGCGCGCTTTCCGCTGCTGTTGAAAGGCGCGGATCCCCTGGGTCCCGGACGGTGGACGATGAAAATCGTCCACACGGCGCGCGACCTCCTGGAGTTGTACGAGCGGGCGGGCACCCCCGGTGTTCCCGACGTGATGATCCAGGAGTACATCCCCGGCGGCGACGACGCGGTGTGGATGTGCAACGCCTACTTCGACCGGCAGTCCGAATGCCGCGCCGTGTTTACGGGACGCAAGCTCCGGCAGTGGCCTGCGCACACCGGCGTCGCCTCGCTCGCGATCTGCGCTCCGAACGAGACGGTGGCGGAAACGACCCGGCGATTCATGAAAGCCGTGGGCTACCAGGGCCCCGTAGGTATCGGGTACCGTTATGACGCGCGCGACGGGCTCTACAAGCTCCTCGACATCAACGCCCGCGTCAGCGGCGTGTTCCGGTTGTTCACGGCGCCGAACGGCATGGACGTCGTTCGCGTCTGCTACCTCGATCTCACGGGACAAGCGATCCCGCCGTTCTCCCCGCGCGCGGGACGCAAGTGGATGCTCGAGGAAGATGTCCTGACGGCGGCGACGTACGTGCGGGAAGGCAAGCTGACGCCGTGGCAGTGGCTCGCGTCGTTGCGCGGTGTGGAGGAGACCCAGTGGTTTTGGCGCGACGACCCGGTCCCCGGCTTGGTGTGGTGCTGGAAGCGGCTGCCGTACGCGGAGCGGTCCTGCTGGCGCATGAAGCGCCTGGTCGAGATGCCGTGGCGGCGTATGAGGCGCGCGCTCGGCGCACCGCATGCCTGACGTCGCATTCGAACATTGAGGCAACGAGGGGGGGCAGCGTGGCGGATGGGTTTATCCTCTGCTATCACCGTGTCGTCGAGAGGCTGCCGGCTGATCCGTATCAGCTGCTGAACCCGTACGACCTCTGCGTCGATGTCAGGCGCTTTCGGCACCACATGGAACACGTGGCGCGCCGGTACCACGTCGTGCCCCTGGACGACCTCGTGGCCGCGCTCCCCGGGCGCCACCCGACCCGCCCCATGGTCGCCGTCACGTTCGACGATGGGTACGCCGACAACTACGAACACGCGCTGCCGGTGCTCCGGCGTGTCGGCGTCCCCGCGACGGTATTCCTGGCAACCGGCAACATCGACAGCGGCGCGGCGTTTTGGTGGGACCGGCTGGCGTGGCATCTCCCCCGGTATGCCGGCCGTCGACTCCCCGCGGCGCTCGCCGGCGACGAATCGGACGTGGTCCCCGACACGCCGGAGCAACTGAGCCGTCTGTACCGCACGGTGCACAGCCGCCTGTGGGTGCTCGACGCCTCCGCGCGGGATGCCGCGCTCGACGCCTTGGGAGACGGAGCCGGCGACGCGCCGCGGCCGCTCACGTGGGCGGAGGCGCGCCGGATGGTCGCCGCGGGAATCAGCCTGGGCGGGCATTCGGTGTCCCACCCATCGCTCGTCGCCCTCTCCGATGCGGCGCTGCGGGACGAGGTCGGACGGTGCAGGGAGGCGATCACGGCGCAGGTCGGCGCCGCGCCGACGGTGTTTGCGTACCCGTTCGGGCACGTCGACGATCGGGTGGCGGCCGCGGTGGCGGCCGCGGGGTACCGCGCCGCCGTGACGGTGAATTGGGCACGGTGCGATGCGGCGGCGCCGTACTGGCTGCCGCGGCTTTCGATTCCGAACGCGGAGCGGCACCGGTTCATCGACACGCTGCGCTGGGTGCCGGGCGCCGCGGGCGAAGGATCGCAGGACAGCGCGGTGCGGCGCGCGCTGCGAAGCGCGCTCCCCCGGCCGGTCCGGGCGGCGGGCCACTACGTCCGGCGGTTGTGGCGCCGCCACGTGTCGGCGTGAGCCCGGGACGGCCGCGCGCCGAGGCCGCGCGCGGAGGCGCTCAGCGGCCGCTCGTCAGCGCCATTGTGACGACCTACAACAGGTCCGCCCTGCTGCGCGAGGCGCTGGATTCCGTGATGGGCGTCCTGGGCCAGGGCGACACGTTCGACTTGGAGACGATTGTCGTCGACGACGCCTCCACGGATGACACCGAAGCCGTGGTGGCGAGGTACCCCGCCCGGTACATCCGCAACCCCGTCAACCGGGGACTGAGCGCGTCGCGCAACATCGGGATCGCCGCCAGCCGCGGCAAGTACGTGGCCTTTCTCGATGACGACGATGTGTGGCTCCCGCAGCGATTTCGCGCGCAGGTGGCGGCACTGGAGGCGCACCCCGAGGTGGGGGTCGCGTACAGTCCCTGCTTGAGCACGGTCGACGGCGTGCCGTTGCCCGACGGTCCCGCGGGGGCGTTCGAGGGACCCTCGGGCGACGTGTTCCGGGCGCTGCTGCTTCGAGGAAACTTTCTCAGCGGGAGCGTGCTGGGGGTGCTGGTTCGCCGATCGGCGTTCGAGCTCGCCGGTCAGTTCCGCGCCCTCGGCATCGAAGACTACGAGATGTGGCTGCGGCTCGCGCGGCACGTCCCCTTTGTCTGCATCCCGGGTCCGGTTGCGATCCGCCGGTGGTCCCGTGACGGCATGTTTCTCACGCTCATCGTAACGGGACGGAGCCGGGCGCTGTACCGGGAGATCATCGACCGGGCCTTGGCCCTCGCCCCCGATGCGTCGCCGGCGTTCCGGCGGCGCGTCGTCGATGTCATGGAACTCGGCAATCTGCGCGATCTCCTCAGCGTCGCCAGGCCGCTGCGTGATCTTCCGGATTCGGAGTGCGTGTCGCAGGTGCTCGCGCATCTCGCGGAGTATCCGCGCCTGGCGCGCCTGCCGCAGGCGCGCCGCGCCATCGCGTGGTTTGCGCGGACCGTCGTGCTCCGGTCGGCATCCCCGCTCGAGGCGGCGGCGGCCCTGTGCGCGGGCATTGTCCGTTCGTGCGGCCGGTCCCGGGACGTGCGGCGGCTCGTCGCCCGCGTCTGGATCGAGATCGCCGTCGGCGCGTGCCTCGCCGGCCGCGGATCGGCGGGTCTCAGCGCGGCCGCGCGCGCGCTCCGCATGGATCCCACGCAGCTGGTGGCGCGGCTCGCGCTCGCGTGCGGCGACAAGCTGCGGCTCCTCCGGAAGGACGCGCGAGGCCCGTTCTTGGAGGAGCAATACGCAATGGCCCGGCGCCGCAGCGCGATGTAAATCCGGATATAATCAATGGAGTCCTTGCGGCGCCCGGCGGTCATCGGTCACGGCGCGCCGGGGCAGCACACGAGACGAGCGAGGGAGCGGATCGATGCGTGTGTATCTCGACCATGCGGCCACGACGCCCGTGGATGCCCGCGTGCTCGAGGCGATGCTGCCGTATTTTTCGGAGCGATGCGGCAATGCCAGCAGCCTGCACAGCTTCGGGCAGGAAGCGCGCGCCGGGGTCGACACGGCGCGCGCGCAGGTGGCCGCCGCGATCGGCGCCCGGCCTGCCGAGATCGTGTTCACGAGCGGAGCGACCGAAGCCGACAACCTGGCGGTGCTCGGGACGGCGTTGGCGCAGGAGGAGCGGGGCCGGCACATTGTCACGTCCGCGATCGAGCACTCCGCGGTGTTGGAGCCGTGCCGGTTTCTCGAAGCGCGCGGATACACCGTCACCTACGTCCCGGTCGATGGGCGCGGGCTGATCGACCCGGACGATGTTCGGCGCGCGCTGCGGCCGGACACCGTGCTGGTGACGATCATGGCCGCCAACAACGAGATCGGCACCGTGCAACCGGTGGCGGACATCGGACGGCTCACCCGCGAGCGCGGGGTGCCGTTCCATACCGACGCGACGCAGATGGTCGGAACGCTGCCCATGCGCGTGGACGAGCTCGGGGTGGATCTTCTGTCGATCTCCGGGCACAAACGGTACGGCCCGAAAGGCGTCGGGGCGTTGTACGTGCGGCGCGGGACGCCCTGCCGGCGTCTTCAGCACGGGGGCGAGCACGAGCGGGGCCGGCGCGGCGGGACGGAGAACGTGCCCGGCATCGTCGGCCTCGGCGCCGCGCTGCACCTCGCCGGTGCGCTGATGGAAGAGGAGCGGCGCCGTGTGGAGGCGCTCCGAGACCGTCTCGTCGCAACGGCGCTCGAGATCCCCGGAGCGCGCCTCAACGGCGACCCCGCGCGCCGCCTCCCGAACAACGCCAACCTGTCGTTCGAGGGCACCGACGGCCAGTCGCTCGTCATTGGGTTGGATCTTCAGGGCGTCGCGGCGAGCTCGGGGTCCGCGTGCAGCTCCGGCAGCGTCGAACCCTCGCACGTGCTGCTGGCCCTGGGCCTGGCGCCCGAGCTCGCCGGGGCGGCCGTCCGCCTGACCCTCGGCCGCCGGACGACGGAGGCCGAGGTGGACTTCGCGGCGGCGATGCTCCGGCAGGTCGTGACGGGGCTTCGCCGGGGCGCCCCCTCCCGAGTGTGAGCGCGCCGCGGCGCACCCTCGTCTAGGCGCGAGCGTCGGCCAGCCACTGCCGGCGGAATCGCCTCAAGGATTCGCCGAAGTCCAGGGGGGCCTCGCCGAGGAGCCGCGCCATCTTGTCCGTGCGCAGCACGGCCCCCAAGGGCCGGGGCGCCCGCTGTCCGGATTCGGCCGTCGGCACGGGCATGATGCGGCCGGGATCCAAGTCCATCGCCTGCGCCAGCGCCTTCGCCATCGCGGAGCGGACCATCCGGTCCCCGCCCACGACGTGCACCACGCCGCGGACGCCGCGGCCGGCGAGGCGCACGCTCACCTCGGCGAGGTAGTCGGCAAGCGTCGGCGTGCACTGCTGATCCTGCGGCACGCGCATCGTGCCGCCCGACCCCAGGCGCTCCCACACCTGCATGGCGAGGTTGCGCGAGGTACGGGCCCAGCCGAACACCGCCGTGGTGCGAATGATCAGGTGCGCCGGCGTGAGATCGTGGATGATCCTCTCGGCGGCCAGCTTTGCGCGGCCATAGTGGTTGAGCGGATGGGCGCGGTCCTCCTCCGCGTACGGCGCCGCGGCGCCGTCGAAGACGTAGTCCGTCGAGTAGAAGACGAGCGTGGCGCCGCGCTCCGCGGCGGCCTCCGCGACGTGGCGGGTTCCTTGAACGTGCAGGGCATCCGCCTCGTCCGGGCAGTCCTCGCAACGGTCCACGCCGCCGGGGTTGTTGACGGCGAGAAAAACGAGGTCCGGGTCGACGCGCCGGACACACGCCCGCACGCTCACCTCGTCCCGCACGTCCAGCTCGATCGCGCCGTCCCGCTCGCCCCGGAACCTGGTGACCGCCGCGCCGATGCCCGCGCGGCCGAGCGCGCGCGCAAGCGCGCCCCCCACCAGCCCCGAGCCCCCCACGACGAGCGCCGTCATCGCGCCGGGCTATGCATGCTTGAGCACCCAATCGTAGGGGATCCGGCCGCTTGCGGGATCGAGGCGGGAGATCTCGTCGGGATCGTACGGCTCCGTCGCACAGTTGGCGACGATCGCCGGCGCGACGCCGATCCCCTTGAAGCCGTTCCAGATGCCCGGCGGTACCGTGACCAGGACGTAGTTCGCGTCGCCGACAAAGAGCTCCATGAGTTCCCCGCGCGTCCGTGACGCTGCCCGGTCATCGTACAGCACGAGCTTAATCATGCCGGAGACCACGGCGTAGTTCAGCACCATGCGATCGTGCAGGTGCCATCCCTTGACGACGTTCGGATACACGACGGAGAAGTAGATCTCGCCGAACTGGATGAAGTGCGGGTCGTCCCGGCGCAGCATGTGCATGACGCGGCCGCGTTCGTCCGGGATCTGCCGGAGCGGATGAATCCGCACGCCGTCGATCACGATCCGTGATCCTCGAGGAACGCCCGGTACCACGCGATGGTCTCGCGGAGGCCGCCCTCCAGCGTGTGCGCCGGCCGCCACCCCAGCACCTCGCGGGCCTTGGCGGTGGAGAGCTGCTGGTGACGAATCTCGGCGGCGGCGGTGGCCCGCACGTCGGGCACGAGATGCCGGCATCCCATCAATTCCTGCAGCAGCTCGGTGAGGCGCAGCACGGTGACGGGCGCCTCGCCGCTGAAGTTGAACGCCTCCCCGCGCACGCCGTCGTCCTCTAGGCACTCCGCCACCCGCAGGTACGCGCGAACGGCGTCCTTGACGTAGGTGTAGTCCCGCACATACGTCCCGTCGCTCCGGATCACCGGCCGCTCCCCCCTGAGAAACGCCCGGATGACCCCGGGGACGAGGCGGCTCCAGTTCAAGTCGCCTCCGCCGTACACGTTGCCGCACCGCACGATGGCCACCGGCAGGCGGTAGGTGTGATAGTAGGCCTGGGCGATGAGATCGGCGCAGGTCTTCGAGACCTCGTACGGGTGGCGGCCGCGGAGCTCCATGTCTTCCGTATAGGGAAGGCCGGCGTGCTCGCCATAGGCCTTATCGCTCGACGCCACGACTACGCGCCGCACCAGCTGACCGTGGAGCCGGCACGCCTCGAGGACATGATACGTGCCGCGAATATTGGCCTCCAAGGTGGGCAGCGGATACCGGTAGGCCGTCGGAACGAGCGTCTGCGCTCCGAGATGGAACACGGTGTCCACCTCGTGCTCGTTGAGCGCCCGCTCCACGGTCCCGAAGTGCTCGAGGGCGCCGTTCACGACGGACACGCGCGCGATCACCCCGCTGCGATACAGTTCCGACTGGGGGTCGGCGTCGCGCACGAGCGCCACGACGCGCGCACCGCCGGCGACCAGGCTCTTGACCAGCCACGCGCCCACCACGCCGGTCGCGCCGGTCACCAATACGCAGCGGCCCTTCCAGAATCCCGGCCGCGGCGAGCGCTCCATTAGTCGGCCCAGGTCTTCCAGGGCGCCTCGGTCGCCCACAGGCGCTCCAGGAGGCGGACGTCCCGCAGGGTATCCATGCACTGCCAAAACGTCTCGTGCCGATACGCGGAGAGGTGGCCGTCGCGCGCCAGACGCTCCAGCGGAGCCTGCTCAAACACCGTGTCGTCCCCGTCGATGTAATCCAGGACCTCCGGCTCGAGGACGAAGAAGCCGCCGTTGATCCACCCTTCGCCTACCTGAGGCTTCTCGCGGAAGTTCCGCACGAGGCCGCCGTCGAAGCGGAGCTCTCCAAAGCGCGCCGGGGGGCGCACCGCGGTCACGGTGGCCAGCTTACCCTGCGCCTCGTGAAACGCGACCAGGTCCCGGATGTTCAGATCGGCCACCCCGTCGCCGTACGTCATCATGAACCGGCGGCGCCCGAGCACGCCCGCGAGTCGCTTGAGCCGGCCGCCGGTCTGCGTGTTGAGGCCCGTGTCGACGAGGTGTACGATCCAGTCTTCCTGATTCCCATCGTGCACGTCGACGCGCCCGCCCGCGAGGCGCAGCGTGATGTCGTTGCGCAGGTAGTAATAGTTGAGGAAGTAGCTCTTGATGACGTCGCCCTTGTAGCCGAGCGCGATGACGAACTCGTTATAGCCCGCCGCGGCGTAGATTTTCATGATGTGCCACAGCATGGGGCGGCCGCCGACCTCGACCATCGGCTTGGGCCGGACGTCCGTCTCCTCCGCGAGGCGCGTGCCGAAGCCGCCGGCGAGGATGACGACCTTCACAGCGCGCCCCGCCCCGCCGGGCCCATGGCGATCGCGGAGGACGCTCTCGTGCACCGTTGCGGTATTTCGGCACGGGTGAGAGCCGGGCAGACCTGACCTCCGCTCCGCGCACGACGCCTCACAAATACCGACGCCCGCTCTCTACGGCGTGAGCTGGGACGTCCGGCCAGGTCCGCTCGGCTCCTTCTACTCTTGTCGCACATCAGCGACCCAGCACTAGCGGTGTGCGAGGCGGCTGACATGCCCCAAGACCTTTCGCGCGGCCCGCGTGGGTTGAAACGCCCAGCGCAGTCCGCGCGGCACAGCGGCGCGCGGCACATCCTCCACGAACATGGTCTCGTTCGTCATGAGGACGCCGCTTCGCGGGCTGTCCCACCAGTTGTAGCCGGGCTCCGGCGCGATGTACCCGTCGCCGTACTGCGCGCGGCAGTACTCGTGCGCGCGCTTGAGCACATTGCACTCCACCCCGCAGACCAGCGCGCGCTCGACGCCGGCCTCGAAGATCTCCCTCGGGTAGAGGAGAAACTTCACCTCGTTCCGGTCGTCGTTGAACAGGGTCCCGGCCGCCCGCCCCTCGTGATGAAAAATGATGTAGATGTCGGTCTTGGTTTCCAGCGGGATGACCGTCTGGGTCACCCACCGCTCTCGAATCCCAAGGTACCGCATCACGGGGAGCTCTCGGGCGAGCCGGCGCAGGTCGAATTCCGGGTCGTAGATGCCGATGTCCAGGTCGCCCGGAAGCGGCCGCCCATTGCGGACGTAGCCAAGACACGAGCCGCCGCCGAGCGCCCAGGCAGGGGTCAGCCGGTCCAGCACGGGGGCCACGATCCGGAGCGTGGATTTTAGTCCGGCGTGTTGCAGCAGGCGATCCAGCCTGCGGCCTATTCCCTGACCCGTCCGCATGATGCCCGTCGCTCCCCGCGGCCGATGCTGTGACGGCCCCGCGACAACGATCCCGCCTCCGCCCCCCGGCCGACGCCGCGCGCGGGCGATGCCGCCGCCGTCACGGCTGCTCCGGGTTCTCGAGGTGTGCGAGCCGGCGGTCGGGCCGCCCGCCAAACCACCCAGGCGAGAGCCATCCGGTCACCACGAGCGGCGCCGCCAGGAGCGCCGCGCCGATCGGGCCCCACAGCGCGAGCGTAATGCCGATCAGCCCCGTGACGGCCGAGAGGACGTAAACCCGCACGGCGGCCTCGCGCTTCGACAGGCCTACCTGGAGGAGCCGGTGAGGGAGGTGGTCCTTGCCCGTGGACGTCACGAGCTTGAGCGGATTCCGGACGCCCTGCTGGTAGCGCCTCACGTGGACGAAGAGAAAATCGAGGACGGGAATGCCCAGGATCAGGAGCGGCGCGGGCCATACGTTGGTCACTTCGGGCGCCGCGAGCGTCGCGCTCAGGGACGCGAGCAGAAACCCCATCATCAGGCTGCCGGCGTCGCCGAGGAAGATCCTGGCAGGCGGGAAGTTGTACCGGAGGAATCCGAGGGCCGCACCGGCGACCGCGGCCGCGGCGACCGCCACGCCCCAACGGTCGAGCGCGATCGCGAGCCCCGTCAGGGCAAGCCCTCCGACGACCGTCACACCGGGGGCGATCCCGTCCGAGCAGTCCAGGCAATTGACCGCGTTCGCCACGCCGAGGATCCAGAGGATGGCCAGGATGGCCCCGCTCCCCGGCCATGGGAGATTGATCTGAAAGCCCCCGAGCCAGACGATGGCCGTCACCACGGCCGCCTCGGCGACCAGCTTCCACGCTCCCGCATCCCAGAGGTCGTCGAGCAGGCCGAGGATGCCGAACGCCGCGGCACCAACGAGGAGCAGGGTCATCTGTGCGGGGACGACCGGGCGTAAGAACAGCGTGACCGCCGTGGCAAATGCCACGAACGTCGCGAGGCCGCCAAGCAGGGGCGTCGGCTGGGCGTGCAGTTTGCGCGGCGCCGGCAGGTCCAAGACACCCCACCGCCGTGCGAGCACGCCGCAGACCGGCGTGAGCGCCAAAGCCAAGCAGCAGGCCACTAAGAAGGAGTAGAGAGGGCTGATGGGAGTCCGTCCTCCTGTTCGGCGAGAGTAGCCTCAAGCGCGCGCACGACGGTGTCGGATTCGTCGTCGGACAGCAACGGGTAGAGTGGAAGCGACAGCGCCGTGCGCGCCGCGGTCTCGGTATGGCGGAATCCGTCCGCGCCCAGGTATTCGTGAAGCGGGCGGCCCACCGGCGACTTGCATTCCACCCCGCGCGCCAGCAGCCGGGCGCTGGTTTCGGGCGCGTTCCACACGCTCACCACATACCGGTAGAAGATGCGCGTCCGGTCCGACGGCTGCGCTGGGAGCCCGACGGGCAGGCCGCGGAGGGCAGCCTCATAGCGCGCCGCCAGCGCCTCGCGGCGCGCGAGAAACTGGGGCAGGCGGCCGAGCTGGCTCACGCCGAGCGCGGCCTGAAAATCGGTCATCTTGTAATTGTACCGCAGCGTCGCGTCCGCACGGTCATCGTAGTCGCGCAGATCGCGCGCGCGCCGCACGAGGGTGTCCGAGTCCGACAGCAGCATGCCGCCTTCGCCCGTCGTGAGCAGCTTGGTGGCGTAGAAGGAACAGATGCTGACCGTGCCAAACCCGCCCACCCGCCGGCCGCGGTAGGTTGCTCCCAGTGTTTGCGCGCAGTCCTCGATCACGGGGATCCCCCATTCGGTGAGCGGGTCCATGTCCGCCGGCAACCCGAACATGTGCGGCACGATCACGGCCCGGGTAGCGGCCGTGAGGCGGCGGCGCGCGTCGCCGGCATCGAGATTGTACGTGTGCGGATCGATGTCGGCGAGCGCCGGCGTGGCGCCGACGTAGCGCACGGCGTTCGTGACGGCCACGCACGTGTAGGAGGGCATCAGGACCTCGTCGCCGGGCCCCACGCCGAGCGCGAGCAGGGCGAGATGGAGCGCGCTCGTCCCGGAGTTCGTCGCGACGGCCCCGCGGCGGCCCAGGTACGCCGCCATGGCGTCCTCGAATTGCCGCACGTGTTCTCCCTGCGCGAGCTGTCCCGTTTCGAGGACCGTCCCCACCGCGGCAATGTCTTCCGCCGCGATCGTCGGCCGAGAGTGCCTGATCACAGCACGAGCCGGTGGCACTCGAACGCCTCCGCGGCCTCGACGCCGATCTCGGCCCCGCGCAGGCGCGCCAGCCGTTCGGCGTTGTCGAGGCTCCCGACATCGGGGTTCGGGCGCAGTTGCGAACGGTGGCAGCGAAGCGCTCGCAGTTTGACGTCCAGATACTCGCTGATGTCTACGTAGACGTCCGGATGGAACGGCGCCTCGCGCCAGCCGAGCTGGACGGCGTCGCACGAGAGCACGTGGTCGACAAAGGCTTTGTGGTTGCGGCCGTGCGGGCGGCACGCTGCGAATCCCGCCCGGAACAGGGCCGTGTGATCCTGGTTGAACGACGGGGCCGGCAAGACCACTGCCGTCGGCCGGATCTTGTCGATCGCGTATGTGGCATCCCGTTCCAGCAAGCCGATGAGGTCCCGCTGGGGAATCGCATCGAGCCGGAGATGCCGTTCCGCCTCCGTGAACAGGATTTCGTACCCGTCCACGCCGAGCACCGCCATGGACGCGCGCAATTCTTCCGCGCGCGTCTCACCGGCCACCGTCTGATGCCCTTCGTTATAATGCTGGAGGGTTCCGACGGATCCGACGATGACGAAGACCTCGCCGCCCGTCCTCTTGATCTTGGCGATCGTCCCCGCGCATCCATACGCCTCATCGTCTGCATGAGGCGCCACGACCAGCAGACGCTGGCCGGCCCAGAATTTCGTCACAGGACATCCACCTTGAGCCCCAGTGTTCACAGTATATGGACGCGGCCCCGTACCGGCGGTCAGCCAATTGAACGAAACCCTCCTTGTCCTTTGGACAGCAGAATCGTTCGGAGGGTGTGAGTCAGACATATGGCAATATCTCTGTCAAAAACCGCTCATGTGTTCGATACTACGGCTTGACGGGAGTCTCAACGCGGTCGAGTGGGATCGCCGTCGTTCGGGTTGAGGCGCCGGGGGCCACGCCGCGCGGGGAGGGAGCTTCCGAGCTGCGCGGAACTCAGCGAGCAGGTGATGCAGTGCGCTCCGATCGCGACCTTCTGGTGACCGGCGGCCGGCGTAGCGCCGCGGCGCTGGAACATCGTGTGTCGGTTCCCCGCATGGTTGCCGCCGCGGCGGCGCTCGCCCTGATCGCGGCGGGCTCCGCGTTCCGGCCGGGCGTCTTGCTGGACCAGAGGGTCACCATCGGGCTTCAGCATGCCATGCCGCATGTCCGTACCGCCCACATGGCGGCCCGCCTCGTCTACCTTGGGAATGCCGCGGTCATGATTCCTGGGTTGACGGCGATCGGGTTGGGGCTGTGGCTGGCCGGCGACGGGCGGCGTGGCGTCGCGACGCTCGTGCTGACCGCGGTGATGCTGTGCGCGAGCGTCAGTGCCGTCATCCTCGAGCACGCGATTCCCCACCCGGGGCCGCCGGACACGCTCAAGCTCCATTTCCCGCGTGCACCGGACGATTCGCTGATCGCGCTCATGTCCATGGGCCATGGCCTGTGGCTCGTTGCGGCGCTGGTCCTCGTCCGGTGTGTCGTCCTGGTGCTCAGCCCGGCCGGGCGGAGCGTCGCGGCCTGGCTGCCGGTGGCGGTTGTCCTCGGCATTGGTCTTGTCGCGCTCGGCTTGCGGCATGCCGTGACCGGTCTGCCGCCGGCGGTGGCGGAGTGGGTGAATAGGTATGCGGTGTATGGCTATCCGTCCGGGCATGTCGCGCGGACGACCTTGCTCGCCAGCGCGGCGCTGCGCCGCGTTCCGCTCCTCGGCGCCCTCGTGGTCGCGGTCATGATGGCTTCCTTGGTCTACCTCGGCGACCACTGGCTGTCCGAGGCGGTCGGGGGCTTTTGCCTCGGGTGGGTCTTTGTGGAGCTCGCACGGTGCCGCTGGCCGCTCGCTGGGCCGCCG
>JAJPJL010000107.1 GCA_021324255.1 Bacillota bacterium
CGATGCTGATGAAACGTCCCATCACCAAACGCTCCAAGAACAGGATGGTGGCATAGCATGCACGGCGCCCAGCCCGTCAACTTTTACAGGAACTCAGACACTTGACCACGAGGGTACTCTTCGTACCCTCGGAGGCGCAGCGTTCTCATACCATCAGTGAATCACGAGCTTGGCCGCGCCACTCGGAGTGACGCTGGGCGCCTTCGCGGACGCCGACACGACGAGCTTGTCCCACATCCCGCTGATGGCATGACCAGGCACGCCACACGCGATTTCGTAGGTCCCCGAATGGCTAATCACATTCGTAGGTCCCCGAATGGCTAGTCACAAAGGAGAAGGTGGCCTTCGCATGCTGGGGCAGCCCGGCCGCGAGGTTCGGGGTCGTGGCGCCCGCGAACGCCGGGGTAGTGGGAGGGGCCGGCGGCTGCGCCGTGGCGTAGGGCAGGACAATGGCACTGTGCGGGAGCACGCTCGCGTTCTCGAAGTCCACGACGACCTTCCAGCCGACCGGCACGGTCATGACCAGGTTACCCCGACCGTACCCGTTGAAGTTGAACCCGCCGTCGGTCGGCGTTTGCCCCGCGACCAGCGGAATGGTGACGGTATGGGGTGCCGCGCCCAATGACGGCGGGCCGAGCAGGAGCGTCACCGCCAGCGTCGTCGACACTCCCGCCAGCCTCCACGCGAACACGATCGCCGACGCCCGTGCAGATATGAACATGATGTCCGCCTCCTGTCGTCCTCGATCCACGCGGTTGATCCACGTCTCCGAATGCGCCACCCGCCTTATGCTGCGACAGTACCCGGCCTCGGCGCGACGTACGTTGCGGGGGCGCAAACCCGCCTGCTCCGGGCGCGCCCGCAGCGGATGTTGGATCTCCGCAAGGTCGGCGGCGGACCACGCGCCGATGATGCCCGGGGACGTGCGGGCACGGTCGAGATCGAGACGAACGATACCCGCGTGAGCGTGGGTCCAGGCCGACCGCGCCGCGCCGGGCGCGGCGAGCGAGCTTCGACGACGCGCAGGCGGCGGACCTCGGCACGGCGGTCAATCACGACGGGCCCGGGCGGAAGCATGGCGCGACGCCCCGGCCGACCGTCCAGGCCGGGAGCGGGCTACAGCCGCGCCGCATTCGGCTCGGCGGTGCGCCGAGGATCGAACCGGCCGCAGCGGAGAGGGAACCGGGGCGTGCACCCGAAACGTCCTGTCCGCGATGCACCGGATCGAGTTTACCATCGACGCGGTCCCTCCGTTTCGTCTGGATCTGACGGCGTGGGCGCTTCGACGGCGTCCGGGGAACCTCATTGACCAGTGGGACGGACATGCGTATCGGCGAGTCCTCGGGGACGACGGCGGACTCGCGGTCGTGCGGGTCGAACAGACGGGGCCCCCCGGAGTCGGGCCGGCTCCTGGTCACCGCGGTCGTTCCGAAGCGGTCTCAGGACGCGGCGGGCGCGATCACGGCATCGTTGGACCGGCTGTTAGGACTCGGGCGGGACCTCAGGGAGTTCTACGCAGTGGCGGCGCACGATCCGAGGTTGCTCGACCTCTGCGCACGGTTCCGAGGGCTCAAACCGCCTCGGTTCGCCACGGCGTTCGAGGCCCTGGTGAACGCCATGGCTTGCCAACAAGTCTCCCTCGCTGCGGGCATTCACTTATTGAACCGGCTGGCTGAGCGGTATGGGCGATCCTTCGGGCGCGGCGCCTCGCGAATCTGTGTGCTGCCGCATCCCGAACAACTCGGCCGGTGCCGCGACGATGCCCTCCGGGCCCTCGGATTTAGCCGACACAAGAGCCAAGCGATCATCGAGCTCGCGAGCGCACTCGTCCATCACGGCCTCGATCTGGAAGCCCTGCAGGCGGTACCCGATGCGGGCCTCGTGCCCTGGCTGCGTAGGCTGCGTACGTTGCGCGGCGTGGGACCGTGGACCGCCGAGTATACTCTCTTGGGCGGGTACGGCCGCCTGGACAGCTTTCCCGTGGACGATGTCGGCGGCCGCAACAATTTGCGGCGATGGCTTGGCATCACGGGGCCGTTTGGACCGACACGCGCCCGCCGAGCCCTCGAACGGTGGCGTCCGTACCGGGGCCTGATCTACTTCCATCTGCTCCTCGACGCCCTTGATCGCGCCGGACACCTGCGAACTCCGTCGCCCGCCGACACCTCGCCGACACCTGAACAAGCAGCCTCCGCACTCGCAAGGTCCTGCCCATGCACGACCCGGGATCATTTCTGATGGAATCCGCGCGCCTGCGCTTGACCTTTGGCGAGTGCACGCATCACCGGCGCGGGGGAGGTTCCGCCGCCGACGAACTCGGCCATGATTCTGGCATCGAGCCCCCTGGCCGGGCGGTGGGTGCTTCTGACCGGTGCCAAATGACAAGAAGCGAGATCGCGAGCAACACGATCCCGCTGCCGAACCACATGATCGCGCCGGCAACGTGCTGATCACCGAGTGCGCCAACCGGGGCGAGGCCCGGCACCGCGCCGTAGTGCGGGTAGAGCACGTGACCGGACAGCGTGATCAGCGTGCCGAGCAACGCGCGCTGGGTCATCCCGGCGATCAGATAGGCGCTCAGCACCGAAGGGCTGAGGGACCGGCTGCGCGGCGGGGCCCCAATCACCGGTCACCAGAACAGCAGCCCCGCCGCGAAGAAACAGAGGTGCTGGGCGTTGTGCAGCATCCCGTTGCTCTCGACCGCGTCATACGCGGCGGGCAGGTGCCACAGGATAACCGCGCAGACGAGCCACGCCGGTAGCGACCTCGACGGGAGCGCCCGCCGGAATCTCAGTCCGGCTGAGGGTCCACTGCCACATCCGGGCGGTCACGGCCACCCTATCCGCCGGCACGCCGAGCCGAGCCGCGGCGACCCCGCGGTAGGGCAGCCACCACAGCGAGGCGAGGAACCCGGCGGCGAGCACGACGATCAGCGCCGCGAAGAGGCGGCGCCGGATCGGCCGCCGCAGTAGATGGGGGCGTAGGCGGCCGGCGGGGCTGCCCGCCCGCACGATCGTCCAGGCCAGCCCGATGACCAGGAACCCCATAAACGGCACCCAGGGATCCATCGCCGCCCCCTTCCGTCGCCCTCCCCGCGTGACGCACTTGCACGACCCACAGCCGAGTTTCGTGACGTGGTCACGCCGGTGTTCGCGATGGTGCAAGTACTTGCGCGTCGCGATCGGCAGTCTCGCCCGGGCCGGCCAATGTCCGAACGCACCAACGTGGTCGGCGGTCACATGGCAAACGGCGGGAAGGAATCCTTCGGGTCTGGCGGTTCGTGCGTGCGCCCCTGCGCTGCCTCGTCGCCGGCGCGGACGGTCTCGACGCGGTAGCGGAGGGCTGCCGTATCGACGGAGAACACGCCCTCAGTCGCGGCCGCTATCCGGCCGGCCAAAATCGCATCCGCGTGCGTTTCCACCTGTCCGGCCAGCGTCACGATGTCGTCGCGTACCTGCACCGCCAGATGCGTCGCATCGATCCACAGCTCATGCGTCAGGCGGTAGCGAATCTCGTCACCAATTGCCGTGTCAGTCCGCACGAGCGTCCGGATGACATCCGCCCGGGCCACAATCCCCCTGAGTACGCCGTCCTCCACGATGAGGATCCGATTGATGCCGTGGGTGGCCATCAGTTGAACGAGTTCGCGGACCGGCGCGTCCGGCGTCGCGGTAATCACCGGCGTCGTCATGAAATCAGCCGCCCGCAGCTCCTGCGGGCTGCGAGCGTTCTCCTCGTTGACCCCGTGGCGCCCAAGAAACCCCCGATGCGGCGTCGCCCCGACATGCGCAATGAAGTCGGACTCTGTCACGACGCCGATCGGATGGCCGAACTGGTCCACGATCGGCACTCCGCTGACCCGGTGGCCGACCATAAGGTCTGCGACCTCTTTCACGGTGGCCGCAGGCTGAGCGGTGACCACCGGTGTACTCATGATCTCCCGGGCCCGCAGCATCGCTTCCCGCCCCTTTCTGGTCGACTGACCACCATCATGTCGAGCGGCGACGCTGCAGCACCGATCCCGCCGCCAAACCAGACAGCGCCCGCCCTCACTGCTGGAACGACCCTCCGTGGCTGCCGATGCGTCCGACGGCGCACCAGCCGGCCCCGAATTCGTGCTCGGTCGACCACCGGTGCCGTTAGGGCTGGACGCCACGAGCGCCATCGCCCCAGGGAATCGCGGCCCGCACCGCGACCGCACCCCACCGGATGGCCTCACATGAACTTACTCGGAAACTGCTTCGCGATGGCCTGAGCGAGCGCATCGGAGATCGTGTCGATGTTCTTCAGCATCGGATCCCACGTCCCTGCTTCCTCGTCCAGCTTGCCCGCCGCGGCCGCATTGCACTCCGCGATATGCAACGCCACGTGCGAGCCAAGCAGCGACAGCACCGCGTCCTTCGGCAGGTTGTGGTTCGCAGTGCTCAGGAACGTGGCGAGCGCCTCCCCGTTTTGCGTCATCGCCTTCGCGGCCGCGTTCTCCGCGGCCTCGTCGCCCTTGAGGTCCGCCAAGCAATAGTTTCTCACTGCATTCACGTGGCCTGCAAACAGCGTCGCGAACTGCTGCCCGGCCGCCTCGCCATAGAAGGACGCGACGGCGCCGCCGAATGCCTTCGCGTTGCCGAGGGCTTGACGATACGCAACCGTCGCCTCCGCCGCGTTGCCGGCTTTGGTGGCGATCACCATCGACCGGACCCAAAAGACATGATCGACGAACAGGTTCCGCAGAGTCATGTCCAGGGCCGCGACTTTCGTCGAATTGGGCGCGGCCTGCGCGAAGCTCGCCGTCTGGCCGAGCGGCAACGTGAACAACACCACCGCCATCAGCACCGCCACCAGGAGTGGAGACCGGCTCATGCTTCAGACACCTCCCGAAACGTTGCAAATCGTACGCGATACGACCGCACCGTAACACGCGTGATCGCGCTCATCGTTGCGTTTGAACAAGCATCGTGGCAAGGCTGCGCGTGGCGCATCCGCTGATCTGCGCGTTCGTCTCCTGCCGCCGCTGCGCCTCAGCGATGGGCCCGTGCGACGGCCGACGTGAGTGCCCGTTTGACGTACACTTGCGCCAGGTGCTCTCGGTACTCGGATGTGGCGAAGATATCGTCGCTCAGGTCAATGCCTTCGATGGCCCGGTGGCTCGCACGCTCGATCGCCTCGAGCGTAGGCACCTGACCGGTCAACGCCTGTTCGACCTCCGCGGCGCGGACCGCCTTCGGCCCGGCCCCGGTGATCCCGAGACGGACCGTTTCGGCCGTCCCGTCGGCCGCAAGCGTGATGGCCGCCGCCACGCCGACCACCGGGTAGCCGGACGCCGGGTGCGGAAACTCCGCATACGCCATCCCGGTGCGACTTGGCGGTTTCGGCATCACAATCGCGGTCACGACCTCGTCCGGTCTCAGCGCCGTCGTGAACAGGTCGACAAAGAACTCCGCTGCGGCGACCGTCCGCTCCCCCACCGGTCCGACCGCCGTGATCGCGGCTTCCAGGGCAAGCACAACCGCCGGCATGTTCGAGGCCGGATCGGCGTGCACGATGGACCCGCCGATCGTGCCGCGGTTCCGCACCTGGAGGACTCCGACCGTCGCCGCGGCCTCGGCGAGGCCCGGCAACGACGCCTGAATGACGGGGGACTGCATCAAGGCCCAGTAGGTCGTGGTCGGACCGACCACCACCGAATCGCCAACGTCGCGCACGCCCGAGAGCTCGCGAAGATATTGCACGGCTCTTACGATGTTCTGGTAGCCTGTACACCGGCAAAGGTTGCCTTCCAGACCGTCTCGGATTTCATCGGCGCTCGGGCCGGGATTCTTCTGCAGCAGATCACACGGTGCCATGATCATGCCCGGCGTGCAAAAGCCGCACTGCAAAGCCGTGCATCTCCCAGAAGCCGCGCTGGAGCGGGCGCAGCTCCCGGCCGCGGACCAGCCCCTCGATGGTGGTAATCGCCGCCCCGTCCGCCTGGACCGCCAGGACGGTGCACGACTTGATCGCCGCGCCGTCGAGCAGGATGGTGCAGGTCCCGCACTGGGTGGTGTCGCACCCGATATGCGTCCCCGTGAGGTTCAGCACGTCACAGAGGTAATGCACCAGCAGCAGCCGCGACTCCACCTCGTTGGTGTGCGCCGCCCCATTGACAGTGACCGAGAGCCGGTGCTTCATTGAGGTCGCCCTCCTCGCGGGTCGTTGCGCCTTCTGATTCCCCGCGTATCGCCCCACGCGTGCGGCCGCACCAGCCCGGCGGTCGGGGCGCAGCCCCTCGCGCTCTTAAGCCTGCCACGGATCCCGATGTCCGTCTTGAGAAAACGCAATCATGCCCGCATCTACCTGCTCACGGGCGCCGAGGTGCGTGTCGCGTCTTCGCCCTCGCATCTCAGAGCGCGCGCCTGATTGCGATCAGCTGGCCCAATCACTTCTCCAAGAACGAGTACCACATGCGCGATGTGATCCAGAGGGCCAGCCGGGCCATGGGATACCGCGCCAACTGCTGCGTCATCAGGGCCGCCGGCGCCGTGAGCGACGAGGTCCGCGACCGCCTGCCGGCGTCGGACGACGAGGCGGCCTTCCTGAGCACCTCGGGCGTACGGCGGCGGATCGGTCATCGTCGACCCCGACGGCAATGCGGCAGCCGCGCTACCCGGCGACGAGGAAGCGATCGTGACTGCGGAGTCGGTCTCGGCGAGATCATCTCCGCCAAACTCGTGCGCGACTACACGGCCCACTATAACCGCTCGGAGATCTTCACGTCGTCATGCACACCGAGCGGCCGCATCTGTTCCACAAACGGTCCCAACCGCCCTCGCGCGGCGCTGCGGAGGCCTCCGCACGCTCGGCCGAGCCCGCGGGTCTCGGTACCGAGGCGGCGGCCTCGCCGCTTAGGCCGCGCAGGAAGGTGTCCCGCCCGGTCCGGCACCCCGGATCGCGGAAACGCGGTCGACGTAGCCTCGGCGTCCCAGCGATGCGGAGGAGATACCGGTTGGGAAGGATCCACGAATCCGGCTACCGGCGGTCCGCGGCGACCGCCGCCGGCTGGTACGTCCCGGGAACGGTCCGCATGCTGATGGCTAGGCGGTTCCAGCCGTTGATCGCAACGATCGCAAGCGTCAAGTCCACCAGTTCCTTCTCCGAAAAGAACCGGCGAGCGTCCTCGTACACGTCGTCGGGCGCGTGGCGGTCGGCGATCAGGGTCACCGCCTCGGTCCAGGCGAGGGCCGCCCGTTCGCGCGGACTGAAGAACGGCGTCTCCCGCCACGCGGAGAGCGCGTAGAGCCGTTGCTCATGTTCACCCCGGGCGCGTGCGTCCTTGGTGTGCATGTCGATGCAGTAGGCGCATCCGTTCAACTGCGACGCCCTCGTCCTGATGAGATCGAGCAGCGCGTGGTCGAGCCCGCTCTGCCGCACATATCCCTCCAGGCCCAGCATCGCCTGCACCGCGCCCGGCGCAATCTTCCCGTAGTCGATCCGCGATTGCATTCCGTCCCCTCCTCGTTCTTCGTGCCTGCTTCGCGTCACTTCCACGGTAGCGCGTCCGCAGTATGCGGTCTTTGAGGTAGCGCAACCACGATCGGCGCGAGAGGCGCCGCGGGGCGTCGTGGATCGTGTGGTGCGGGTGCGGCCGCCTCGAATCGAAACACGTCACGTGAGGCGCCGAGATGCCATCCGGCCGGCCCCGAAATCCCGGTTCATCGTTGACCCCGTGTTGCGGGCGGCTCTACTGAGAGATCCACCTGTCCAACTTCTAGCCTCGGTGCGGCGCCGATCCCACCGGTGTTCGGATACCGCAACGACCGACGGGACAGGAAGGCGACTCAACGCCGCGGAACGAGCTGTGCTGCAGGCGCTGCGCGACCTTCGGTTAAGCGCGCCCGAGGATAGACAACGCATGCGTGTTCAACCTTTGGAATCCGATCATGCCCCGGCTGCCGTCAAAGAGGTCTACGCGGACCTCGAGCGGCGGCACGGCCGGGTGTCCACGTTCTACAAGATGCTGGCCTACAAGCCGGCCGTGCTCAAAGCTTGCCTGGAACTCGAGTCGGCGGTCATGGTCGAGGGCGCACTTCCGGACCGGCTCAAGCAACTCGCCTACTTGCGGACCTCGCTTCTGAACGGCTGCGCTCGCTGAGCGCGGGCCCATGCTGCGCAGGCTGCACGGCGCGGATTCACGGAGGCCCAGATCGCGGCGCTCAAAGAGCCGGAGGGTGCCCACTCCGAGATCTTCACCCAGGAGGAGCACGCGGTGCTCCGCTTTACGGACTTGTTGACAAGCTACCCGGGCAATCTCGAGCCGACCGACCTTGACGCGCTGGGCACGTTCTTCTCGCCGGAACAGATCGTTGAACTCGCGGCCACCATCGCGACCGCAAACTGGACGAACCGCATCAACGAAGGACTACAAACCCCCAAGTAGGCGGATCGACCCGCTGCGGACCGCGTGACGCACCAGGGTGGACCGGGTGATCGACGTCATGGTGCCAGTCCTCCCTTCAGCGACACCTTCCGCGCGCAGCGCATCGCATCACGATCGCCCGGCGGCGTCGTGCAGGAGAACCAATTGACAGCGGAACATGCGATCATCGACGACGCGCGCCCCCGTATCGGTGCGGCCGAATCCGGCGTCGCGAGGCCGCTGCAGCCATGACCACGTGCCCGCCGTCGCGCCCAGGCCGAGCGCCATCGCCAGGCGCCGGCCGCCACGCTTGCGCCCGCGCAAAGACCGGCGCAGAATCGACGTGTAGGTTTGTTCGTGAACGATAGGCCAGGCATTGTAGGAGGGACGCCGCAATGGAGGCGCGATCGGGCCTGCCCCTTCATCCGTACCCTGAACCAACCTCCGCGCCGTGCCTCCGCATCGACGGGCTCGTCGCGCATCCGACCGAGGTGGACAGCGCGGCGACGGCCGCGCTGCCGAGGGTCGGGCGCGAAGCGCCGTTCACGTGCGAGGAAGGGTGGACGGTGCCCCGCATCCGATGGGGAGGCGTCCGGCTGGCGGACGTCATCGTGCTTGCGGCGCCGCGGTCCTCGGCGCGCTACGTCCGCGTGCACGCGGGCGCCTACGTCGTCCCGGTGGCGGTCGCGGAGGCGGCGGAGGCGCTCTTGTGCGACGAGATGGACGGCCACCCGCTCACGCGCGCGCACGGCGGGCCCTGGCGGCTGGTGGTCCCCGGCCGCGAGTGCTTCACGAGCGTCAAGTGGGTGGCCCGGCTGGAGTTGACTGACGATGCCGGCGAGTCCACCGGCGAGCGCATCGCCCGCGGCCGGCTCGCCCCGCGAGCCCGTTAAGGGTTCGCGCGCGAGGCGCGGGCAAGCAGTTGCGTCAACTCCGCGACACGGCAATCTTCCAGGCGGGCCACGGCGTCGACGAGCGCTCGGCGCAGGTCGCTGCCGGCATGCGAGGGCGCGACACGGTGAAACTTCTCCGCCGCACCGGCCCACGACAGCGGGCGGGTGTGAAATCCCTCGTAGTCGGACTTCTCCAACTCGACGGTGAGTCCGCGTTCGAGCCGGATGCGGATCCGGCAAGGCATGTGCTCGGGAAACTGCCGGCTGTAGTCCGCGGACGGCCGGACCGTCACCCGCCGCAGCAGCGACTGCACATCGTCGCGCCGGAGACGCTCCAACCGGTACTGCGCCGGGGTCACCTCCCCGTCCAGCAGCGCGACCGCGACCATGTAGGGGAGGCTGTGATCGGCCTCCTCCTTGGTTCGGACGCGGCGCTTGTCCCCCTCCTCGCCCCCGCCGATGATGTGGTACGCCACGTCGAAGATGTCGATCTCCACCGCGGCGATCTCCGGTCCCGCCAAGCCGTGCATCCGCTTCAACTCGAGGGCGCCCTCGATGGCCGACTGCGAGTGGATCTCGGCGTTGAACCGCTTCACGATCGTCCGCGTGGCCCGTTCAAGGTCTTCCGCCGCCCAATCGACGGCGAACCGGCCGGCGATCGCCTCCATGAAGCCCTTGTTACCCTCGAACACCTCAGCCGGGCCCGTGAGCCCGCGCATCGCCAGGAACGTCGCGTGGGTGCAGGCAAACGCCGCGTTCGGGAACGCCAGCCCCTTCCAGTGCGAGAGCGCCCCGGTGCGGGTGACGCGGAGCGCGTTGAACGCCGTGCCGCACATCGCCAGGGCGTTGGCCGTGGCCCGGGCGTCGAGGCCGAGCGCCTTGGACACCCCCGCCGCGACCGAGTACGCGCCGTGCGTGACGTGATCGAACCCGCGGGCCCGCACCGGCGCCGCGTCGCTGAGCCGGCACTGCACCTGGTAGGCGACGGCGAGGGCGGCGAGCAGCTCGCGGCCGCTCCGGCCGGCGTACTCCGCGCCCGCCAGCACCGCCCCCAGGTTGTCGCTCGGGTGGCACGTCTCGCCGGGTGCCAGGTAGCTGTCGTTGAAGTCGAGGTACCGGACCAGGGCGCTGTTGTAGAAGGCGGCGCGGTCGGGAGCCGTGCGGCCGCCGCCGATCAAGGTGCAGCGCTCCGTGCCGCCGAACTCCTGCACCTGCGCCAGGACGGCCCTGACCGGCTCGCCGTCGAGCGCGCCGAGCGCGCAGCCGAGGGCGTCCAGGATGCGGACCTTGAGGGCCTGCCGGGCGGCAGCGGAGAGGTCCTCGTACGACGCGCGCACGACGAACCCCGCGAGATCGTCCACGATCGTCATCATGCGACCCTCCGTCACGACGTACACGCAGGGGAGCGCCGCGGGGCCATGCCGGAGGCGAGGTGAGGACGATGAGTGAACGGCCGTTCGCGTTTGTCCGCACAAACGAGCGCGAGGGGAAGCCGCGGTCGCGCGGCGTCACCGAGATCCGCGGCCCATACTATACCCCCATGGGGCGCCGCTATCTCGAGGATCTCCTGGAAACGATGGGCGAGTACGTCGACAGTTTGAAATTCGCCGGCGGCTCGTTCGCGCTCATGCCCGGCGCGGCGCTGCGCGCGATCGTCGACCTCGCCCACCGCCACGCCGTGCTGGTGTCCACCGGCGGCTTCATCGAGCGGATCCTCGGGCAGGGACGGGAGGCGATCGACCGATACGTGCGGACGTGCACGGACCTCGGCTTCGACATCATCGAGATCTCGAGCGGGTTCATTACGATCCCGACCGACGACTGGCTGCGGCTGGTGGACACGGTGCAACGGGCCGGGTTGAAGGCCAAGCCCGAGGTCGGCATCCAGTTCGGCGCGGGCGGCGCGAGCGCCGTGGAGGCCCTCGCAACCGAGGGGACGCGCGACGTCGGGTGGGCCATTCACCAGGCGAAGCGATTCCTCGACGCCGGCGCGTACATGATCATGATCGAGTCGGAGGGGATCACGGAGCAGGTCAAGGTCTGGCGCACGGACGCGGCCGCCCGGATCATCCAGGCGCTCGGGCTCGAACAGGTGATGTTCGAGGCGGCCGATCCCGACGTGTTCGGCTGGTACGTGAAGAACTACGGTCCCGAGGTCAACCTGTTCGTTGATCACAGCCAGATCGTCCAACTCGAGTGCCTCCGTTCCGGGCTCTGGGGCACGCAAAGCCTCTGGGGACGCGTGCTGACCTACAAGGGGTGACCCGAGCGCCCGGACGCGCCCGCCGCCCCTATCCCTCGAGCAGGAGCTGCTCCGGCGCTTCGATCAGCGCGCGGATGTGCGCCAGGAACTGGACCGCCTCCCGTCCGTCCACGAGGCGGTGATCGTACGTGAGCGCCACGTACATCATCGGCCGAACGACCACCTGCCCGTCGCGCGCGACCGGCCGTTCGGTGATGCGATGCAGGCCCAGGATCGCGGCCTGCGGCGGGTTGAGCAGCGGCGTGCTCATCAGCGAGCCGAACACCCCGCCGTTCGTGATCGTGAACGTCCCGCCGCGCAGGTCGTCCAGCGTCAGCGTCCGCTGCTCCGCCCGCGCCGCGACGTCCCGGATCGCGCGCTCCACCTCGACCATGGACCGGCGATCGGCGTCCCGCACGACCGGCACGACCAGGCCCTCGCGCGCGCCGATCGCGATGCCGATGTCGTAGTAGTGCTTCACGACGATCTCGTCCCCCTGAATTTCCGCGTTGACGTGAGGGGACGCCCGGAGCGCCGCGACCGCGGCCCGGACGAAGAACGCGACGATCCCCGGCGACACGCCGTGGCGCGCCTCGAGCGCCGCCCTGTGCCGGGCCCGCACCTCCATCATCGCGCCCATGTCGATCTCGTTGAACGTGGTGAGCGCCGCGGCGGTCTCGCGCACCTCGACGAGACGCCGGGCGATCGTCAGGCGCCGCAACGACATCCGGATCCGCTCTTCGGGCCGGGTCGTCGCCGCCGGCATGGCGGCCCCGGCGGCCGCCGGGGCCGCGGGACGCGGCGGCGTGCTCACGGCGGCGACGCCGGACGCGTCCCGCCGCTGCAGGTAGAGCTCCACGTCCTCCTTGGTCACGCGGCCGCCCGGTCCCGTCCCGGCGAGCGAGGCGGCGTCGATCCCGTGCTCCGCCGCCAGCCGCCTCGCGATCGGGGTCGGCTGCGGCTTTCCCGGCGGCGCGGCCGCCTCCTCCGCCGGCGGGGGCGGCTCGGGCAGCGCCGAACGCGGCTGCGGTGCCGCGGGTGAGGCCGGGCGCGCCGCGGCGGCAGGCTCCGCGGGCGCGGCGGCGGTCTCGTCGATCGTCCCGATGACGTCCCCGGGCCGGACGTCTTCGCCCTCACGCCGCGCAACGCGCGCCAGCGTGCCGGTGGTCTCGGCACCGATCTCGAAGTTGACTTTCTCGGTCTCCAGTTCCGCCACCGCCTCGCCGGCATGGACGGCCTCGCCTTCTCGCTTCAGCCAGCGCGCGATCCGGGCCTGCAGCACGGACTCGCTGAGCGTCGGTACGACGATGTCAACGGTCATCGGCGCTCACCATGCTCCGTCCTTCCACCCCCGCCGGGGAGAGGGGCAGCTCCGCCGGCGGCGCCGGCGGCTCGAACGCGCGCCGGAGCAGGCTCCGCTGCGTCGTCACATGCCGCGCGCGCGAGCCGTCAGCCGGGCTTGAGTTCGCCGGCCGGCTGATGCAGTCGAGGCGCCAGCGGCGCGTCCCCGCGAGCGCGCCGAGCAAGGCCGCCACGAACGGCCACGCCCCCATGTTCCGCGGCTCCTCCTGCACCCAGCGGACTGTCTCGAGGCGAGGATAGCGGTCCAGCACGGCCCGCAGGGCGGCGGCGGGGAAGGGGTACAGTTGCTCGAGCCGCACCACCGCGACGTCCGGGCGCCCCCGCCGGAGTTCGCTCTCGTCCAGCTCGACCGTAACCTTCCCGCTGCCGAGCAGCACGCAGCGCACCGCCTCTGCCCGGGCCTCGACGTCGGCGTCGTCGAGCACCGGCATCCACCGGCCGTCCGAAAGCGTCCGCGGCGGCGACGCGGCGCGCGGATGCCGGAGCAGGCTCTTCGGCGTCATGACCACGAGCGGCAGCGGATCCGTCCGCAGCAGCGCAGCCTGACGCCGCAGCAGATGGAAGTACTGCGCCGCCGTCGTAGGCACGGCCACCCGCAGATTCGTCTCCGCGGCGAGTGCGAGAAAGCGCTCGAGCCGGCCGCTCGAGTGGTCGGGCCCCTGTCCTTCCGCGCCGTGCGGCAGCAGCAACACTAGCGACGGGGTCTGCCCCCACTTCGCGCGCGCCGAGACGATGAATTCGTCCACCACGGTCTGGGCGTTGTTGACGAAGTCGCCGTACTGGGCCTCCCAGACCACCAGCCGGGCCGGCTCCTGCACGTTGTACCCGTACTCGAACGCGAGGGCGGCGTTCTCGCTGAGCGGGCTGTTGCAGATCTCAAAAGATGCCCGCGCCCGGGGAAGAGACGCGAGCGGACCCCACGCCGCCCCGGTGCGGATATCGTGGAACACCGCGTGCCGCTGACTGAACGCCGCGCGTTCGGTGTCCTGGCCTGTGAACCGCACGGACACTCCGTCCTCCAGGATCGCAGCTAGCGCGAGCTGCTCCGCAAGCGCCCAGTCGATTCCGGGACGGTCCGGGTCGTCGAGCACCGTGCGCCGCCGCGCGATGCTCTGGAGAATCTTGGGGTGGCACGTAAATCCGGACGGCACGTCGAGCAGCGCATGGTGCAACGCCCGCAGCCGGTCCGCGGGCACCGCCGTCGGCACGTGTTCGGTCGGCTCGGCCGGAGGCGGCGGGGGCGGAGCCTCGTCCGGCGCCGCGGCCGGCGACGTGAGCGATGCCAGCGTCTGCTGCAGCGCGGCCAGGCGACTCCGCACCGCCTCCTGTGCCCGCCGGGCCTCGATCTGCCCCCGCTGGACGAGCGCGCGCACCCACAGCGCGCGCACCGTCGGATGGGCGCGGATGAGTTCGTACATGCGTGGCTGCGTGAACGACGGTTCGTCGCCTTCGTTATGGCCGTGCCGACGATAACCCACGAGGTCGATGAGAAAGTCTTTGCCGAATTCGCGGCGGTAGGCCCAGGCCAGACGCGCGGCCTCGAGGCACCCCTCGGGATCGTCCCCGTTGACGTGGACCACCGGGATCTCGAATCCGCGGGCGAGATCGCTCGCGTACACGGTGCCGTGCGCGTCCTCAGGCGTCGTCGTAAACCCGAGCTGGTTGTTGAGCACGAGATGGATCGTCCCGCCGACGTTGTACGCGCGCAGGCGGGCGAGGTTGAGCGTTTCGGCCACCACACCCTGGCCGGGAAACGCGGTATCCCCGTGGATCAGCACCGGGAGCACGGCGCGGGCGTCGACGCGCGGGGGACCGGGGTGGTCGGTTCGCGTGGCGGCCGCCCGGGCCATGCCGAGCACGACCGGGTCGACCGCCTCGAGATGACTGGGATTGGGCGCAAGCGTTACCGTCATCCCCCCGGTCGCGTCGGGCGGGCGGCGGGCGCCGCGATGATACGGGACATCGCCCGTCCACCCCAGATCGTCGCGAACGTGCGCGTCTCGGACCGACTCCTTGAACTCCGCCAGGATCGCCACGTACGATTTGCCCAGGACGTGCGCCAGGACGTTCAGGCGGCCCCGATGGGCCATCCCCACCAGCACCATCCGCACCCCGTGCTCCGCCGCCCTTGCGATCACCTCGTCGAGCATCGGCACCAGCATGTCCGTGCCTTCGAGCGAAAATCGGGTTCGGCCCGGGAACGCCCGATGCAGGAACTGCTCGAACGTCTCCACTTCGGTGAGCCGCTCGAGGAGCGCCACGACGTCCACCGGACCCGCGGGAGGCCGCCACCGTGCCGCTTCGATCGCGTCCCGCAGCCACGCGCGCTCCGCGGGTGCCCGGAGGTGGTCGTACTCGTAGCCGACCGTCGCGGTATACACGCGCCGCAGGGCCGTGATCGCATCCAGCGCATTCGCACTCCCGGACGCGAGGGGACCTCCCACGACCTCCGCGGGCAAGTCACGCAGGCTCCGCTCGGTCAGGCCGTGCGCTGCCGGGTCCAGGGCGGGGTGCCCGGGACATGGTCGTCCCAGCGGGTCGAGCTGCGCGGCGAGGTGGCCGTACACGCGGATCGCCCGCGCGAGGCGCACCGCCCCCATCACGGCGGGGAGCGCCTGACGCCCCGGCGGGACCATCCCGGCCGGACCGGCCCAACGGCCGAAATACGCTCGGGTCGCCGCATCGACGGAAGCCGGGTCGTCCCGGGAGCGCGCATACAACTCCGCGAGATATCCGGCGTTGAGCGCTCCGAATTCGTCGCGTGCGTTCATCGTCATCCCGTCCGGGCGCATCTCGGTGGCGGCGTGATCCGCCTCTCTGGCGGGCGGCTTGATCGCAATCGCGCGCCGACGACGCCAGACCAATGAGCTCCCCGCGTGACAATCACGATGTCTTCGAGACCACTTCCGTGCGCAGAATCGTGCATCCTGCGCAGAAGACTCGCACTCCCCCCGAGCGCAGGGCCGCGAGGCCGAACCCGCATCTCTATCGCCGTCCTCCGTGACGATCTGAGCATGGACCTGGCGCGATACGGTCGGACTCACGATACCCGAGCGCGTCATAGAGGTGCAACTTCCGATAGCACCCACCAAAGGTTCCCCCTGGGGTGGCCACGACGGCGGTGTTGTAGACACGCCTGGGGTCGCTGGGATTACGCTCGAACATGCCGGCGACGATCGTGATCCGATGTGCGGCCGCCCACGTGCGAAGTTGCAGCACAAAGGGGCCATCCAGGGGCTCCGCGACCGGCACCAACGATTCGCCCGGATCGCCGAAGTGCGCCATCGCGCCCTCGGGAAACGCGACGAGCTGCGCCCCGCGCTCCGACGCGTAGACCACCGCCGCGCCGATCTCCCGAAGGTTCGTCTGTTTGTCACCGCCTACTTCGATCTGAGCGAGGGCAATGACCATAGCATCACACCTCCTGGCATCGTCTAGCGGCTACGCCGGCGCACGTGATGCTGCACTCCCGCCCTGGGCGAGCGGGCGCTCCGGGTGGATGAACCACCACAGAACCGCCCCAAATACACCGGCCAGGGCCATCACCAACAAGGCCGTCGTCCAGTGCGCGGTCAACCCCACCAGCAGCGCGGTGAAAATGGGGCCGAGCGCAGACGCGAAGTTCCCCCAGAAGTTCGTCCAGCCGGCCACCGACGCGGTGAGGGTCGGGGCCAAGTTCTGGGTGGCCGACCAAATGGAGACCTGGGTGAGGCCGACCGCGTCGAGCGAGATCATGAGGCAGACGATGAGCAGCGCCGGGTCGACCACCCGGGAGGCCAGGATCAGGAAGAGCGCGCTGATGACGAACCCGGCCATCGCAAGCGGGACTCGCGCCGCCCATTTGGATCGGGTGCGGCGGTAAATCCGGTCCGCGAGCGAGCCGGTCACGAAAACCATGATGAAGAGCGCGACCCAGGGCAATGACTGGAGGAAGCCCATTTGGGCGAGCGAAAAGTGACGCTGCTGCACGAGGTACGTTGGCAGCCACGTCGTGTAAAAGCTCTGGATCAGAATCAGGAAGAAGTACTGGAGCCCGATCGCCCAGAACTGCGGGCTCCGGATGAACCGCCGCCACGCACGAGGCCCGACCTCCGCCCTGGGCGAGGGGACCTGCCCCCGTGCGATGTACGCGGCTTCTGCGCGCCCGACCCTGGGATGCTGCTCCGGAGCGTCGCGGAAAAAGTGCCACCATAGGGCTGCGGTGACAAGCCCGACGATCCCGTACAGGTAGAATGCCCACTGCCACCCCAAGCTCGTGATGATGAGCACGGTCAAAGGGCCGCCGATGATCGGCCCGAGGTAGAGACCGCCCAGCAGGATGGAATTCGCCTTGCCGCGCTCCTCGTCAGGAAACCACTCACGAATGGCGTACACTGAGCTGGGCCAATCCGCAGCCTGTCCGATCCCGAGCAGCCCCCGGACGGCGACGAACGATCCGACGCTCCAGCCGAGCGGGGTCAGGATCGTCAGCAGTGACCACCATCCGTTGGCCCATGTCAGAAGCCGGCGCGCGCCGAACCGCTCGGCGAGCAGCCCGCCGGGTACCTGGAGAAACGAGTACGTCCAGGCGAAGCTGGTCAGGATCAACGAAACCTCGAACAGCGTGAAGTGGAACCGACGCTGGATGATCGGTGCTGCGATGACGATGTTGGTCCTGTCGAGCGACATCACGAACGTGAGCGGAAACAGAATGAACGCCATGATCGCCCACCGGACGTGTCCAACAGGAACCCCAGACCTCGGAACCGGTGGCGACATCTGGGTGACGGAATCATTCATCTGCCTGACCCGTCTGACGCACGGTCAGACCACGCTCGAAGTGCTGGCGTGCTCCGCTGAGCGTCGCGAGGGATTCCCCCGCATCGAGACGCTGCCTGAGCGCCACTTCATTTCGCTCTTGCTCGGCCAGAATCGGCGCAAAATACGCGGCCCGCTCGGCAGGCAAGACCGCGATCCCGTTCTCATCGCCGAAGATGACATCGCCAGGGCGAATCACGACGCCCCCAACGGCGATGGGAACATTGATCGCGCCCTCGAGACCGAGAATGCGCGTCGTGAGAGCCGAGATTGTTCGGTAGTATATGGGAAATGCGAGCGCTATGATCTCCGTCACATCGGTCATCGCCCCCGAGACCACAGCCCCGGCGACCCGCGCTTCATCGCCGCATAGGAGACACCCCCGCCCCAGCACGCACGGTCGGCACCACCTGACTGGTCCACGACAACCACATCACCAGGACGGATGAGGTCGAGGGCGCAGTGCACCGCGGTCGAATCCATGTGCGGGATTTTCACCGTCACGGCGGGACCCACGAGCTTGACGGGGCGTATGGTCGGCGTCAAGCTACGAACAAACCCGAAGTCAGTCAAATGCCCGAGAGTAGACGGGCTCACGTTGCTCAAAGCGTCGATGACCGCCGAGTCAACATCGATACGGGGGTGCGCGATAAACACGGTGCTCCTCCCTCCCCACGAGCCTCATCGGTACCCCGCGGCGCCACGATCCGGGCGCTTAGTGCCGGGTCTGGCTCGCCGTTATCACCTGTTCGCATCTTGCCTCCGCAGAATACGCGGCCGCCGGGAAGCGACGATAGAATCCCTCGCGCGCCTCCACTCGCATCTCCGTTGCCACCGAGCCGACAATCAAGGCGAGCGCCGCCACAAAGTTCGGCAGGCTGCACCCAGTCCGCATCGACTCATCGATCAACTGCAGTGCGACGGCGTTCGCGCGTTCGCGTCGTGCGCGCAGCGCAGATAGAAATCGTCCTTTCGGTATCTTGTTTTGCATAGGCTTTCCCCGCCCCGGCCCAGGACATCTCGGTGGGTCGAGCATACGATCAAGGCCTTGGCGGATCGTTGCGATACTGCAAGCTCCGGGAAGCAAATCGCCGGTCGGATCCGAGAGGCGCCACGGCGGTGCGTGCGGACGGAAGACAGGACCGTCTAGGCCGAGTGCCCGGATGCTCACGCGCTGCGCGTGGCGTACTCGTCGATCTTGCCGATCGCCGCGGCAATCGAGGCATCGAGGCGCCCAAGCACCGCCTCGGCGGTCTCGCCAGGCGCCGGGTACGACGCGATCTTGGTGCGCAGCACGAGCCGATCCTCGCCAAACAAACGGGTCACCAGCGAGTCGCAGGTCAGCACCGGTTCCATCGCCTTGACGTACTCACGCGCCTTCGCGTCTGAGGCACGCGCAAGCAGCACCACAAACCGGCCCGTCTCGTCATGGAAGAATAGACTGCCCGCCGGAAGGTTCTGGCCGATCCGTCCGGCGAGATGATGCAGGCTGGCGATCCATACGGCTTCCGTCATGGCCGCCGGGCGCGTGGCTACCTCCCACAAGACCAACGCCAGTTCGAAGCCGAGCGAGCGCGCTCGACCGATCTCGTCGTCCACCATCATCGGCATCGCTGCCCAGGGATAGCGCGCGCGCCACGGGCTGTCGGCCCCGTTCCAACCGGCGATCTCGGCCAGGATCCGATCGAGCGCCTCCGGGTCGCGGAGCCGCGCCTCCTGCGCGGACGCCGATCGTCCGATGCCGTTCGGCGGGTCTTGAGAGTTGGCGCCGAGCTCGGCGCGGGGTTGCTCTTGGCCGACGCACCGTCCCGACAACGGCTTGAGCGAGACCCACCGGGCCCACTCGAACGGCAGGGTCCGTGATCCCGGTCGCACGGGCCAGTGCGCGCAACGCCCGGCGGTCGGGGACATCCACCCCGGTTTCCCACGCGTGGACCTGTCCGCGCGGCAGCCGGAGCTGGAGCTCGACTTCGGGAGCGTCCCGGCGCCAGCGAATCCGCCACCGGCGCAGCGAATTGCCCGCGTACCATTCCTGGACACGGACATCCGTGATGCACCCCTCGCCGCCCTTGCCCATCTCCCCCACCCCTCACCGCTCACAGAATATCGCGAGCAGTTCCGCGGATCGTTGCGCGGCAGCAAACGCGGCTCTGCAGGCGCAGTATCTCCGGGGAGCCGTCGCGGTGCGCGGATGCGGACGGTTACGATGAGACGGGAGCGCGCTGTCGGCGGCGCGCTCGCCGCGCGGAGCCGCGATCGCGCTCGGGCCGGTGACCGCGGCCGCGCCGCGTCCGGCGCGCTGCTGGCGGAACGTCACTCGCGGGTCGCGGGCGGAGGCCTTCCCGAGGTGGAACAGAGCGAACCGGAGGGTGAGCGCCGCAGCGGTGCCGAGGGCCGCGGTGAGGAGCCGGCGGGGCCGAGACCGGCTGCAGGAATCACCGACAGGAACAATCCGGCCACTTCCAGCGCCTTGGCCGTGCTCCAGAGCGTGCCGGCGACGCCTCGCCGCAGCAGACGCCCCACGCCGTCGATCGCGGAGACGTCCCGCTCGACGGCGGTCATCGCCGCGAGCGCGGCGATCTGGCCGATCGTCCCAAACCGGCGGACCATGGCTGTCGAACGTCTGCCGCCCCGCGCACTGCGCGACAGCCCAAACGACGGCGGCGGTCCCCGCGACCCCGCCGGTGTAGAAATACGCTGGCACCGTCCAAATCCAGACCGGTTCCTTGATCACCGGGCAATCATAATACGTGGGGGTGCTCGCACGAGGCGGCGTTTTCGTCCACTGCGACACCGGCTCGACGGGCACCCGGGCGGGTCTGTTGCTCAGCCCTCGAGCACGATCCGCGTGCGGGTCGGACCGACGGCCCCGAGGTCGCGGGGCAGCGCGCCGCGCGATATGCGCCAGAGCGCCTGCGAGTTCCACCCGGTGGGGGCGCCGGGGTGCCGGCCGCGGAGCCCGGCGCCCGAGTATGTTCGTACTGCCGGCCGCGCCGTGCGCGTTGGTGCCGTGTGCGGGGGCGGCGCGCGCGACCTGTTAAGCATCCCGCCGCTCGCCGCCGGTCCCGTGCCGGCATCGCGCTCCGGCAGTTCGAAGGCGAGGAAAACCCGCCGCCTGATCTCGAGCGCGTCCTCGGCCGTCTTGAGGCCGGGCGCGAGGGCCTCCCATTCGGGGGGCCCGAAGTATGAATGGCGGGCGCCCGTGGAGACGACGTAGTCGTAGTCGAGCCACCGTCCGTCGAACGCGATCCGGCGCGCCGCGACGTCGATCTCCGTGACCTCGCCGAGGATCACGTCCACGTTGGTGTGGCACCGCAGGATCGCTCGAACGGGATAGGCGATCTGGGCACCGTTGGTGCCCACCTGGCAGAGGAGCGGCTGGAACGTGTGGTGGTTCTCGCGGTCCACCAGCGTCATGCGGACCGGATGCCGGGCAAAAGCGCGGGCGACCGCCAGGCCGTCAAAGCCGCCGCCGATGATGACCACGCGGCCGGCTTGCCCGTTTATGCGGGAACGCCTCCTCAGGCGATCGAATCTCGCGGCGGCACACTCCGCGCGCGGCCATTGGGCGCCATGGCGCGGATAGGTGTTCTCAACACGGGTGCAGTTTCCTCCGGCGAGCCAGCATCGGGCGCGGATCGAGGGCGCCGAGCGGGACAATCACAGAGGCGCTACCCGCGCCATTGAGAGATCGGCGGCTCAACGAATGCGTGCCGCCGCGGGCCGGACTGTTGTCGGAGAGTAGGGGGATTGACGTCCGTTCGAGCCGTGGTACTTGTTCAGTATGCGACCGTTCAGGACACCCCCACGGTCAGCATATCCCAGGCGTTGTAGAAATAGCCTTGCGGGTTCCACAGCGCCTCGCGCGGCTGCGTGCGGCCCCGTGAGTCCGTCGCGCGCACGGCAAGGACGTGGCTTCCCGGGCCCAGGGTCGCCGCGAATGCCCACTGGTACCACGCATACGCGGTGCCGGGCGTCGTGATTCGGGCCGGCTGCCACGCGCCGCCGTCCACCGAGACCTCCACCGCGGCGATCGTCGTCTCCCCCGCGTAGGCGACACCGGTAAAGGCTGCGGGGCCGGCCGGCACCGTCGCGCCCGTGACCGGCGACGTGAAGAACGAGTTGACCGGGAACACCGTAGTCGGGACAAAATCCTGCGCGAAGTTGAAGTTCTTGTCCGCCGGATTGATCGGCACCAGGTTGATACGGTACAGGTCCTTCATGTACGGCCCGTTCCACTCCTGTTCGACCACGTGAACCGACTTGATCCACTTCACATTGACCGACCCCACCCATCCCGGCACCAGGGCACGGACGGGAAATCCGTGGAGGACCGGGAGGGGTTGCCCGTTCATCTCGAACACGAGGAGCGTGTTCGGATCGAGGGCCTTCTCGATCGGGACGCTGCGGACGTAGGGCGGCGCCTGGCCGTGCGGGTCGTTCCCCTCGAACGCGACGTGGTGCGCCTTGAGCGTTGGGGCGGCCGACAGGAGCACGTCACGCAAGCAAATGCCTGTCCATCGGGCGTTTCCGATGGCGCCGCGATCCCATTGGCCGCCCGCCGCCTTCGGCTGGAAGTGCCCGCGCCGGTTGCCGGCGCACTGGAGCCAGGCGGTCAGTTCGACCCGCTGGAACCGCTGGACGTCCGCCCACCCGAGGCGCAGGGGCTGCCCGACCTCTCCGTCCACGGTCATCTGCCAGGTGTCGCGGCTGAGCTGCGCGTACCCGGGCAGGTGCAGCCGCACGAAGAACCATTCGTCGGGCGTGATCCAGGTACGTAGCTGCGGGATCGGCGTCTCCAGGTTGATCGGAGACCGGCTGATGACCCGCATGCCCGCCGCGACCCCGGGGAACCCCGCCTCCTTCGCCAAGGCACGGCGAACCGGCGCCCAGGGCGCACCGAGCGCGGCCGCGCCGGCGATCGCCCCCGATCGAGCGAGCAGCCCCCGCCGCGTCAGGCGGAGGCCGTCCTCCGCGTCGAGCCATGGAACGTGGATGCGGCTCATCTGTCTCCCCTCCTCGATGCCAGCGTCCCGCGCCCCGCCCCGCGTCATTTTGTCGCCGCGGACGGCACCGATAGTCCGTCCACCACATCGAGCTCGTCCCACATGCCGATCAACGCGTGGCCGGGAACCCCGCAGACGAGGGCGTACATCCCGGCGGTGCGGGCGGTGAACCGGAAGTGCAACGGCGGATCGTGCGCGGTGATGCCGGTATCGAAACCCGACGGCGCCGCGTCGGGGAACGCCGGGGTGAAACCGCTGCCCTTCGTGCGCTGATCCCACGGGCAACCAGTACACTGTGGGAGACGTCCGCCGCCACGTTCCGCATAGTGACCTGCACGGTGGCCCCGGCCGGCACCTTCACGATCAGCGCGCCGCCGGCGTAGCCGTTGAAGTTGTACCCGTTCGCCTGACCCGCGGTCAGGTCTAGGGTCACGGTGCGCGCCGCCGCATTGTAGCCGATCGCGGGCGGCGTGCTGGCGGCGAGCGCGGAAGGCCGGACTGCCGCCACCAGCGTCAGCGCGAGCGCGACCAGCCAGGGGCGGCGCACGTACTTCAGGAACAGCCAGCCGGCGACCACGTTGTGCATCGCCCGTCGCGAGCCTCATGAACCCGTGCGTGTGACCGCGACTCGACGCCCCCGCCGTTCTGGATAGCCTCTCAGTTACACTGATCCTACAGCGTACAGCTTGCAATTGCGCGCAGGGTACGTCGTTGCGAATACGCAACGACCCGGCCCGATTGGAAGCCGGATCGCGTGCCGCGCACCACGAGGGTGCGACCGTGGTGACCACGGAAGGCTCACGGCATCTTCTTGACGGCCACGTCCGATGCCGGCCGAGCGCTCCAGAGCAGGTACGGCAGGCCGGTGGCCCGGTTGAGGACGAATCCCTGCGCCAGCACGAGCACCACGGCCGTCATCAACACCGCGAGCTGGCCGGGCTGCGTGAGCAGGCCCAGGCTCACGATCAGTATGGTGGCGCCACTGGCAGAATCAAGCGCCCATCGCGGCAGTCCAACTCGCCGGGATCAGAATGCCAGCACAAGGCTGGCGATGGCAGCGATGGAGTAGTGGAACAGCGGGCTATCCCACAAGACAGGTACCGTCGTGCGGCTGCGTCGAGGAGCGCGTCCGAGAACTCACCGAGGAAGGAGAGAATCGGGCGCCCGCCCGATGGTCGCATCGATGCTGCACGGATATGAATACGTATCGAAGCGGAAATTTGCACGCATTCGCGCGGATCCAGGATGTCGCATGGTGCCTGGGAACGTACACGAGACGGCAGACCGCCCGCCCTTCCGCGAGGCGGGCGGTGGTTTGAGCGGTCGACGGACGCCGTCCTGTTCATCCTGGCGACGTGACTGATGCTGGCGTGGCGGGTCCGGGCTGCGCTCGACATGCGGGCATCCCGGAGTGCTGTTTGTACGTCGTCGGGAACACGAGCCCGCGCAAGCGGGATGACCCACCCGTCCGCGGCGAAGTGAGTCGATCCGCATCGTGTGGGCGATGATGGCGCAGGGCGCGGATGCGGGTCCCGTTATCGGCGCGGCGCGGTCGGGGTCAGCGACGGCCGCGGACGCACCGCACTGCGGTACCCCCGGTAGACGATCCAGGGCCGCCCGAGATAGAGCACGGGATAGCTCCACGCGTGGACGAGCCGGCTGAACGGCCACAGGGCGATGAGGAACCAAGCGCTGATCGCGTGGGCCTGGTACAGCCACGGGGCGGTCGCCATCAGTTCCGGGTGCGGGTCGGCCGCGAAGAGGCCACGGAACCAGATCGCGACCGTCGCGCGGTAATCGTACCCCGGCCCGATCAGGTTGACGGCGATCGTCTCCGCGGCGCCGAGCCCGATGATCACGATCAGCAGCACGTAGACGGCAACGTCCACGCGGCTGGTCGTGACCGCCACCCGGCGCACCGCCACGCGCCGGTACACGAGGATCACGAGACCGATCCCGATCGCGACGATCGCGACCGTGCCGGCCACGGCCGAGAAGACGTGGTAGGTCGCTTCGGAGACGCCGATCGCGGCGGTCCAACTGGCCGGGATCAGGATACCGATCACGTGTCCGGCGATAGCGGCCAGGGTCCCGTAGTGGAACAGCGGGCTGCCCCACATGAGCAGGCGCCGCTCCTGCAGCTGCGTCGAGAGGCTCGTCCAGCCGAACTGGTCGTGCCGCCACCGCCACGCGTGGCCGACCGCAAACACCGCGATGGCCAGGTAGGGCAACACGATCCAGGCAAGCAAGGTGGCGCTGGTCACGTCGTTGGCTCGGTCACGCCCGCCCGTCGGGCCACCCCGAGCGCGCCGGCGCGAACGGCTCGAGCCCCACCGACTCCGTGGGCGCCCCGTCCGCGGCGAGCCGGGTCACGAGCTCGCGCATCCGCCTGTCGAGCGGCGGCAGCGTGAGCCGGATCGCTTCGACCGCGGCCGCGTACGGACTCCCGGTGTTTACGAGCGCGCGGTGGAGGAGTTCCAGGCCCGGCCGGCACTCGGCCAAGACGGCCACGGCGGCCTCCGGCGGAGCCTCCGAGGCGAACTCGAGGACGAGCGGCAGGTAGTCCGGCAGTTCGCGGGTCGTAGGCGCCAACCCGGCGGCGGCGTAGAGATGCCGGAGGCGCACCAGCGCCATGCCGCGCTGGCGGCGGTCACCGTAGACATAGTAGGTGAGGTAGAGCGTGCTGCGCTTGCTCAGGTCGAACGTCGCGACGTAGTGCTGCAGCAACGCCGAAGCCGGGGTGCCGGTCCAGTACCCTAGGAACGGCTCCAGCGCGCGCCGGGCCGGTGACTCGGGCAACGCACGCCCCGCGACCGCGAGCTCGGCGCGCGCTTCGAGCATATCGGCCGACGGATACTGCAGCAACGCCGACAGCAGTTTGTAGAGGTGGGCCCACGCCGGGGCCGAGGCCCGATGCGCGCGCGTCATGACGGTTGCTCCGGCTCGGCTGCCATGGTCTCGCTCGCGCCGTGATCTGGCCGACGCGGTTGCACATGGACGAATTGGACGTGATTGGCCCGGAAGTGACTGGCCGTGGCGGCGAACTGGCTCTCCCACCCGACGCTGCACCCGGTGTGCACCGCCGCGAGCCGGTCGGCGGTCTCCGTGTGGGCGGACGGGATCACGTACCGGTCCTCGTACTTCGCGATCGCAAGCAGCCGGTACAACTCATCGAGCGCCCCCGGGTCCATGCCGGCGCGGGCCGGAATCGCGGGGTCCGGCGTGCCACCGAGCTGCTGCTCGCGCATGTACGCTCGCAACGCGGCCAGCCGCCGCAGCGCGGCGCGCACGGGCTCCACGTCGCCGGCCGCCAGCAGGTTCGCCAGATACTGCAGCGGGATGCGCATTTGGTCAACGGCATAGAAGACATCGTCGGGGTCAGCGTCCGCCGCGCGCCGCGCCACCGCGTTAACCACGGGCGACAGGGGCGGCACGTACCAGACCATCGGCAGCGTACGGAACTCGGGGTGCAGCGGCAGCGCCACCCGGTGGCGCACGGCAAGCGCGTAGACCGGCGATCGCTGCGCCGCCTCGATCCAGTCCTCCGGAATGCCGTCCCGGCGGGCCTGCGCTTGCACCGTCGGGTCGGCGGGATCGCAGAAGACGCCGAGCTGCGCGTCGAGCAGCCGATGGGGGTCCCGGACGGACGCGGCCTCCCGGACCCCGTCGGCATCGTACAGGATCAGCCCGAGGTGGCGCAGCCGCCCGACGCACGTCTCGGAGCAGATCGTGGGCAACCCCGCTTCGATCCGCGGGTAGCAGAACGTGCACTTCTCGGCCTTGCCCGTCTGGTGGTTGAAGTACACTTTCTTGTACGGGCACCCGCTCACACAGAACCGCCAGCCGCGGCACTTGTCCTGATCGACCAGCACGATCCCGTCCTCTTCGCGCTTGTACATCGCGCCCGACGGGCACGACGCGACGCACGACGGATTCAGGCAGTGCTCGCAGATCCGGGGCAGGTAGAACATGAACGCCTGAGTGAACTCGAACTGCACCTGCGCTTCCATCCCGCGCAGATTGGGATCCGCGCCGGCGTGCTCCGGCGCTCCCGCCAGGTTGTCGTCCCAGTTCGCGCCGCCCCGGAGCGCGAGCGGCCGGCCGGTCAGCTGCGACCGGGCGCGCGCCACGGGATCGTCCGCCGACACGGGTGCCGTGAACAGCGTCTCGTAGTCGTACGTCCACGGCTCGGCGTAGTCGTCGATTGTCGGCAGGTCGGGATTGGCGAAGATCGTGAGCAGCTTGTACAGCCATCCGCCGCTCCGCAGTCGTAGCCGGCCGCGCCGGTCGAGCTCCCAGCCGCCGCGCCAACGGTCCTGGTCCTCGTAGCGTTTCGGGTATCCGAGGCCCGGCTTGGTCTCGACGTTGTTGAACCAGACGTACTCGGTCCCGCGCCGGTTCGTCCACACCTGCTTGCAGGTGACGCTGCACGTGTGGCAGCCAATGCACTTGTCGAGGTTCATCACCATGCCGACGTTCACCATGATCCGCATCAGAACCGGACCTCCGCCCGCCGCTTCCGCACCACCGCGATCTCGTCCCGCTGCGACCCGCACGGGCCGTAGTAGTTGAACCCCCACGACAGCTGCGCGTACCCGCCGATCAGGTGGGTCGGTTTGATCATCAGGCGCGTCAGGGAGTTGTCGGTGCCGCCGCGCCGCCCCGTGGTCTCCGTCCGCGGCGTCTCGAGGTGCCGGTCCTTGGCGTGATACATGTAGCACGTGCCCGGCGGCATGCGGTGGGAGACGATCGCGCGGGTCGCCACGACCCCGTTGCGATTGTACACCTCGACCCAGTCGTTGTCCCGCACGCCCAGGCGCTCCGCGTCTTCGCGGCTCAGCCACAGGCCGGGCCCGCCGCGGAACAGGGTCAGCATGTGCAGGTTGTCCTGGTACTCCGAGTGGATCGAGAACTTCGAGTGGGGCGTGAGATACCGCAGCGTCAGCTGCGCCGCGTCCGCATCCCCGGCCCGCTGGTCGCCGTAGTGCCGCGGCAGATTGAGCGGCGGCCGGTAGGCAGGCAGGCCTTCGCCCAGTTCCAACATCCACTCGTGGTCGAGGTAGAACTGCTGGCGCCCCGTCAGCGTGCGCCACGGCGTGCCGCGCTCCACGTTTTGGGTGAACGGCGCGTACCGGCGTCCCTCCGCCTCGATGCCGGACCACTCCGGCGACGTGATCACCGTGCGCGGCTGCGCCTGGGTGTCGGCAAAGGTGACCCGGTCGCCGGCCCGCGGTCCCGCGAGATCGGTGAGCCGTACGCCGGTGCGCTGTTCCAACGCGCGGAACCCCTCCACCGCGAGCCGGCCGTTCGTCGTGCCCGAGAGCGCGAGGATCGCGTCGCAGACCTGCTCCGCGCGTGCGAGCGAGGGCCGGCCGTCGGACGCGCCGCCGCGCACCGTCCCGTGGCGGCGGGCGAGCTCCTCGACCTCGCGGTCCGGCACCCAGCGCACACCCTTGGTCGTCGTGCCGAGCCGCTCGAGCAGCGGCCCCAGGGCCGTCAGTTGATCGGCCACCGCCCCGTAGTCGCGCTCAACCACGATCAGGCGCGGCATTGTGCGCCCGGGCAGCGGCTCGACCTCGCCGGTCTTCCAGTCGCGGCCCCGCCCCTCGGGCTGGGCGAGCTCATCGGGCGTATCGTGCAGGAACGGGATCGCCAGCACGTCCCGCCGGACACCGAGGTGCGTCCGCGCGAGGCGTGCAAAGTCGCGCGCCAGGGTCACGAAGGCATCCCAGTCGGTGCGCGCCTCCCACGGCGGCGCGATCGCGGGGTTGAACGAGTTGACGAACGGGTGGAGATCGGTCGTCGAGAGGTCGAACTTCTCGTACCAGGTCGCCGCCGGCAGCACGATGTCGGAAAACAGGCACGTGCCGGTCATGCGGAAGTCGATCGTCGTGAGGAGATCGAGCTTCCCGGTGGGCGCCGGATCGCGCCACACCACCTCCGCGGGTCGCTGTTGGGGCGGCGTCTCGTCCGCCCGCACCGATTCGGCGGGCGCGCCGAGCAAGTGGCGCAGGAAGTACTCGTGCCCCTTCCCGGACGACGTGAGCAGGTTCGCGCGCCAGACCGTCAACACCCGCGGAACGTTCTCCGGCGCGTCGGGATCCTCCGCGGCGAAGCGCAATCGGCCGCTTCGCAGTTCATCGACGATGTGGCGTTCGACCGGCACCCTGGCGCGCGCCGCCTCGTCGACCAGGTCGAGCGGGTTCCGGTTGAACGCGGGATGCGCAGGCAGCCATCCCATGCGCGCAGCCTGCGCGTAGCAGTCGGCAAACGCGCGGCCTGTGAAGAGGCCGCGCCCGAGCGGCGACGCGAGTGTGCCGGGGCCGAGGACCTCGTAGCGCCACTGATCGGTAGCGAGGTACCAGAAAGGGGTGCCGGCCTGGTGGCGGGTCGGTCGTACCCAATCCGCGGCGAACGCGAGATGGAACCACCCCGTGAGCGGCCGCACCTTCTCCTGCCCGACGTAGTGCGCCCACCCGCCGCCGTTCTTCCCCTCGCACCCGCAGAGCAGCACGAGCGCGAGGAACGCGCGATACGTCTGGTCGGAGTGGTACCAGTGGTTCGTGCCCGCGCCCATGGCGATCATGGACCGGCCGCCCGTGCGCTCCGCGTTGCGCGCGAACTCTCGCGCGATCCGCGCCGCCTGGCCGGCGTCGATCGAGGTGATGGGCGCCTGCCACGCCGGCGTGTACGGCGCGGGGTCGTCGTAACCGGCCGGCCAGTCCCCCGGCAGGCCGGCTCGCGCCACCCCGTACTGCGCAAGCACGAGATCGAAAACCGTCGTGACGAGCCGGCCGCTGACCGACCGGACCGGCACACCCCGGCGCATGACGCTCCCGCCCTCGGTGTCGCCGACGTCGAAGCGCGGGAGATCAACCGGGATGTCGCGTTCCTGGCGCCCATACAGCGTGAGGGCGGGCTCGATCCCATCCAGACGCAGGTTCCACCGTCCGGTGCCTTCCTCGCCGTAGCGGAACCCGATCGAACCGTTCGGGACCGCGGGGCCCTCCGCGGCGGCGTCGAACACCACCGGCTTCCATTCGGCATGCTCGCCGCCCTCGCCGACGTCGGACGCCCGGAGGAAACGGTCCGGCACGTAGGCGCCCTCGCGCGCCCGCAGGGTGACCAGAAACGGCAGGTCAGTAAAACGGGTCGCGTAGTCGACGAACGCGGGCACCGGCCGGCGCACGTAGCACTCGGTCAGGATCACGTGTCCCATCGCCATGGCCAGCGCCGCGTCGGTGCCCGGGCGCACCGCCAGCCACTCGTCCGCGAACTTGGTGTGCTCCGCGTAGTCCGGCGAGACAACGATGACCTTCTGGCCGCGGTAGCGCGCCTCGACCATGAAGTGCGTGTCGGGCGTGCGCGTGGTCGCCAGGTTGGTGCCCCAGACGATCAGATACCCCGCGTTCCACCAGTCTCCGGACTCGGGGACGTCGGTCTGATCGCCAAAGACCTGCGGCGAAGCCGGCGGCAGGTCGGCGTACCAGTCGTAGAAACTGAGTACCACGCCGCCGATCAGCGACAGGAACCGGGTGCCCGCCGCGTACGAGACCATGGACATCGCCGGGATGGGGGAGAAGCCCACAACGCGGTCCGGACCGTAGCGCTTGATCGTGTACACGTGGGCCGCGGCGATCAGCTCGCTCACCTCGTCCCAGGCGGCCCGCACGAACCCGCCGCGGCCGCGCTGCGCCTTGTACACGGTCGTTTTCGCAGGGTCTTCCACAATCGAGACCCACGCGGCCACGGGATCCTGATGCGCCGCGAGCGCGGCGCGCCAGAGGTCGAGGAGCGAACCGCGCACATACGGGAAGCGCACCCGCAACGGGGAGTACGTGTACCAGGAGAACGAGGCGCCGCGGGGGCACCCCCGGGGTTCGTACTCCGGCATGTCGGGTCCGACTGACGGGTAGTCGACGGCCTGGGTCTCCCAGGTGATGATCCCGTCCTTCACAAACACCTGCCACGAGCACGAGCCCGTGCAGTTGACCCCGTGGGTCGAGCGGACCACCTTGTCGTGCTGCCACCGGTCCCGGTAGAACGATTCCCAGGCCCGCGGGTCGCGCGTCAGCAGTGCCCAGCCCTGGGCAGACGATTCCGCGCGGCGGAAGTAGCGATGCGTCTCCATGAGCGCGGTCACGAAGGGCGAAGGCGGAGGGGTTGTGTCGTGGTTCACACGGCTCACGGGGGCACCTGATTCACCATGCGGCACCGGAGGCCTGACGAGCACACCGAGGCCGGCGGTTGCGTTTCAGCTATTCGTGCGACAGGCCGCGCCGGGCGCGCGTCCGCGACGCGATCCCTCACGTCGCGGAACCGAAGCGACCACGCCGTCAGTCCGGCGTCCCCCCTCGCCTTCACCATCAGCCCCCGACAGGTCCTCCCGAGCGGGCCGGTGGATGCTGGTCGACTCTGTGTGATGAGGCGCTCCACGGTTACCTGCCGCAAGGCGTCCAGGACATCCCGCGCGTGCGGGACCGCCGGAGCACAGGACGGGCGCCGACGCGCTCTGCGGTGATCACTGGGGATGATCATGTGTGCCTCATCGGGACGCGGTTCGCGCTATGTCGAGGCGGGCAGCCGGCCCTTGAGATTCGCCGCGCGGAACGGACCCTGTTCCGCGATCAGGGCTCGGGCCGCGTCCACCTGCCCCCACGTGTTCCACAGCAGCACGCCGCGCACCCGCTCACGCTGAAGGTAATAGACGACGCCGGTGCGGTTCGGCTCCTTCCAGTCCTCCACCGTCTCCAGCCGGGCATCGAGCACGCCCACCGCCTCATAGCCGAGGTCGAATAGGTCCGAATAGAAGAACGGAAGATGATGGTACGGGTCGGGGCGGCCGGCCATGGCGCAGCCGGCCGCCCGCCCCATGACGTTGGCATTGTCCTCATGTTCGACCCGCATGCGCGTGTCGAGCGCGGGATTGTAGAACTCCGCCACGTCGCCCGCCGCGTAGACGTCCGGGTGGCCCGCCCGCAGCTGCTCATCCACCACGACGCCGTTGCCGACGCGCAACCTCGCCGCCCGCGCCAGGTCCACGTTCGGCGCCAACCCGATCCCGGCGATCACCCCGTCAGCGGCCACGGTACGCCCGCTCCCGACGGTCACGAGATACCGGCCGTCCTGCCGCGTCACGTCGGCGACGGCCTCGCCACCCCAGAATTGCACGCCGTGCTCCCGGTAGACATCCACGAGAAAGGCCGACAGTGTCCGGGGCAGCAGTCGCTCGCAGATCCCGCGCTCCAAAGACAGCAGCACGACCTCCTTCTGGTTCATCGCCAGGGCCGCGGCAATCTCCGAGCCGATGAACCCGCTCCCGATCACCGCGAACCGCTGGCCGTGCTCCGCCAAGTGCCGGAGGCGCGTATAGTCATCTACGGACCGAAAATAGATGATGTCATCGCCGCCAACGGGCAGCCGCCGGGGCGCGCCGCCGATCGCGAGCAGCGCCTTGGTCCACGTGTACTCTATCCCATGGTCGTCGACGACACGATGGCCCGCAACATCCAACGTCCGCGCCGTTCGTCCAAGATGCAGCGTGGCGCCGCGCCGCTCCGTGCCTCGCCAGATGCTCTCCAAGGGCTTTCCCTTCCACAGGGCCTTGGAGAGCGGAGGCCGGTTGTAGGGCGGTGAAGACTCCGCACCGATTAAGCCCACCGCGGCAGTCGGGTCCGCCTGACGGATCGCCTCGATCGCGGCGTCCGCCGTCATCCCCCCGCCGATCACAAGGTATTTATAGTGCGGCATCGCCAAACGCCTCCCAGGCCGGTATGTCTGGCGGACTGTGTGGGTTGCGTCTGCGATCGACCAACGGTCCCAGCCTTACCCAACAAACCGTACCATGCGGATCAGGTTCGTCGTTGCGCAGACGCAAACTCGATCTACCAACATCGTGTGACACGGTACGACAGGTCGCATCACCTCGCCAGCGAGCGGCGGACCCGAGGTGCACGACCCCGGTCGGACGCGCGGCCATCCGAGGGCGGGGGCGGAGGGCAAGCGATGACCGGGCTCTGAGAACCCCCTCGGGAGCCGCGTCCTCCGCCCCTTGCGACCTATCCAATCGCGTACCATATGGGAGGGAGGCATCGAGCATCGTGGGAAAGCAGGGGATGGTTGCCCGCCTCATGCGAGGAATGCACGAACCTTGTGCCCGGAAGAACGGGGGGAAGGCGCACACCCAAGCGTCTCATCAGGACTGACGAGGCGCCTGCGACGCCGGGACCCCAGGCACAGGCGATGGGCGCGAACGGACTGGTCTTCGTCGCGGGGCAGCTTCCCCTCGCCCTCCGCTCGCACCCACTGGTCTTCGGTGACATCCGCATCCAAACAAGGCGGGCCTTGGAGAATCTCAGCGCCATTCTCGCGCCGCCGGCTCCTCGATCCGCAGGATCGTCAAGACCACGGTCTTTCTCCGAGACTTGAACGATTTCGGGATCAGCGTACCGCTGGCCGCATCGCCCTGCAGCGTCACCTGGCGCACATCGCCGCGTCCCACGCGGCCAAGGAAGTCGCTGTACGACACGGTCGTGCGCGGCATGGTGAGCGCCTGTACCAGCACCATCCACAGCAGTGCGGCGACCGCGAGCGTCCAGGCGATCCACCGCCATCCCGCCTCGTCGCGTCCTCGCATCCTGGTTGGCGCCTCCCTCGCTCTGAGGGTACGTGCCGTCGCGCACCCGGTCGTTGCGATGGCTCAACCTGCCCCGTGGTGCCCGCATCCAGGAGGAAGAGCGCCCCTACGAAATGCGCCACCGCCATTGCAAGGGCAGCGCTCCCAGCACCACTGCCGGGATCCACCGGTACGCCAGCATATAGGCGAGCAGCACGGCCGACGCCGCGAACAGCATCGCTCCGACTTCGGCCACCACCGCATCCGCGCTCCAGATGCCGCTCGCGATCGCCGCCGTCCCTAGGTTGCCCAGCCACAGCACGATCCGGCCGGGCCGGGGCGCGTAGAGATCGGGTTTGTGAGAAATGGCCACCACGTCCGGGATTGTCGCGCGATAGTACCACATCAGAAACGGCGTGACCTTGTAGAGCTGGCCGATGATCGCCTGCGTCACCCACCCGAGCAGAAACAGCACCACCACGCCTTCGCCGAGCCGGTCGGGCGGCGTGGTCCGCAGCCAGCCCAGTCCCCACCCGACGCCGACCGCGGCGAGGACGACCGAATACGCGGCGACCGCGCGCCAATGCGCCACGTTCAGATCGGGGGCCCGGCTGCGCCGGTGCGCCAGGACGTGTCGGATCTCGCCGCTGAACAGCACGAGGGCCGCGGCCGCAAGGAACGCGCACGCGCGCATCACCCCAGCCGATCCGCTGCCCACGCCCGCGAGCGTACCGCCGATGGCGAGCACCGCCAGGGTCAGGATCCCCCAGCCTCGGCGGATGCTGGCCACCCGCGCGCCGTGCATGAGCGGCACGACGCGGTAGAACGTGCCGATCACCATCAGGCCGAACCACCCCCCGAGGCCGAGCGTGAGGTGGATGACCAGGCCGCGCTGCCACGCGATCGCCCAGGGCCAAAAGGCCCAGCGCAGATTGGCGGCGAGCAGGGTCCCCCACGCCAGGACGAGGATGAAGCAGGCGAAGGCCACCGGAATCTGCGGACTGACGACGCCGCGGCCCGGCCCGGCCGAGCCCAGCGTCCGGAGCACGAGCACGACGAACCACCACGAGGCCACGTTCACGCCGACGCCCCCGGCGGCGACCAGCGTGAAGTCCCCGCGCTCGAACCCGAGCACCACGGCCGCGACGCTCAACGTGAACACGCCGTACTGCCACGGGATCGTGCGCTCGCCCCGGATCCGGGCACCCAAGAGCGCCTGCGCCATCTGTGCCGCCGCGCCCATGATCGTCATCGTCACCCAGCCGAGCGTCGCCACGTGCGTGGCGGCGAACGTCCGCGGCGTCTCCACACTCCCCCGGGCCAGGAGCCCTGCCGCCGCGATCAGATACAGCCCCAGAGCAGGCAGGGCCACGCCAACGGCCGTCCACATGAACCAGCCGCCAAAGGTGAAGGCGAGCGGACTCCCCACTGCGGCATGCGCGCTCGGGGCCACGAACGCCGCCTGATCGTGCTCCGGCATCGGTGATGTGCCCCCGAGCGCGTGATGGATCACGGACAATGGTATTCGCTACTCTCCGTGCCTCCCCGAAACCTGCGTCGCGTGCACGACGCCCTCGGGCAAAGGAGGCGAATCCCATCGCGCCGGTTGCAGCTCGTCGAGGACGACTCGGGAAGCTGCACCGCGGAGCGCCGCCACCCCCCCGGCCTCCAGCAGATGCCGCAGGATGACGAGCTCCTTGAAGAGCGCCGGTGCCAAACCCGCGGTCCGCAGCCGCTCGACCTCCAGGATGCCGTACCGCGGACCAAGCCCCATGACGTAGATGTTCGGCCCGGGCCGATACGGGATCAGCGGCCGATGCCGAAGCCGTGCGAGCACGTTCTGGGCCACGATGTCGGCCTGTGCCTCCGCGCGATGGGCGGACGGTTCTGACGCGTCGGCACCCCGTTCGACGCTGTATGCGCAATCGCCGAGCGCAAAGATGTCCGCGTCACGCGCCATCGCCAGCGTGTCCATGACGGGAATGCGGCCCGTCTCATCCACCAACCCCGAGGTCGCGGCGAGCCCCGGCGCCTGAATGCGGCCGCCCGCCCAGATCACCGTGCCGGCGTCGAGACGGCGGCCGTCGGCCAGCGCCACCCCGCCGGCTCGGACGTGCAGCACCTCGGTCCCAAGAGACAGGTGCACCCCGCCCGCGGCAAGCCGCCGCGCCGCCGCGCGCCCCGCCCAGGCGCTCAACCGCGGCAACACCCGTTCCTGCGCCTCGACCAGCGTGACGCTCGCGCGACGGTCTCCGTGGGAGATCCTGGTCAACCGCCCCTGCAGCTCGGCGGCCACCTCGACACCGACGAACCCTCCGCCAATGACGACCACGTCGAGGTTGACGGCGCGCCCGCGGCGCGCCGCGTCCGTAAGAAACCGCACACGGCGACGGATGCCGCACGTCTGATCGAACCCCCACACCGGGAGGAGCACGCTCGGGTCTTCGGCCATCCCCGGCGGGATGCACGGCTCCCCGCCGAGCGCAAGCACGAGGACGTCCGCTTCCAGCGCGCCATCCTCCCAGCTGATGCGGTGCGCGGCAGGGTCGATGCCGGTGACCTGCTTCGTCAGCAGCCGCACCCGGCTTGACGCGAGCAGCGCGCTCAGCGGCACGTGCACCGCGCACGCGATGCGCGCGCCCAAGGCCTGCGGCAGCTTCGGGCGAAGGCAATGATAGGGTGATTGATCGATCAGGACGACGTCCAGCGCCTCGTGGTCCGCGTACCGCGCGAGACGCTGCGCGACGCGCAGGCCGCCGAATCCACCGCCGATCACCACCGCCCGCCGTCGCATCGTGCGCTCCGCCGTTGGCCGTGACCTCAACAGACCCCGCCGCTTACCGCGCGGGGAGCGCGGCGTTCAGCTCGGCAATGAGGGCATCGACGTTCTTCGCGTTGCAGTACTCCTCGATGTCGTCCAGGGTGTTGATATCGTACATCCCCACGCAGCGAATCTCGGGGTCGATCCCGTGCTTCATGAACAGGCTCCGCGCCTGCTCGGAACTGCGGATCGCGTCCTTCACCAGTGTGGCTCGCGTGATGGATGCCATGGGCACTGCGCCTCCTTCCGCTCCTCTTGCTCGCTTTCAGTGCACCACACGCCCGAGATCCGGTCTTTGCGGAAGCACAACTGGCGCCGGACGTGCCGCCACTAGGCTGTCGAGTTCCAACACGTACACGTTGTGGTCAGGGCGCCCCTACGTACGTCACGCCTCGCCGTTCAGCCCAGCGCGCGCCAAGCTCGCTCAGCACGGCCGCTGGGAGGACCTGATCGGCCAGGGGGAAGCAGAGTTCCTCTTCGGCGCTGAAATGCTCCCGTGCCAGCGCGATCGCGCTCAGCGCGAGGTCTCGCGCCCCGACGCCGCCCGGGAGCGCGCGAAGCCGCCTAAGGGCGTCGCCGATGTCCTCGTGCATGCGCTGCATGCTGCGGATGATCCCTTCGGCTTCAGCCGACCGCCGCGCCAGCACGCTGAACAGGACTTCGTCCTCCAACCGGCTGTGGGCTTCGATCGCCCCCCCGACGATGGCCGCAAGCGCCTGGGCATCCGCGACCGACTCCTGGAGCGTTTGCTCGAGCTGCTCCATCTCCACGTACAGCGCACCGTGCTCGCCCAACAGCGCGTCGATAATGTTCACGGACGTTCTTCCTCCGGCCCCGCCCGCGTCGGCCACACCGCGCGTTACCGCCACATCCCAAACGCACGCATCACGCCGCGACGATCGGCCCAGGTCGCGCCCAGCGCAGCCCGCGTCTCGTCCGTGAGCAGCGTGCGCGCTTTCGGAAAGAGAAACGTTTCTTCGCCAAGGAAGTGCTGCCGCGCGAGCCCAATGACGCCGGCGAACTCCTCGCGCGCGGTGTCGAGGTCCCGGGCGGCGCGGACGCGCCCGAAGCCGTCGGCGATCTCCTCGTGCATCATCCGCAACCCGCGCACATCCGGCGACCCGGCATCGAGGTGCGGCTCGACGGCAGTAAACACCAGGTCATCTTCCAGCGCAGAATGGGCCTCCACCGCAGCGCCAAGCAGGGCGGCCTGGACCTGCACTTCCTCGGCTGCGGTCGCGAGCGGGAGCGTCCGTTCCAGATCGTCGAATTGGCCGTAGAAGACGCCGTGCTCGCCCGCCAAAACGTCCAGGATATCCATGCGCGCCCCCCCGCCCTCGGCGGCGTAGGCCTCCCTCCTCCTTGAGCCGGGACGAGCCGGCCGCCTATCTGGCCATCGCCACCGTCACCAGGAGCGCGCAGTCGTGGACCGCACGTGCGGTATGCGGCACCTCGGCGTCCAGCGCAATCAACTCGCCGGCGCGCACCTCGGTGTCGCCGGCACTCGTCGACAGCCTGAAGATCCCTTGCAAGACGTGGATCGTGACCGGTCCGGCGGCATGATGCTCATCCAAGGCCGCACCCTGCCGCAGCGCCACGAGCGTGACCCGGATCGGCCCTTCCTTCACCAGGGTCTTTGCCGCACGGCCGGTCCCCGACGGCGCCAACTGCCGCCGGAGCGCGTCGATCTCGGATGCCGTGTCGAACCTCAGCAGCGCCCCCTGCAACTGATGGGTACGCAGGTACACCGGTACGTGCTCATCTTCCGCCATTCCGCCCACCTCCGCATGCCCCGTTCGGTCTCGTCGCCGGGGTGGCACCACGGTAGCCTACCGGCGCGCGCCGGTCCTTGCGCGCGCGCAACCGCCACAGCGACCGGCTCGCCAACCGTTGCCCCCGGTGGGGATGGCGACTGGCCCGGCCGACCGAGCCATGAATCGACGACGGTACCTCCACACGTCGCCCGCGGCCCGGGCTGCCCGCGACCCTCGTAAGGCAGGCGGTGCTACAGCCTCCCGAACCCGTTCGCCAATGAGCACAACGCCTCGGGGGTCACCACGCGCACTCGCCCGCGGTGCACGTCGACCACGCCCTCGCGCCGCCAGCGGCTCAGGATGCGGGAGATCGTGTACGGTGACGTGCCCAAGTATTCCGCCATTTGCTGCTCCGTCAGGTGAAACTCCAACCCGCGGCCGTCACGCGGCGCCGCGTCGAAACCTCGCTGCATCGCGCGGGCCAGGCGCCGTTCGCAGGAATCGATCAATGTTTCTTCGAGATGCGCCCACGTTTCGCGATTGTGTTGGACGATCACGGCAGCGAAGTTCTCGACCATGCGGGGATACCGCCGCAGCAGGCTGATGAACGGCTTGCCGTCCCACGCCAGCACGACGCTGTCTTGACTCGCCTGGAGCGAGGCCGGCGCCGGGGAGCGGCTGACCGCGTGCGCGCAGGCGAAGGCGTCTCCCGGATAATGGAATCGCAGCAGCACCTGGCTCCCCCTCGATGAGACGCGAACGACGCTGATCCGGCCACGGAGGAGCACGTAGACGTTTGCGACGACTTCTGCCTGGCGACAGAGAAACTCGCCCGTCCGGAGACGGCGTGTGTTCGCGGTGCGGGTGAGGTCGTGCCAGGCCGAGGGGGGCAACCGACGAAGAAGGAGACAACGCGACAGGCTCGTGCGCTCGTCCAGCTCAGGGTGTATCCGAAGGGACTCCGTGACGGACGGAGACTTTGCGACCATAGCCGCCTCCACCTCGTCCATACGCCGCTCTCCCCAAAACTCCTGCGTCGATCCGCCAACAGAGCCGGTCGCTCAGGATGGCCACGGCGTTTCCGACAGGCGGGCCTCTCCGAACGATGCACGGCCGCGCCGGCGCGCGTCGGTTGATGTTGTGCCCCACACCGCGTGCATGCTGACGTTTCACCGATTCCAGCCGTTGATCGCGATGATCGCGACTCTGAGATCACGACCTCCCACTCGGAGAAACACCCGCGCGCCTCCGCGTGCGCCTCGTCGGGAACAGCGTCATCGGAAATCGTCGGGTTCGATGTGAGGCCGGTGATCGAGAAACCGGCGGTGTAGCGCTTGAGCGTGCCGTCGATGAGCAACCGCCGTGTAATGTTGTCGAGCCAGAGGCTCCGGCCAACGTCATGCAGCGGCCGTGTCGGAGGCATCGCAGTCCTCCCTGTTCGTCGCTGAAGATGACGCGAACACCCAGACCGGTGCCCGTCAGGCGTCGAATCCGGTGGCCGCCCGGCGGCGTGGCGTCCGGACCGAGGGATGTCAGCCGGTGGGGAAGGATGGTCCCAGACCGTTCGGCGCGCCGGACGCCCATGGGGTCAGACGGCGTCGAACGCGGCGTCCACAGGACGGACGCCGACTTCGTCGAGGTGCCGCCGCAGGTCCTCCGGGCGGCCGATCGGGTACGCGCTCTCGTGCCAGTGGCGCCTGTGTCTTGGAAGACGGCGACCGGGAGCGCAGGACAAAGACGGCCACCGCGGTGGAGGTACGTGAGCCCACCGCTCCACCGGCAAGCCCGTCACGGCACCCGCTCCGCCTGATGCTGGACTTCCGGATGCCACAGCGGCAACAGCATGTCCACGACGCGGCGATACCGGCGGTAGACGTCGTCGTATGCCCGGCTCGCCGCGGGATTAGGCGTCCGACGTTCCGGGTAGGTGAGCAGGGCGTGCACGCTGCCGAGGTCTGGCAGCATCTTGACCGCGACGGCCGCCATCACCGCCGCACCGTACGCCGACGCTTCGTCAGTGCTCGGCAGCCATGTTTCCGTGCCGAAGATGTCCGCAATGAGCGCCCTGAACCCGGGCGCATGGGTCAGACCGCCCGACAAGAGGAGCGCAGACGGCTTCCCGATAAGGTCGGCCATGATGTCGCCTACGGTCCGCAGGGCCAAGACAATGCTTTCCAGCCCTGCGCGCAGCAAATGACGCCGATCATGAGAGAGGTCGAGGCCGACAAAGGCGCCGCGGAGGTCGCCGTACCAGTACGGGGCGCGCTCCCCGGACAGGAACGGGAGGAGGGTGAGCCCGTTCGCGCCCTCCCCCACCTCCGCCGCGAGCGACACCGCCGCGTCGAACCGGCGCTCGATCGGGACCTCCGGGAGCAACAGCGCGCACAGCCAGTCGAACACCCCCCCGGCGGAACTGGTCGGGCCACCGACGAGGCAGCGCGTGTCGTCGAACACGTAACAGAACGTCCGGCCCGCGTGATCGAACATCGGCACGTCGGCCACCGCCCGGACGGCACCGCTCGTCCCGAGCGTCAGCGCGGTGGCGCCGTGGTCGATCGCCCCGACCCCGAGATTGGCCAGCGCGCCGTCGCTGGAACACAGGACGAGGGCGGCGTCGGCCTCGAGGCCCAGCGACCGGGCCACGCCCGAGCGAATCTCACGAAGCGTCGTCGACGGCACCGCCGGAGAGACGGGAGGCGTCGACGCCGGCGAGCGCCAGGGCTTCCTCGTCCCACCGCCTCGCCTGAAGATCGAACAGGCCCGTCGCCGACGCGATGCCGTGGTCGATGCACCACCGGCCCGTCCACCGGAACACGAGCAGCTCCTTCAGCGAGACGAAGCGCCGGGCCCGCGTGAACGTGTCGGGCATCTCGGTCGCGAGCCAGCGAAGTTTGCAGAGCGGGAGCATCGGGTGCATGGGCGCCCCCGTCCGCGCGTACAGCCGGGCGGCGGTGCCGTCGTCGTGCCAGGCCTGCGCGATCGCCGCGGCCCGCCGGTCCATCCAGGTCAGGAACGGCCCGATGGGTTCGCCCTGCTCGTCCATCGGGACGAGCCCGTGCATCGCGCTGCTGAATCCGATCACGGCGACCTCACCACCCCGAAGGGTCGCGTCATGGATCGCGCGTGCGGTCGCGCGGGTCGCCGCCAGGTACACGGCGTTCGCATCCTGCTCCACGTACCCGGGACGCGGGGAGGTCACGCCGTAGCGCTCCGATGCCTCGGCGACGACGCGGCCATCGACGGCGCACGCCACCGCCTTCGCCGACGTCGTGCCGAGATCGACGCCGAGCGAGACCGGTTGCCCGCTCACGTTCCAGGCTCCGGGATCGGCTCGATGCGGCCCAGCAGGAACACGTAGCACAGTCTGTTTGCGAACGACCTGATCCGCAGACGTTCCCAGGCTACCCTACACCAGAAGCGCATGTGCGGGGCGCGCCGACGCGGCGGATCGCGCGACGTCGTTCGCAGCCGCTGTGGCAAGCGCCCCGTGCGGGCCGCGTCGGGCCGCGTCTAGAGAACCCATTGCTTGATCACCTGCCGGCGGATGGTCCCGCCTTGACCACTCGGCTGGCCGTCACACGACTCGCCACTATGGCTCCACTCAGGTCACCGCGCGCGGACGACATGCCGGCCTGAGCGCGGCGAGCGTGACCGCCCGGAGCTAGGCATCAGCCCAGGTCCACTTCGCGATCTCCGGCGGGTCCTCGAGCTGTTCGCGCGCGTACGCCTCCGCGTTGTCGATGCACCGGCGGCACTCGGCGATCAGCGCCTCGGCGCGGCCGCCGAGCCGCGTCGTACGGCGCAGCGCCTCCGCGCAGAGGTGGTAGCGGCTCATCCCGTTGAGCGAGACCATCTGAAACGGGGTCGTGGTCGTCCCCTGCTCCATGAACCCGCGGACGTGGAGCCGCTCCGTGTCCGGGCGGCCATGCATGACCTCGTGGATGGCACGCTGGTAGCCGTGAAAGGCGAAGACGACGGGCCGGTCGAGCGTGAACAGCACAGCGAAGTCGTCGTCCGACAACCCGTGTGGGTGGACGCTCGGCGGGAACAGCGCCATCAGGTCCACCACGTTGACGACCCGGACGCGCAATTCCGGGGCCCGCCGCCGCAGCCACCACGCCGCGGCCACGGTCTCCAAGGTCGGGGCGTCCCCGCACGCGGCGAGGACAACGTCGGGCTCGCGGCCCTCGTCGTTGCTCGCCCACGCCCAGGCGGATGCGCCGCGCCGGCAGTGCTCGATCGCGGCCGGCAGATCGAGCCACTGCAGCTGCGGCTGCTTGTCGATCACGATCAGGTTCACGTAGTTGCGGCTGCGCAGGCAGTGGTCGGCGACGGACAGGAGGCAGTTCGCGTCCGGCGGCAGGTAGATCCGGGCCACGGTGCCGCGCTTGGACAGCACGACATCGATCAACCCCGGCCCCTGGTGGCTGAACCCGTTGTGGTCCTGCCGCCAGCAGGTGGACGTGAGCAGGATGTTGAGCGACGCGATCGGCGCCCGTCAGGGCAGCTTGGCCGTGCCTTCGAGCCACTTGGTGTGCTGCACGGTCATCGAGGCGGACACCATCGCGAACGCCTCGTAGGTGGCGAACAGGCCGTGCCGGCCGGTCAAGAGGTACCCTTCCAGCCAGCCCTGGCAGAGGTGCTCGCTCAGCACCTCCATGACGCGCCCGTCCGCGGAGACGTGGTCGTCGATCGCGAGCGTGGGCCCGACGAAGCAGCGGTTCTCCACCTCGAACACGTCCCCGAGGCGGTTGGAGTGGGTCTCGTCGGGACAGAACAGCCGGAAGTTCCGCCGGTCCGTGGTCCGCGCGTACACGTCGCGCAGCAGCGCGCCGAGGCACCGCGTGGATTCCCGGTGCTCGACGGCGGGACGTGCCACCTCGACGGCGTAATCCCGGAAGTCCGGCAGGTCGAGCGGCTCGAGCAGCCGGCCGCCGTTGGCGTGCGGATTGGCCCCCATGCGGCGGTCTCCACGCGGCGGGAGCGCCGCGAGATCGGGAGCCGGCGCGCCATCGCGGCCGAACAACTCCTCCGGCTTGTACCCGCGCAGCCACGCCTCGAGCATCGCAAGTTGCTCGGGCCGCGTCCGTACGTCCGGCAAGGGCACCTGATGCGCGCGGAACGTCCCCTCGACGGGGAGGCCGTCGAGTTCCGTCGGGCCGGTCCAGCCCTTCGGGGTGCGCAGCACGATCGCCGGCCACCGGGGACGTCCGATGACGCCCCGCACGCGCGCCGCAGCCTGGATCGCGCGTATCTCGGCGTAGCACGTCTCCAGCGCCGCGGCGAACGCCGCGTGCATTTCGCCCGGGTCGTCGCCCGCGACCAGGTGCACTTCGTAACCGTGTCCCTCGATCACGGCGCGCACGTCGCCGTCGCCGCGGCGGCCGAGTACGGTGGGCCCGCCGATCTTGTAACCGTTGAGGTGCAGGATCGGCAGCACCGCGCCGTCGCGAGCGGGATTGAGAAAATTGACCCCCTGCCACGACCCGGCGCACGGGCCGGTCTCCGCCTCACCGTCGCCCACGACGGCGGCGACGACCAGGTCGGGGTTGTCGAACGCCGCGCCGAACGCGTGGATCAGCACGTAGCCCAGTTCGCCGCCCTCGTGGATCGAGCCGGGCGTCGGCACGCTGACGTGACTCGGGATGCCGCCGGGCGTCGAGAACTGCCGGAATAGGCGCCGCAGGCCCTCCTCGGCGCGGGGCACGTCAGGATAGACTTCGGAGTAGGTGCCCTCGAGATAAACGTTGGCCACCACCGCCGGCCCGCCGTGCCCGGGGGCCGGCCAGGAAGATCATGTCCACGTCGTGCGCCACGATCAGCCGGTTGAGGTGGACATAAATGAAGTTCAGGCCGGGCGAGGTGCCCCAGTGCCCGAGCAGGCGCGGCTTGATGTGCTCGGGGCGCAGCGGTTCGCGCAGCAGCGGGTTGTCGCGCAGGTAGATCTGTCCGACCGTCAGATAGTTGGCGGCGCGCCAGTACCGGTCGATCCGCTCCAGCAGGTCGGCCGAGAACGCTGCCCCGCCTGGGGCGGCCTCCACCCGGGGCTCTCGTGGCGGCGCGGCGCCGCGCACGGTGCTCGAGATCCTGGCGTCAAAGTGATACATGAGGCGTCCCTCCCGAGCGCACGACCTGGCACGTGTGCCGGACGATCACGCGGTCTTTGTCCGCCTTGACGATGCGCACGGTCACCGGGCTGTTGGGTGGCGAGATCACCGGGGCATAATCGTCGCCGCCAGCAACCGCTGTGCCGGCGCCTCACGACGGACGCGCCTTGCTCGCCGCCGCCTTCACCCCTTCCGACAGCGTCGGATGAATATACACCACATCTCGCAGAGGCGCCGCGGATCCGGTCTGCATCATCAGCACGGCCTGGGGCAGCAGATCGGCGCCCATGGGCGCCAGCAGGTGCATCCCGAGGAGCCGATCTGTGGCGGCATCGGTCACGACCTTGACGAACCCACGCCCTTCGCCCATCGCCCGGGCTCGACTGATCGCGCGGACGGGGTGCTTGCCAACTTTCACGCGGTGCCCTCGCGCCTCGGCTTCCTCGGCCGTCCACCCGATGCTGGCGACCTCAGGGTCCGTGAACACGGCCCGCGGAATGCGGAAGGTATCATACGTGAGGTGCGCATTCGTCAGGGCGTTCCGTGCGGCCAACCGACCGGTGTAGACGGAGAAGTGTTGATGTTGCATCCGGCCGATCACATCGCCGATCGCCCACACGTTCGGCGCCGTCGTGCGCAGTGTCTCGTCCACGCTCACCCCGTGTTCCACATCGCCCTCGATCCCGGCGGCATCGAGCCGCAGTCGCCCGAGCTCGTGAGGCCGGCGCCCCGCGGCGACCAGGATCCGCTCGGTGTCGAATCGCCGAGCTTGCCCGTCAACCGTGGCGACGACGGTGAGCCCCGACGCGGTACGCTCCACGCGCGTCGGCACCGCGTTGGTGTGGATCGTCACTCCTTCCTCTTGCAGCAGTTCCGCGACCTCCGTGGAGATCTCGGGGTCCTCCCGGGGCAGCAGGCGGTCCCGCCGCTGGAGAATGACGACGGCGACGCCGAACCGGCGAAAGATCTGCCCGAACTCCACTCCTTCCGGCCCGCCGCCGATGATCACGAGCGAGGCGGGCAGCGTGTCCATGTCCATGACCGTCTCGTTCGTCAGGCAGTCCACCGCGTCGAGCCCGTCGAGCTTCGGCACCCGTGGCCGGACGCCGGAGGCCAGAATGATCCGCTCGCTCTCGACCACCCCACCGTTCACGGCGAGCCGGTGCACGTCGAGGAACTCCGCCCAGCCGTGCACGAGCGTCAGGCCCGGGTGCTGTTCGATGCCGCGCATCAGTCCGCCGACAATCGCCCCGACGACCTCGTTCTTCCGCGCCCGGATGCGCGGCCAGTCCGCCTCGATCTTGGAGGTGCGAAATCCGAACTCGGCGCCGCGCCGCGCAGTATGAATCGCCTTCGCAGACCGTACCAGGGTCTTCGTGGGGATGCACCCCACATTGGCTCACGTGCCGCCGACCTTGTTCCCCTCGATTAAAGCGACGCGCGCTCCAAGCTCGACCGCCTGCATCGCCGCGTTGAAGCCGCCCAATCCGGCACCCACCACGGCGAGATCGAAGTGTTCCATGGCACAAGCCCTCACGATCACGGTTGATTTTGACGAGTCCGATCAGCAACATCCACTACCGCTCACGCGGTCTTTGATCGCGCACACCCGAGCGTCTCGCAGGATCAGCAGCGTCCTGCAGGATGTGTTCCGTTGGCCGGCACGCGATGCCGCGTCGACCGCTCCTCGCGGACGGTCCGCGCGTGCGTCGCCGCGTCAACGGAAGCCGTACGTCGCGACCAACTCTTCCTTGCTCATGTGGTAATACGCGGCGTTCATTTCGATGTGGGTCTTCCACTGGTCGGGCACCCCGGCCTCCGGGAAGATCGCGGAGACGGGACATACCGACTCGCAGGCGCCGCAATCGATGCACTCCTCGGGATTGATGTACAGTTTGGTCTCCTCTTGTTCCTCGTCCACCTTCGGATGGATGCAATCGACCGGACATACCTCCACGCAGGAGCGGTCCTTTACGTTGATACACGGCTCCGTGATGACGTAGGCCATGGCGGTGTACCTCGTCTCCTCACACCGGATTCACTCTGGGCGGGTCAAGCGAGTCACAGCTCTCACGATGATGAACAATCGAGGCCCACGCGCTTGCGCGCGTGCACACGGGCGCCGCGGACGCCGCTGCGGCGTCAGCCTCGACCCGCCGCGGTGCCTTTCAGCACCTCCTTGATGACCACAGCCTGGTTGCGCTGGATGTCGCGCGCGCTGTAGACCAGCGTCAACCCTCCGCCGCGTGCATGTCCGGCCAAATCTTGCAACAACCCTGCCTTTTTCGCCAGTTCACGGCGGTACCGGCGACGGAACTCGGCCCACTTGGCCGGGTCGTGGCCAAACCACCGCTCGTCGTGGCTCGCAGCGGGACACCGAGCAACGTCGGCGTCGTGATGGTCGTCTTCAGCCTTGGGAACGTGCTGGCGCCCTTCTACGGGGTGGTCGCCGACCGAACCGCTGGCACCGGACCCTGTTCGCCGGGGGCGCTGCGGTCATGGGCTGCGCAGTGGTGCTCTTTGCGTGGGCAACGGATCTGGCCGGCATGCTCGCACTCGCGTACGCCGCGGGCGTCGGGTCTGGCGCGGTCTGGCTGCTGATCGCTGCGACGGTCGCTTGGATCGGGATCCCCGAACACTGGCGATCAACGGGGGGCGGGCCTTGGTGGCAGCGGGTTCCGCGTGGCGGACCGTCCGCGTGCCCCCGCTTGCTCTCCCCCGTCGCGCACGCCGGGCGCCGAGCGTGACTTGGCGTGCAATCCGGGATACGCTGGCGTCGCCATTTGCGCTCTTCTGACCGCCTGGGCGTTGGCCTTGACCGGCAGTCAAGTACTCTACGCGCCGTACCCGCTCCTCATGGCGTGGGTCTTTCACGTTGTGCCCGGCGCATCGGCGTTGCTGTATGCCGCTGCCGTGGGGGTTTCGCTGCCGCTCTTCGCGCCGGCCGGCGCGTAGGCCAACCGCTGGGGCGCACGCCGGATAATGGGCATGGTGCTGGGAAGCCGCGCCATCAACCTGCTGGCCATTGCGACGGGGGGCTGAGCGGCCCGTCGGGCGCGCGGTGGGCGGAAATCGCGTTCATCGCGCTCCAGTTCGCCTGGTCAATCCTAAGCGTCAGCAGCGCGGCGCTCGCCGCGGCCCTCAGTCCTCTGGCCCTCAGTCCTTTGGGAGAGGGGGAAGGCATGGGGCTGTACAATGCGGCGGCCGCGGCCGGTGGGACATGTCCGATACTGCACCCGCGCCGCCTAGTGCGATGCATCCCTATCCGATCGGGTGATCCCATGCCGAGTCTCTGCCCGACCACCATCGCCCAGGCCCTCGCGGATCCGGTGCGGTTCCGCATTATGGAGCGCCTGACCGACGGGCCGGCCGCCGTCTCCGAACTCGTCCTGCTCACGGGA
>JAJPJL010000116.1 GCA_021324255.1 Bacillota bacterium
ACGCCGGCAACGGCAACGGCGCCGGCGGCAGCGGCGGCGGCGGCAACGGCGGCCAGGGCGGCAACGGCGGTCACAACAACAACTAGCCGGGGCGATCGCGCACCGCGCGATCCGCGGAAAGCGGCTATAGCCGGATCAGCGAAGCCGCGGTCATTGGGCGAGGCGGGGGGCCTTGCAGGTCCTCCGCCTTGCCCGCTTTTGTTGCCGATCTGTTTGGTGGCCGCGGAAACGTCGCGGGACGCTCGGCTCGCCGCGGCCCCGCTTACTTGAGGAGGCTGAGCTTCACGGCGAGCAGGGCGGCTTGCGCGCGGTTGCGGGCGCCGAGCTTGCTGTAGATCCTGCGGAGATGCTTCTTGACCGTCGCTTCGGACACGTGCAGCTTCGTAGCGATCTCCCTGTCGCTCATCCCCAGGGCGACGCGGCCGAGGATCAGGACTTCCTGTTCGCTCAACTCCGGCTTGTCGGGCACGGTCCCGTTCTTCGCCTTCGCGGCGAGGCGGGCGAGCATCTGACGGGCGACCGCCGGGTTGAGCATCGTGCGCCCCTGATGCACGGCGCGGATCGCGTTCGCGAGGTTTTCCGGGCTGATATCCTTCAACACGTAGCCAGCCGCGCCCCGCTCCGCGGCCGTGATCATCGTCTCGGCGTCATCCACGGTCGTGAGGAAGAGCACCTCGCATTTGCTCGTGGCCGTACGCAATCGCCCAAGCAAGTCCAGCCCGCTCGTGTCCGGGAGGTTGACCTCCATGACGGCGACGTCCAGGTCGTGCGCGTCGAGGACCTTGAGCGCGTCTTCGCCCGACCCCACGTCGGCGAGCACCTCGATGTCCTCGTGTTCCGACATGAACGTGCGGATACCGGCTCGAAAGAGCCGGTTCCCGTCCACGAGCAGGACGCGGATGGCCGGCCCGCCGTCAGGCATGCTCTGTGCCGCGCGCGGTTCGACCGACGCCATAGGTTGTCGTCATCGCCATCGCTTGGACGAGGATGGGGCCTTGCACTGTCAAGACGGGACCAATTCAGCCGTGCTAGGAGTTCGCGGCGCGCGGCGGAGCTCCTGCATCCCGGCCCGCGCGGCGTCTGAGGCTGCCCGCATCTGGGCATCAGGCAATACGGATCGGAGATGCGGGATCGAGCACGCGTGCGCCGCATTCGGCGTCGTCGCCGTGCGTTCACGGACTCCGGAACCGGGGGGCAACAGTGGGGAGCGACGCGGTCAACACGCACGATCCCGGCGCGGCGCGGGCGGGCCGGATCGTGCAGGAACTGCGGTTGTGGTGCGCGGAACACGGCGTGAGCCAGTCCTCCGTCGCCATGGAGGTCGGCGTCAGCGTTTCCCACCTTAACCAGGTGATCAATGGCCGCGCGCGGCCGAGCGCAGACCTCACACGGCGCATGGTCGAAGTGCTGGAGCGGCACAAGGCGCGCCTGCCGCGGCTCGTAGCCGACCACCACGGGCGTGCGCTGGATGAATCGCGGTATTGGTCCGACGCTGATGGGGGTGCGATGATGACGTTTGCCGAAGCGATCCAGATCAAGGGACGGGTGGTGGACATCCATCTGATCAATGGCACCGTCCTCGACGGCGCGCGGGTCAAGGACGTGTCGCCGGCGATGATCCAGGTGACCTACAAAGATCGGACCCGCTTTCTTAACCCGATGCATGTCGTCATGGTGGAACTCGGCTGACGAATTGGCCGTACGCATGGCAAGGGGGCGTGAAGCGCAGCCGGGCGGAGGCGGCCCGGTGACCGGCGCGGCCCGCGAGGTGCGATGGTGAAGACGTGGCTGTTGGGCGTCCTTGCGCTCATTCTGGCGGGGACGGTCGTGGTCGGACCCGCCGCGGCCCAGAACGGCATGGGCACGATCTACGTGTGGAACTTATGGCAGAACCAATCGGGCGACCCGGTCACGGTGTACCTTCAGCTCAGCACCTTCAAAAACCCGTCCTGGTGCACGGTGAAGTACCTTGGCCGGTGTTCGTTTTCGGCCCCGGCCGGATCGCATCACCTCAAAGCGGTCGATGCCACACACAAGGTGACGATCGCGGAGACGGACGCGTCGGTGCGGGCCGGGTCCTGGTTCAAGTGGTGCGTGTACGGCAACAACACCGCGCAGGCCCCGCGGTGCGATGCTTGGCTGAAGAGTAACAGCCCCAACCCCTGACGAGGCGCGGCGCCGCCGCGTTCCGCTGTGGCGAGGACCGGCGGGCGGCCGGCGTGGAACTCGGCCTCCATTCCACACGCCGCCGCTCCCAATGCGATGTTCACGTCAGCTGCCTGCGGAACCGCCACACGCTCAGGGACACGAGGACGAGCGTAAACAGGAACAACGCCAGCAGGTTGGGCCACAGCGTGTCGATGCCGCTCCCCTTGATGAGCGCGCCGCGGGTGATGCGGCCGAAGTGAAAGATCGGATTCAGCACGGTGAGCGGTTGCATCCACGCGGGCATCGCTTCGACCGGCATCAACGCTCCCGACAGCGACGTCAGGGGCGGATTGATAAAGAAGACCATGAGCATCGCCTGCTGCGCGGAGCGGGTGAACGTCGCCAGCAGGGTGCCGAGGCCGATCCCGGACAGGAGACACAACCCCGCGCCGCCGAGGACGACCACCAGGCTGCCGTGCACCGGCACCTGAAACACGAGCCGGATGACGCCGAGCGCGAGCAGCGCCATGGCCGACAGCAGCACGAACACCGGCGCGATCTTCGCGAGGATGATCTCCGCGGTGCTCGCCGGCGACATCAACAGCTGCTCGATGGTGCCGAACTCCCGTTCTTTCAGCATGACCGTGGACGCGATGATCGTGCCGTTGAGAATGAGGAGCATGCCGAAGATGCCCGTGACCACGAACCACGAGTTCACGAGCCCGGGGTTGAAGAGGTAGGCCGGAGCGAGATCCACGGCGCCGCGGTCGGTCACGGGCTGCGCGGCGATCTGCCGGAAGCTCGCGTGGAGCCCCTGCCCGGCGAGGCCGGCGTTGTAGGATTGGATCACGCCTTGGGCGTACCCCTGGCTGATCTCCGCCGTATTGACGTTCATGGCGTTGAGGATGAACTGCACGGTCACCGGCTGGCCGCGGAGGAGCCTCCGGGCGAAGTCGTACGGGATGACGACGCCGGCTTCGACCGCGCCCGTGCTGATCGCGTCGCCGAGCCGGTTGGACGACGTGTAGTACCCCGCCAGCCGGAAGCTCTTGCTCTGCGTGAGCTGGGCCACGAGCTCGCGGCTTTCGGGTGTCTGGCTCTCGTCGACCACGCCGAGCGCGATGTTCGTGACCGTGGCATTGAGGACGGACCCCAGCAGGATGAGCTGCAGCACCGGCGCCACGGTCAAGGAGATGACCAGGCGCCGGTCCCGGAGGATCTGCCGGAACTCCTTTTGGAAGAGCGCGCGAAACCGGCCGGCCGCGACCGCGCGAACGAGACGTGTCATGGGCGTCAGTCCGCCACCTGCATCCGGCGCATCGTCCGCCAGGCGGCCGCGTAGAAGGCCCCGCCGATCACGCCGATGATCAGGACCTTGTACCACGTGGCCGCCCACCCGCCGCCCTGCAGGAGCGCGTCCCGCACGACCTCGATGTAGTAACGGCCCCACACGAGGTTGGAGATCCAGCGCAGGCCGGCCGGGATGTTGGCGATCGGGAACAGGAGGCCGGATAGGAGCATGACCAGCAGGAATCCGCCGAAGGCCACCGCCTGCATCGCGGCGGCTTGATTGGGGATGGCCGCGCCGATCATGTTCCCGAACGCGGCCACGCAAAACGCGTACAGGACCGTCGCGACGACAAACGGGGCCGGATCGCCCGCGAAGCCGACGCCGAAGCTCGTGAGCAGCACGACGAGCAGCACGACCGCCTCCGCCAGCGCCACGGCGACGAAGGCGAGGATCTTGCCGAGCAGGAACTCGTGCGCCGAGATGCTCGAGACGTACACTTGCAGGATGGTCTTGTGCTCGCCCTCCTTGGCCATGGCGAGGGTGGCGAGGAGCGGCGGAAAGATCGAGAGCGCCATGACATAGATCCCGGGCCCGTAGAACCTCGGCGACGACTCGCCGGGG
>JAJPJL010000047.1 GCA_021324255.1 Bacillota bacterium
TATCGGGATTCACCGATCGATTTGGGAGCGATGACGACGGCGCTTGTCACGCTGTCGGTGCCGCCGTTTGTCTCGGGGGTCCTGCTGGTCCTGTTGTTCGGTCTTGCTCTCCACTGGTTGCCGACCATGGGGTACCCGACCGCGAGAGAGGGAATATTCGGGTGGCCCGCGCACATGCTCCTCCCAACCGTTACGCTGGCGGGTACGCTCATCGGCATCGTGCTTCGCCTCACACGATCGTCTGTGCTCGACGAACTCGGACAGGACTACGTGAGGATCGCCAGAGCCAAGGGCGTAGCGGAGCGTGCCGTCCTCGTCACCCATGTCCTCAAGAATGCCCTGCTTCCCATCGTCACGCTCGTGGGGTTGCAGATGAGTTACCTGCTCGGCGGCACCGTGATTGTCGAGATCGTCTTCGCGTGGCCGGGCCTTGGTGGGCTCGTCGTGGATGCGATCCTCGCGCGTGACTACCCCGTCGTCCAAGCATTGGTGCTGCTGATCGCGACTGGGGTAATCCTGATCAGCCTGGCCGTCGATGTAAGTTACTCAATGTTGGACCCGAGGATCCGGCTGGGATGAGCGGTATCCGGCGGGGCCCGGCTTGATTGCCAAGGTTCACAAGTCCGCACTCAGATGCGACACCGTGGAGGGTGGCATGGTGAGTAACGCGTCGTCACGCGGGTTGTCTCGACGAACGCTCCTCAAGGGGTTGACCACGGCCGGGATCGGAATCGGACTCTCGCGTGGCCTCGAACGGCCGCCCGTTGCGGCAGACGCGGCGCCGGCGCCTGGTGTCCCGAGACGTGGCGGGTCCATGAACATCGGCATCGAGGAGGACCTGACCTCGATCGACCCTTACAAGCTCAATGGCAACGGCGACCTCCTGATCCAGGGATTGATGAGCCAGCCGCTGGTGGCCGGCAATGCCGCAGACAAGATCGAACCTGTCCTGGCTGAGAGCTACCGCTCTGAAAGCGGAGGCAAGGCGTGGATCTTCAATCTCCGAAAGGGCGTCAAGTTCCACAACGGCCGTGAGATGACAGGGGATGACGTGAAATGGAGCTTCGATCGGATCCGCGATAGGAAGAACGGCGCGGTGCTCTCTAGTATTTTCAACATCATCGACTTGCGCACGACCGTCGTCGACCGATACACGGTACGGACTGACATCGTGACCGGCTTCGGGGCGTTTCTGAGCAATCTGGCCCAATCGACGCGAGCCGCCATCCTGGCGCACGAGTCCGTCGATGCCGGCGGCACGGTGACGAAACCGATCGGGACGGGCCCATTCCAGTTCGTCGATTGGAAACCCGGGGTACAGTTCAGCGCGAAGCGTCACGACGGCTACTGGCAAACCGGCGCGGACGGCAAGCCGCTCCCGTACATTGACGCCCTGACCGTCAAGATCGTGTCCGACCCGAGCGCGCGGTTGAATGCGCTCCTTGCCGGCGGGCTGGACTTCGTTACTCAGCCGCCCGTGGCCGCCGCTCGAAACTGGATCGATGCCAAGCCCCCGGAGGGGATTGAATTCCGCCGCTGGTTCTACAACTATTCGGACTACCTCAGCCTCAACACCCGACGCCCGCCGTTCAGCGACGTGCGCGTCCGCCAGGCGGTACGGGCGACGATCGATCGAAAGGCTCTCAACGATGCGGTGTACTTCGGCTTGGGGCAGGTGCACAATCAACCCTTCAAGACCTCGTCGTTCTGGTACGAGAACATCCCCATCGCCCCCGTCGATCTCAACAAGGCAAAGTCGCTGATGCAACAGGCCGGACTCGGCAAGGGCATCGACGTCACGCTCGCCGTCTGGTCCCCGGTCAACGATGCCCGCGCCGAAGTGTATCAGGCTCAGCTGGCGCAGATCGGCATGCGCGTCAAGCTCGACAAGCATGACCCCGGGAGCTTCTTCGCGTTGCTGCCCACCTACAACTGGGAAATGGCGACGCTCGAAATCGGCACGCTGTTCCACCCTGACCGGCCGTACGGGTACCTCAGCAAAGACAATGTGGGGCATCCTTACGTGGGAGGCTATGACGATCCTCGCGTTGAGACCCTGCTTGCCCAAGGGCGTGATGAACTCGATCCGGCGAAGGCCAAGGCCATCTACAGACAAGTGGTTACCGATTTCATGGCGGTGGGCACACCGGAGTATCATGTCAACCTGCCGTTGATCGACGCGTACCACAGTTACGTGCAGGGGTTCGATGCGTACGGGCGCGACCTCGTCGCGATCAACGGCCAGATGGGGCTGCACAAAGCGTGGCTCGCTAAGTAACGGTGGCGCTCGACCCTTCCGTCGCCGCAGACGGTGCCGCTTCGCAGGGCGCGCGGCCGTCGCGGCGGAAGGCGAGCATTCCCTCGCACGGGAGACGCACCGTGTTACGCCTCGTCAGGCGAAGCCGCGTCGCACTAACCGGTCTTTGCATCTGCATGCCGATCCTCGCACTCGCCCTGATCGCACCGGCGGTTACGCCGTACAACCCGCAGACGATGAGTATCGGCGAGCGACTCCAGCCGCCGAGCACGCGGCATCTCATGGGGACCGACGTGTTCGGGCGCGACGTCTTCTCGCGGGTCGTCGCCGGCGACCGCGTGTCCGTCGAGGTCGGGGGCATGTCCGTGCTGCTCGGTCTCGTTGCCGGATCCCTCATCGGGGCGGTCAGCGGGTACACGGGCGGGCTCTTCGATGACGTGCTCATGCGCCTCATGGACTCCGTTCTTGCGTTTCCGGCGATCCTGCTTGCGCTCGTGCTCGTGGCGATCATGGGACAAGGATTGATCGCGGTGATGACGGCCGTCGCCGCTCTGCGGATTCCCATCTTTGCACGGTCGGTGCGGGGGCTGGTCTTGGCGGAACGGACGCGCGACTATGTGGACGCGGCTCGCTGCATCGGCCAGCGCGACGGTCGCATCCTCACCCGCCATATCCTCCCCAACGTCTTGTCGCCGACGATCGTCCTGGCCACAAGTTACTTCGCCAGTGGCATCGTGATTGAAGCGTCTTTGAGTTTTCTAGGTCTCGGCGTCGTGCCGCCGGACGTAAGCTGGGGCACCATGCTCAACGACAGCCTGCAGGTCATGCAAATCGATCCGTGGACCGTGCTGTTCCCGGCAGTCGCGCTCTCCATCGCGGTGCTGGGGTTCAACCTTCTCGGGGACGGGCTGCGTGATTGGCTCGATCCGCGGCTGGCGATCGGGCTGCGATCCGCAGGCGAGCGCGAGCAGAGGTCGTCGTAGAGTAGACCGAACGACGCGATGGGAGGCACGAGGTGACTTCCTCGATGGAGCGATGCAGCATGTCGATGTCGGTCCTCAAGAATGTCATGGTCCCCATGCGAGACGGCACACGGTTGGCCACCGATGTCTATCTGCCGGCCGGCGACGGCGACTATGCGGCCGCACCGGCACGGCCCACCCTCCTCGGTCGCACGTCGTATGACAAAGAGGCGGACTGGCTGTGGATCAAACCCGTGGTGAAATACTTCGTCCCTCGCGGATACGCGGTTGTGCTGCAGGACATTCGAGGACGAGGCTCTTCAGAAGGCGACGTCTACTCTCATGTCGTGAATCCCCATGAAGGGTCGGACGGCTATGACACCATTGAATGGATAGCACAACAGCGGTGGTCGAACGGACGGGTCGGAACCGTTGGTGTTTCGCATGGTGCTGTGGTCCAAGGCGCGCTCGCTCTCCACGCCCCGCCCCACCTCACCGCGATGTGGCTGGACGATGGATTCTTCAACTGGTTCACGAACGGAGCCCGCCAAGGCGGCGCGCTGGAACTGGACACGCTGGGAATGATGTTTCTCCACGCACACGACAGCCGTGAGGTGCAGCAAGACCCCATCCTCGTCCGGGCGATCGCGGATGCGGCGGCACATCTTCGGGAGTGGGTCATGCGGATGCCGCTCAAACCGGGGTGCAGCCCGCTGGCCTTGACCCCGCAGATCGAGCACGTGTTCTTTAACTATTACCGGCGTGGCGAGTACGATGAATTTTGGAAGCAGGACTGCATCAACTTCGAGGAGCACATTGGCCGTTTCGCCGATGTGCCGACCGTACTGCGATGCGGATGGTACGATCTGTTTGCGTGGGCCAACACAGAATTCTTCCGGCGCCTCGCCGCGCGCAACCGGAGGCCGGTCCGGCTCATCATGGGTCCGTGGACACACAACGCCTGCGATCGACGATATGCGGGTGATGTTGACTTCGGGCCGGCGGCCGCGTTGGACGGCAGCGCCGGGCCATCGTGTAATGATCTGCGCCTCCGTTGGTTTGATCGGTGGCTGAAGGATGAAGCGAACGGCGCGGAAGAAGATCCGCCCGCTCGTATTTTCGTGATGGGTGGGGCCGACGGCAGGCGTAACTCGGACGGGCGCCTCAATCACGGCGGCGCGTGGCGCGCCGAGCAGGAGTGGCCGCTCGCGCGCACCGACTACAGGAAGTACTATTTTCACGGGACGGGCTTGCTCACCACGGATCTTCCGCGGGACGGCTCGGACCCGATCGTGTACGTCTTTGATCCGGAACACCCCGTCCCAACCATCAGCGGGAACGTCGGAAGCTTCTACGAACACCTGCCGGTCCCCGACGGCGTGCACCCCTCCATGTCGCCGCCTCGAGCACGCATGCGATCCATCGTCCTACCTGGACCTTCCCATCAGAAGGAAGAGCCGGGGATCGTCGGCTGCCGCCCGCCCTATCCGCCGTTGTCCGCCAGGCCCGATGTGCTTGTGTTTCAAACGCCGCGGTTGAATGTGGCGACCGAAGTAACCGGGCCAATTGTCGTCAAGCTTTGGGTTGCCTCCACGGGTCGCGACACCGACTTCACGGCGAAGCTGCTCGACGTCTACCCGCCCAACGACGATTATGTGCACGGCTATGACATGAATCTAGCAGACGGCATCATCCGGACGCGATACCGAAACGGCTTCGACCGGCCGGAGTTCATGACCCCTGGAAACGTCTACGAGGTCACCATCAACCTTTCGCCCACCAGCAACCTCTTCGCAGCCGGGCATCGCATCCGGGTTGACATTTCCAGTAGCAACTTTCCTCGCTTTGATGTGAACCCAAACACCGGCGAGCCCGTTGGCGCGCACACCCACACGCTCGCGGTCCGGAATACGGTGTACGTGGACGCGGCCCGACCGTCACACATTCTTCTGCCAGTCATTCCCGGTGGGTAGGCGTGGGGCTCTCATCCGCGGCGCCTGAGCCACCGAACATTGTAGAGCGTATGTACCCATCCCTGTCGCGGTGCGACGGATAGTCGCTTGGAGACGTCCGGGAGTTGAATCTCGCTTCCTCCCCTCGCGACACTCCTTCCTATCAGTCCTACTCGCCGGTCGAGGGGTTGCGGTAACGGAATCACTCCCCCATCATCCTGAGCGCCGGATCGAACGGCGGAGCGACGTGAAGAGAACCACGATCACGCAGGCCGGTAGGAGCCACCAGGCGGCAACACCGTGCCGCGCGAGCACAAAGGTCACCACAAGCGCCGCAAGCACGCCGGCGGCGACGCTCCAATCGTCGCCGACCACGAAGTCGTACCAAAATTGGAAGAACCGGATAACGTAGGGCACGCCTCAGGAACCCCGGTCCCCGGCTACGAGCGCAGGCGCCGGGACCCGTTTGCGCTCATACCGCAGGTACATCGTCAGGCCGCAGGACGAGAGGACGACGAGACCGAGCACGCCAAGAATCGCCGCGTCGCTGCCGGGCCACGCGATCCCGGTACCTTCCACGCTCCAGAAGATACCGAATGTGGTCAGCAACACCCCGACCATGAACTTGAGGCTGTTCTCCGGCACACGGCTGAGCGGACGATGCACGAGGACGCCCGCGACGCCCACCAGGACGATCGCGGCCGCAGCACCGGCGGCCGCCAGGGGGAGGTTGCCTTGAGCGCTGCCGAACGTGAGGACGATGAAGGCAACCTCGAGCCCTTCCAAAAACACACCCTTAAACGCGACCGTGAACGCGTACCAATCCATCCCCGCACGCACAGCCGTACCGGCGCGGCGTGCACCCTCGAGTTCGTGACGAAAGACCGCGTCCTCGTCATGCAGGGCTTTGTGGCCGCTGGCGCGCAGGATGGCCTTGCGAAGCCACTGGAGGCCGAAGACGAGAAGGAGCACCCCCACAACAAGGCGCAGGGCGTCAATGGGGACTCGTACGAGGGCGGGCCCTACGACAGCGACACACGCCGCCAGCGCCACGGTCGCGGTCAGCGTTCCAATCGCGGTTGACCGCCAGCCGCGCGTCACTCCCACGGCGAGCACAATCGTCAGTGCCTCGACCATCTCTACGGCGGACGCCAAGAAGGCGGCCATGATCAGAAAGATACTGCCCATCCCGTCTCCCGCGGCACGACGTCCCCGGCACCGCCGGCCGGCCTGAGTCGCGGCTGATGCAGCAGTCGAATAGTTGTCCTACCTATAGTATTCGCCGGACGTGATGTCAAGCCTTGACTGCCGCACCAAAAGGTCTTAGAGTGTGTTTCGATATGAAAACAAAACTCAGTATTGATAAGGAACGATTGCGATCAAGGAGGGTCGCCCCCGAACGGCAGGAAATGAAGCGGCCGTGGGGCGAACTGCGGCGCCTCCTGGCCGCGCGGGGCGATCGCCTGACGCCGCAACGGATGGCCATCTATGATGCGGTCGTAGGCCGCAGCACACACCCGAGCGTCGATACGGTCTACGATCAGGTCCATAAGCGGTTTCCCAGCCTGAGCCGGGCGACCGTGTATGTGACCCTCAGCCTGTTCGCCGACCTTGGCTTGGTTCAAGAAGTCAGCGGCCCGATCCGGCGGTACGACGGCCAGGCCGCGCGCCACGTGAATCTCGTGTGCGAGCGGTGCGGCAGTGTCGTCGACGTCTTCGATACTCGTCTTCAAGATATCGAGCGCAAGGTGGCGTCACGGGCCCGGTTCAGCGTCAGGAAGACGCGCTTCGAGCTCCACGGCATTTGCCCAACCTGCCAGCGCTCCGCCTGAGCCAAACACGTGCGACGTCCACGCGTGCCGCCGGATGAAGCCAGCGTGAACGTGTCCGCAATCGCTACCGGGAGCCAAACGGGTGCCGGCCGGCCTGAACACTCGACCGCGCACCATCACCTAGGCTTCCTCCTCAAGGTGATCCAACCGGCCCTGCTCGGCCTCATGGACGGGTCCATATCGACTCTGGCGCCGCTCTTTGCCAGCGCGTTCGCGACGCACAGCACGCATACCGCCTTCCTCGTCGGCAGTGCCGCGGCGCTCGGGGCCGGGATCAGCATGGGTTTCGCCGAAGCGCTTTCGGATACTGGCGAGCACACGGGGCGCGGGCACCCGTTCATCCGCGGAACGATTACCGGCGGAGCGACTCTGATCGGGGGCATCATGCATGCGCTGCCGTTCCTGATTCCGCATCTGGGCGTCGCCCTTGTGTTGGCGTATCTCGTCGTTGGGATTGAGCTCATTTCCATTGCGCTGATCCGCTATCGATACTTCAGGATGAACTTCTGGCTTTCCGCGCTGCAGGTCGTGGTGGGTGGCGGGCTGGTCTTTCTTGCCGGTATCCTCATCGGCAGTTCGTGATCGAGGGTCGGCCGCATCGCGGGGTCAGGCCGTTTGCGCTGCTCATGTACCGCATCGCGTCTCGGGCTTCGGCAGTGCGGGCGGCGGATACGGCGAAAGGTGGCGGCCGCCGGCGGCGAGTACCACCTGCTCCCTCCCCGGAATCTCCCGCCGAGGAGCGGCAGCCCGCCTCGCCGACTCGGCGGTTACTCTCGTGGCGCCGCAGGTTGCTTGCCGTCGTCTCCGGTGCTACCGTCCGCCGGCGGCTGATGGCCGCGCTGCGCGGCAGCGAAATACTCCCGGGCTAAGGCGGTGTTGTCGAAGACAGAGAAGACATCCTGCAGCGACATGACGCCGAGAATTCTTCGAACGACCTGACTGGCCACAACGGAAAATGGGATACGCTTCGAGGCGCATCGTTCGTGGATGTGCACCAGGGTATTGACGCCCATGCTGTCGATATACCTTAGCTCGCGGAAGTCGATGAGCAGCGGCAGATTCCGACCAAAAAGCCCGTCGACAACATTTACGAGCGCGCTGATGTTCGAAATGTCAAGTTCACCTGCGGCGGCGATGACCGACATCTCGGGGAGCTTGTAGGCTTTGACGTGCAGCAGTTCACCCCGGTACTCCCGGGCCGCCACAAAAATTCTCCCCCCGCACTATCGCGGAAACGCCAATATACCTGACTTTACGTCAATGTAAAGGACACTTCCGGGGACTTCAATGGCAAACACTTGTGCCCTCTTTTCGGCACGGGTCGCGGCCTCCGCAAGCGGATCCGCGCGAGCTATCCGGCGGCCACCTCCACCCGCGCGCGCCCTTGTTCCTTGGCCCGATAGAGCGCCGCGTCCGACGCCCGGATCAGCGCTTCGGTCGTCGTCCCGTGCGTTGGATGCGCCGCCACGCCGAGGGACAGCGTCACCGCTCCGACGCTTCTCCCTTGGTAGCGGACGTCCAGGTGACGAGCGGCCATGCCGATCTCCTCCGCGCGGCGCCGCGCCTCCGCCAGTGGCGCGCCGAGCAGCGCGATCACGAACTCGTCGCCGCCGTAGCGGCACGCCACGTCCTCCGTGCGCGAGCGGGCGCGCAGCAGGGCGCCAATCTCGCGCAGCAGGTGGTCGCCGGCGCCGTGCCCGAACGCATCGTTGAACTGCTTGAACAGGTCGATATCGAACATCACGATGCTGAACGGCTGGCGATTCCGGGCCGCTCTCGCGATCTCGCGATCCAGCGTCTCCTCCAGGTACCGCCGGTTGTACAGTCCCGTCAAGGGATCGCGAATCGACTGCTCGCGCAACGTCTCACGCAGGCGGAGGTTGGCGATGGCGAGGCCGATTTGATCTCCGACGACGCGGGCGAGGCGCGCCGCCTGTTCCGTGAGCCTCGACGGCCCGTCGGACTCGAACAGGCACAGCACCCCGATCGCGTCTCCCTGCGCCACGAGCGGCACGCAGAGCGACGCCGCAGGCGGCGGGGTCGTGAGATGGCGGCACGCGACGTCGCCTGGCCCCCCGCGAAAGGCGTGCGCCTGCCCGCGACGCACCGCCCAGCAATCCTCGGGGGCAAAACCTCTCGGCGACGCCTGCGCATCGCCCCATGAGGCGATGGGCTCCAGCACGTCTCGGGAAGGACTCGCGAGGTACACCGCGCCCGTGACGCCCGGGAACAGGTCCGGGATTCCGCGGCGTATGATCTCGCACGCCTCTTCGATCGACACACTGGCCTGGAACAGGTCGCTCAGCCGGACGAGCGCCTGCGCCTCGTGGGCCTGGGTGCCCATACGGTCAGCCATCGCGTTGTACGCGCGGGCCATCCTCGCGACGTAGTCCCGGCCGCGCACCTGGACGCGACGCGAGTAATCGCCGGAGGCGAGCGCCGCGGACGCGGCGACCACGTCCATGATGGACTTCCGGATACCCGACCAGACGCGCAGCACGACCGCGAGCAGGAGCACGAGCAGGATGGGCGTGGCGGTAGCGGCGAGCTTCGCCTGGAGGACGAACCGCTGGTTGGCGGCCAGCTGCGCCGCGAGGTCGGCGTTGGCGGCGGCGAGGAACGCCGCGTCGATCTGGCGCACCTGGTCGATCTGCGTCCGCCCCGCGTCGAGCGCCACGAGCTGCTGGACGCGCGCCTCATCGGCCTGCGCGCGTTGAAGCCGCTCGCTCAGGACGCTGTCGAGCGCCGTGGCGACAGCGATCATGCGGCTCGGCGGTGTGTCCGCCCGGACCATCTCGGCATCGCCCAGGAGGCTGTACGCATTCTGAAGGGCCTTGAGGCCCGCGGACGATTGGTCGAGCGCGACCATGGCGTTGAGGTGCTGCCGCAGCACCCCGGCCAGCACCGTCCACTGCGCGGCGCGGACGCTTGGCGTTCCCGCGGAGTCCTCGGCGAGGCGGCGCATCGCCAGCGTCGTCGTGTACGCGCCCTGCGCTGCCTCGCTCAGCCCCACGGGCGCATTCCGGCGCGCCGCGACCTCGGACGCTGCTACGCCGGATCGCCAGCGCGCAAACAGCGACTGCATCGTGGCGAGGCGCCCGAGTTGCGGCGGCGCTGTAATCAGCTTACGAAGCTCGACCGCCGCCTCGTCGAACGACCGGAGCGCGCCCTCGTACGCGGTGAGGAATGCGTCGTTGCCCGTGAGCAGAAACGCGTGCTCGGTGGTCTCGGCATCGGTAACCGTGCGGCTCAGGCGGTCGTTGGCGGCGATGACCTGGTTTTGGGCGCGCACGCCGCTCATCGCGCCGACAGAGGAATCGACCGCCCCGTAGATGAGCGCCGCGACGGCGCACGCGACCGCGATGCAGGCCGCGAACACCGCGACGACGCGCGCCAAGAGGGAGAGCTGAAACCCGCGGCGTGCCGGAGCCTGGTCCTCCACGTTCACCGTGCCCGTCGGTATCTCGCGGCCGTGAGAGCCGGCGACCGCCCGTTCTATCAGGCAGGTGCCCATCGGGACCGATGGTTAGACGCGCGGAGGCGATGCGGCGCTCGTGCCCGCGCCGGGCGCACCGCTGGATCGCCGGCGCGCGTGTGGCTCAGTTGAAGGGCCCGGCGGGGCCTGCTGATCGGGCTTGGGCCGCGGCCCGATACTCGCGCACGACGAGTTCGGTGAGCTCTTCGACCGAGGTCTCGCTCGCCGGCTTGTCGAGGGCAACCGTGCCGTGCTCGAGCAGGTGGACCCGATCGCAGACCTCCAGCACCTGGGCGTAGTTATGCGCGATCACGGTCATGGACACGTCGCCCTTGGCCTTGAGGGTGCGGATCAGGTCGAGGATGAGCGCCCCCTCCTTGGCCCCCGTGGCGGCGAGCGGCTCGTCGAGCAGCAGCACCTTGGCCTGGGAGTACACCGACCGCGCGATCGCAATGGACTGCCGCTGGCCGCCGGAGAGTTTGGCGACCTCCATGTTCACCGACGGGATCCGGACGCCCATCTCGCGCAAGCACGCCTCGGCGCGGAGCTTCATCTCGCGGTGATTGAGCCGCCCTTCCCGGGGATCACGACTGGATGCCGGGCGTGCTTACGGGCAGAAGCCGGCGGACACCGTCGCCGCCCCTTCCGAGCCTCAGGCGCCGGACGCGGTCTGGAGCGTACGGAGGTCGCGGCGGTCCACGAGGGGCCGGCTGCACCCGCACTCAAATGACACGGTGCAGGACGCGCTGTTGCGTAATGAAGCGCACGACGTTTTCGGCGCACGTATTGAGCCCATTGGCGAGGGCCTCCGGGGTCGTCCCGGCCGTGTGAGGGGTCAGCACGACATTCGGCAAGCCGACCAGGGGATTGTCGCCCGGGATCGGCTCCTTCGCAAAGACGTCCAGCCCGGCGCCCGCGAGCTTCCCCGCGCGGAGGGCTTCAGCCAATGCCGCTTCATCCACAATGTCGCCGCGGGCCGTGTTGATGAAGATCGCGCCGTCCTTCATGCAGGCGAACTGCCGTGCTCCCAACAGCCCCCGTGAATCGGGGCTCGAGCGTAAATGGACCGACACCACGTCGGCCTCCGCCAGGAGCGATTCCAGCGAGGGGAGATAGCTGAAGCCCAGGCGCTTCGCTTTGTCGCGATCCGGATGGAGGGTCCAGGCCACGACCCGCATGCCGATGCCGCGCGCGAGGGACGCGAACGCGGTCCCGATGGCCCCGGTGCCGATGATGCCGAGGGTCTTTCCCCGGCACTGGATCAACAGACCGCGCGGCCACTCGCCGCGCCTCACGGCTGCGTCCAGATGGCCCAGCCGCCGCGCCACGGCGAGGAGGAGCGCCAGACAGTGCTCGGCGATCGCGTCAGTGGCGGTGTTGGGCGTGTTGGACACGACGATGCCCAGCCGTTGCGCCGCGGCCAGGTCCACATTGTCGGTCCCGGTCCCCCAGATGGCGAGGTGTTTCAAGGAATCGCTCAGGGCCTCCAGCACCTCCGCGGGAAACTTGCAGTAGCCGCGGATGTTCACCGCGGTGTGCGCGCCGCGCAACCGGTCGACGAGATCCTGCGCGGAGCCGGGCGGCGTGGTAAACACGAGCGTCTCACCCACGGCCTGGATCCGAGCCAGCGCCGGCGTGTCCGAGATCACGGGCGGACTGTCATCGGGAATGACGATGCGCATGCATGCCCCCCTCGCCCCGGCCTCACGCGCCGACGCGCAGCAATCGCGTCAGGTCGTTGATATCCGCGAGTTCCTCGAGCCGCCCTACGGCCTCGCCGATGTCCCGCGCCCGCTCAGCGGACAGCACGTCGCGCGTCAGTCGCGAGAACTTCGCGACGCGCTCCGCCCGGGTCAGCGGGTGCTGCGGGGAACCCTTGGGATGCGTGACGTCACGGACGTGGTGGCGACCATCCATCGTCTCGACGTCGATCACGGACCGATACACTGCGGGGTAGGTCCGGTCCAGCTCGGCGTCGCCGATCACCCGGATGCGGCGCGACAGCGAGCCGATGCGCTCGTCCGAGCGCCGGTCGTGCAGGATGTCGTAGAACTCCACGGCGCCGGTGTGCGCGGCGAGCGCCAGCACGTATTGGGCGCAGTGCGAGCGTAGCGGATTGCCGTCGATGATCCGGTACCCTGAGATCGGGAAGCGCAGCGTGATGCCGCGGATCTCCTCCGGCGGCACGCGTTCCGAGTTCCGGATGTCGAGCAGCCCGTCGAGGCCGGGGTGAATGAACGCGCAGCACGCATATTGTTTGTCGCACAGCTCCATGACCTTGAACTGCTCGCCCAGGCCGCGAAACAGCTCGTCCTCGTGCCACTCACCGGTAAACGCCAGCCCGAGCGGATACTTGCCTCCGAAGACGGCCGGGGGACCGCCGAAGCCGCACGACGCCAGGTGCGCGGCGACCACACCGTGCCCCGACGCGAGCCCCATGTTAAAGGGCCGCGAGTGCTCCGTGGGGTCGCTCGCCCATGCGAGAAGGCCGGACGTTTCGGTTCCGGCCAGCCCGAACGCGTGCCGGAGCGCCGGGCCCCGCAGCCCAAAGAGGCGGCCGGCCGCCGCCATGGCGCCAAATGTCCCGGCGACGCAGGAGGGATGGAACCCTCGAGCGTACAGCGCCGCCGGGTTCAGCGCGCTGCTGACGCGGCAGGCGACGTCGATCCCCACGACGATCGCCGCGAGCACGTCGCGGCCCGGGGAACGCATCCGTTCGCCGACGGCCAGCGCCGCGGGCCCGACGACGGCGATCGCGTGCATGATCGCCCCGGGGTGGTGGCTTTCGACGTCGCAGTAGTAGCCGAGGGTGCCGTTGGCGAGGGCGGCTGTCGCGCAGCTGGTGCGCACCGAGGTCCCAAAGACGGTCGCGTCCGGGGTCCCGCCGGTCTCTTCGACGAATCTCGTCACGACGCGCCCGATATCGTAACGCCCGGAGGTGGCGCCGAGCAGCGCGCCGAGGCCGTCGTACATGACGTCCTTCGTGCGCGCGAGCACCGTCGACGGAATCTGGGCGAACCCGAAATCCTCGACAAAACGCGCGAACCGATCGGTGTGGCCCGCGTCCGGCGTTGCGGACGAGCTACTGGTCATCGCTCCCATCTTGGATGCGATTCCGCCGAAGCCCTCTGCGGGCGGCCGCTGATCCGATGTGGTGGTCGGGGAGCGCATCACATCGAGCGTTGTCATCTCCTCGGGCCCTTGGAGAGGCGGCGCTCACGCCTGAACCCATGTCCGTGCCCCGCGCGCGCGCTCGTCGAGAAACCGCACGCACCGTACGGCCCGCCCGGGTGCGAACGTCTGGAGATGCGCGGGCCGTCCCAAGCACACGGGCGCCGCGAACGGGCAGCACGCGCACAACCGGCAGGTCTCCGGCGGGTCAATCGGCGCCAGCGGTTCGCCGCGCAGCAAGACACGGGCGCGTCGCTCGCCGGGCACGTCGCTCGGCGTTGCGCTCAGCAGGGCCTGTGTGTAGGGATGCGCCGGACGGGCGAACACTTCGTCCGTGTTGCCGAGCTCGACGATCTGTCCACAGTACATGACCGCCACCCGATGCGCGAGCCCGCCGACGAGCGCCAGGTCATGGGAAATCAGCAGATACGCGAGGCCGCGGCGCGCTTGGATGTCCGCGAGCAAGCGCACGATCTGCGCCTGCACGGAGACGTCCAGGGATGCGGTAGGTCCCGTGGCTCCGATGCAGGGGTCCGGAAATAAAGATTGAAATTCCGATAGAGACGCCGGCCGTCAGCTCCCGCCTCGGATCCCCGAAGCTCGAGACGCGCGAGTCCTCGTACAGGACCGGCTCGCGCTGCGGCCATCAACGTTGCGGAGGTGAGGTTTGAGACCGAGGGTCTTTATCAGCCAGCCGATCCCCCAGCCGGCCCTGGACATGCTGCGCGAGGTTGCCGAGGTGAGCGTGTTCCCGCGCCTCGACCGCAACATGAGCGAAGACGAGTGGATCATGACCGCCCAGCGCTCCGATTACCTCTTTGTGATGGGCGGGAACATCATCACCGCCAACGTCATCAAGGCCAACCCGAAGCTCAAGGGCATCGCGATGGTGCACCGCCGGCTGCCGGTCAACAATGCGATCGACCTCGATACGGCACGGGCGCTCGGCGTACCGGTGGTCTTCCAGTATCCGTGGGAGCCGGTGTACGACCGGATCGCCGAGGCGACGTGCGACCTGACCATCGCCATGATCCTCGATCTCGCCTACCGGATGTCGGACGCTGACCGCTACACGCGGTCGGGCCGGACGCTGCAGGAGCACACGATGGCGCTCATGGGCATCGGCGTGACGGGGAAGATCGCCGGGCTCCTCGGCCTCGGCATCGTTGCGCGCAAGATGGTGCCGCGCCTCCGCGCGCTGCGCATGCAGGTGCTCTACACGAAGCGGACGCGGCTCGCGGCGGACGAGGAGCGCGAACTCGGCATCGAGTGGGCCGCGCAAACGGACATCTTGAAGCGCAGCGACTTCGTGTGTCTGGAGTATGACTACAACCCCAACAACCACAAGATCATCGGCGAGCGCGAGTTCGCCATGATGAAGCCGACCGCGTACTTCATCAACACGGCGCGGGGCCGGCTGGTCGACGAGCCGGCGCTGGTGCGCGCCTTGCAAACCCGCACCATTGCCGGCGCCGGCCTGGACGTCTTCTGGCACGAGCCGCCGGGGTCGCCGGAGATGGCGCCGAGCCCGGAGTTCTTCAAGATGGACAGCGTGACGCTGGCCCCGCACAACGGGGGCGCCACATGGGACGCGCGCACGGAGCTGACGAAGGCGACGGCGCGGCAGATCATCGCGCTGATCCAGGGCGAGCGCCCCGAAGGCCTGGTCCTGGACTAGCACGTGGAATCCATCGACGTCCACTTCCACGTGGTGCCGCCGCGCTTTGTCGACGCCGTGCGGCGCGGGACATTTGCGGAGGCCGTCGAGCTGCAACGCGACGGCGACGCCGAGCGGATGGTCTACCATGCGCCGCCCGACGTCGTCCTGGAGCCGGGCACGACGCTGCCGCGGCATCTCTACGACGAGCAGCTGATCCTCGGTGCGCTCGACCGGCGCGGGCTGGACGCGGCCGCGCTGGGCCCGTCGCCCGAGGAATTTTATTACTGGGCGCCGCCCGCGCTCGGGGCCCGGATCGCGGCGGTGCAGAACGACGGGATGGCGGAACTCGCGCGCTCGCATCCCGACCGCCTCGTCGGCCTCGCGACGCTGCCGATGCAGGATCCTGCGCAGGCCGCCGCGGAGCTCACGCGCGCGGTCACCGAGCTGGGGCTGCGCGGCGCCGAGATCTGCACCCACGTCAACGGCCGCGATCTGGACGACGCGGGCCTGCGGCCCGTGTACGCGGGGGCGGAGCGGCTCGGCGTCCCCCTGTTTCTGCACCCGCAGAACTGGGGCGACATGCGGCGGTTCGAGGCCTACGCGCTATGGAATCTCGCCGGGTTTCCGTTCGAGACGGCGCTTGCGGCGTCGCGTCTCATCCTGGGCGGCGTGTTCGAGGAGTTTCCCCGGCTCCGCGTGATCCTGGCGCACGGAGGCGGCTACCTCCCGTACCAGGTGGGACGGCTCGACCATGGCTACGCCGTACGGCGCGAGGTCAGCGAACGGTTGCCCCGCCGCCCGAGCGAGTACCTCACGAATCTCTACTGCGACAGCCTCACGCACAACGGGATGTCCCTGCGGTTCTTGTTGGACCGCATGGGCGACGACCACGTCGTGATCGGAAGCGACTATCCGTTCAACATGGGGGATGAGCGGCCGGTGGAGAGCGTCCGGGCCCAGCGGCTGCCCCCGCGGACGGAGGCAAAGGTCCTGGCGAAGAACCTGGCCGGACTGCTGGGCCTCGGTTGATCCGTCCCGGACGGTCCCGCGCCCGGCGGAACGCCGCACGTCCCATCACGGTTGGGGGGTATCGGATGCGGAGAACATCGGTCGTACGGCTTGCCGCCCTGGTGACGCTCGCGCTTCCCGCCTTGCTGCTCGCGGGGAGCGGCATCGCCGCGAATTCCGCCCCGGCAGGGTTCCCGACCGGGTCCGTCACGCTCACGATGTTCGGGAGCGACGAGGCCCCTTCGTTCCAGGTCGAGGAGCAGCTGATCGGGGAGTGGCAGAAGCTCCACCCGAACGTCACGGTGCAGGCGCAGCAGGCGCCGCTCGGGCCGGCGTTCGAGAAGCTGTCCACCCAGCTGCCCACGGGCGGCGGGCCGACGCTCTTCGCCGTGTTCGAGCCGTGGATCGAAGGCTTCTCCCCGTACATGGCGCTGGCGATCCCCGCGGCGTTCGGCGTCACGAGCATGAAGCAGATCTACGATCTCTATCTGCCGCACTCGCTGGACGCGCAGAGCCGGCAGGGCCAGATCTACTGCCTCCCCAGCGCCGCGCCAGCGTGGAGCCTCCTGATCAACAAAACGGAGTTCGCGGAGGCCGGGCTCAGGATCCCGCAGGACATCCCGCATACGTGGGCGCAGGTCGCCGCCCTGCAGAAGAAGCTGACCAAGTACGACTCGAACGGCCAGCTCATCCGCCGGGGCTTCGGGATCCGCTACACCGCCGGCCCGCAGTGGTACGCGATGCTGTTCGTCGCCTCGATCGAGTCGCAGGGCGCCTCCGTGCTCGACAAGGACGGCAACCCCCTCCTGACCTCGCCCGCCGCCGCCAA
>JAJPJL010000095.1 GCA_021324255.1 Bacillota bacterium
CTAAGGGGGAGGGAGGCGACCCGGCGTCGGCGGAGACGGTATCCTACCATCGCGACACTCACGGCCACCACACTCATCGTGCTTCCATTCGTCGCATACGTCGCAGCCGTATCCAACGCAGCACGCATCGGCTACCACATTCTCCAGGAGACCCAGGACATCGCCGCGCTCGAGACCGACCACGAACGTCTCCAAGCCATCGCTTCCTCCCTCCGGGCCCCGGATCGAATCGAGCGCGTGGCGCTCCAGCGCCTCGGCCTGCAGGCGCCGGGCGCCGGCCAGATCGCGTCGCTCGCCGTGCCGGCGCCGGCGCTCCGCCGCGATGAGGCGCGCGGCGGGCCCGGGTTCTGGCAACGCGTGACCGAGTACTTCCACCGGAACGAGGCGGTAGCGGCACCGCGCACCCCATGACGCGCCGGGGCGGACGCCCCCGGCCGGCACCCCGCGACAGCGTGAGCCCGCGGCGGGTGACCGTTCTGTTTGCGGCCACCGTGCTCGCGTGCCTGCTTCTCCTCGCGCGGATGGTCGATCTCCAGGTGCTGCGCGGCGCGGCGCTGGAGCGTCTGGCGCTGCGCCAGCAGCTCGAATCGGTGCAGATCCCCGGCCGGCGCGGGTTGATCGTGGACCGCATGGGCCGGCCGCTCGCCATGAACGTCGCGGTGGACTCGGTCTATGCCGTGCCGCGCGCGATCGAGGATCCCGGCGCCTTCGCCCGCCGCGTCGCGCCCGTGCTCGGACTCACGGCCGCGGACGTGCGCCGGCGGTTGGGACGCGGCGGCCCCTACTTCGCGTGGCTCGCCCGGCGCCTCCCCGTGACCGTCGGTCCCGCGCTCGCCGCGCTGCATCTCGGGAACGCGGTGGGCATCGTCCCGGAGACCCGCCGCGCGTACCCGAACGGCGCGCTCGCCGGCAGCGTCATCGGCTTTGTCGGCGTGGACGACGTCGGCCTCGCCGGGCTCGAACTCGCGTATGACCGCATGCTGCGCGGCACGAGCGGGCTGGGGACCGCCGACCGCGACGCGATCGGCCGTGAGCTCGTGCAGACCCTGCGCATCGTGACGCCGCCCCGCGACGGCGACACGCTCGTGCTCACGCTGGACGAGGTCATCCAGCACATCGCCGAGCGCGAGTTGAGCCGGGAGATCCGGCAGGTCGACGCCGCCGACGGCGTCGCGATCGTGATGAACCCCGAGACCGGCGCTATCCTCGCGCTCGCCGCCGTCCCCTCGTTCGACCCCGGACACTACGAGACGGCGGCGCCGGCGCTGTGGAAGAACCGCGCGGTGGCGGACCTGTACGAGCCGGGCTCGACGTTCAAGCTGATCCTCGCCGCGGCCGCCATCGCGAGCGGCGCGGTCGCCCCGTCCGATCGGTTTCGGGACCCGGGGCAGATTCGACTCGCCGGCGTCACCATCCACGACGCCGAGCGGTCGGAGCACTTCGACGCGTTGAGCCTCAGCGACATCGTGAAGTACTCCAGCAACGTCGGCGCGGCGCAGGTGGCGACGCGGGTCGGCAAGCGGACGTACAACGCGTACATCCGGCAGTTCGGGTTCGGACGTCCCACGGGCATCGATCTTCCCGGCGAAGCCGCGGGGATCATCCGGCCGCTCCGCGAGTGGCGCGGGCCCACCCTGCAGAACATCGGATTCGGCCAGGGGATCTCCGTCACGCCGATCCAACTGCTCGTCGCCGCGGCGTCGATGGCGACCCGGGGCATGGAGGTGCGGCCGCACCTGGTGGCCGTCGTGCGCGACGCGGCCGGCCACGTCGTCGCCACGCCGGACGATACCGCGCCCCACCGGGTGATCGCGCCGGCGGTCGCCGCCCAAGTGCTCGACATGATGCGCCAGGTCGTCGCGGGCGGCACGGGCGTCAAGGCCCAGATCCCGGGCTATACGGTTGCCGGCAAGACCGGGACCGCGCAGCGGCCGAGCCCGGCAGGCGGCTACGAACCCGGCGCGTACGTCGCCTCGTTCGTGGGCGTCGTCCCGGCGAGCGACCCGGCGCTGGCGATCCTCGTGGTCGTGGACCGGCCGCACGGTGTGTACTACGGCGGGGACGTGGCGGCGCCGGTGTTCCGTGAGATCGCGCGCCAAACGCTCTGGTACCTGCACGTCCCGCCCGTGCATCCCGAGGCGACGGCCGCGGCTCCCGCGTTGAGTCCCGCCGCCGCAACGGGGGGACATTGACGCGGGCGCGCGCGGCGGTGATCCGGTCTGGGCGGGCGCCACGCGCATGGCGGCCCGGGGCCGGCGCGCGCCTATCGGCCGTAGCACGATCTTGCTATAGTGACTAGTGGGCAGCCGGGACCGGCCCCCGCGGGAGCCGGTCCCGTGCAGGGAGGATGGAGGATGACCGTAACAGACCTCCTGGCGGCGCTGCCGGCGTTTCCGCAGGGAGACGCCCCGACGATCGTGGGCGTCGCCACCCGGGAGGTCACGGGACTCGCCGTCCACTCCGCGCAGGTGCGGGCCGGCGACTTGTTCGCGGCGATCCGCGGGCTCTCCCAGGATGGTCACCGGTACGTCCCAGACGCGGTCCGGCGCGGCGCGGTGGCCGTGCTGGTCGACCACGCGCTCGCGGGTATCGAGGCGACGCAGGTGGTGGTGCCCGACACGCGGCGCGCGCTGGCACATGTCGCCGCCGCGTTCTTCGGCGCGCCGTCGGCCCATCTGTGGCTGTGCGGGGTCACCGGCACGAACGGCAAGACGACGACCACGCACCTGCTCGAGGCGATCCTCGCCCGCGCCGGCCGCCGTGTGGGCCTGATCGGCACGCTGGGCGTGCGGCTGGCCGGGACGCCGCTCGAGGTGCACCTCACCACCCCGACCACGCCCGACGCGCCCGCGCTCCAGCGGCTGCTCGCCGAGATGCGGGCCGCCGGGGCCGCGGACGTCGTCATGGAGGTGACATCGCACGCGCTCGCGCTCCACCGGGTCGACGCCTGCCGGTTCGGCGCCGCGGTGTTTACGAATCTCACGCAAGACCACCTCGACTTTCACGGCGACCTCGCCCGATACCGCGACGCCAAGGCGCGGCTGTTCGCCATGGTGGTGCCGGAGGGCCTGAGCGTCGTCAACGCCGACGACGAGGCCGCGGCGGCGATGGCCGCGGCCAGCCGCGCGCGGGTGTGGACGTACGGGATGGAACATCGCGCCGACGTGCGGGCGGAAACCCCGGAGTGGAGCCCGCGCGGCACCAGGTTCCGTCTCGCGTGGCCCGGCGGGGAGATCCCGGTGTCGCTCCCGCTGCCGGGCCGGTTCAACGTGTCCAATGCGCTGGCCGCCGCCGCGGTGGCGCTGGCGCGCGGCGTGCCGCCCGAGGTCGTGCGCGGGGCGCTCGATGAGGCGCCCCGCGTGCCGGGTCGGTGCGAGGTGATCGACGAGGGGCAGCCGTTCGCGGTGATCGTCGACTACGCCCACACGCCGGACGGGCTCGAACAGGTGCTGCGCCTGGCGCGCGAGGTCACCCGCGGGCGGTGCGTCGCCGTGTTCGGCTGCGGCGGGGACCGCGACCGGACGAAGCGTCCGGTCATGGCGCGCGTGGGCGCCGCGCTCGCCGACTACGCCGTGTTCACCTCGGACAATCCGCGCAGCGAGGACCCGGACGCGATCATTCGCGAGATGGAAGCGGGCGTGCGGGGATGCCGCAACTTCGAATGCGAGCCGGACCGGCGCCGTGCGATCGCGCGCGCGCTCGCGCTGGCAGGCCCGGGCGACGTCGTCGTGATCGCCGGCAAGGGCCATGAGCCGTACCAGATCCTGCGCGACCGCACGATCGCGTTCGACGACCGTGAGGTGGCGCGGGAACTGCTGCGCGCGGCCCGGAGGGTCGGCGCGTGAGCCGGTCGAGCGCGCCCGCCTGTGCGGGCCCGCCGGCGCTCACGGTCCGCGAGATCGCCGAGCTCACGGGCGGCGTGGTGGCCCGCGGCGGCGGCGACGTGGCGGTGCGCGGTGCGACCGCGGACAGCCGGGCGGTGGCTGCGGGCATGCTGTTTGTGGCGCTTCGAGGACGCCGCGCGGACGGGCACCACTTTGCCCCGCAGGCCTGCCGGCTCGGCGCGGCGGCGGTGCTCGGCACGGAGGACGTGCCGGACGTGCCGCCGGGCGCGGCGGTCGTGGTGGTGCCGGACGCGCTGCGCGCCCTGCACCGCGTGGCGCGCGCCGTCCGGGACCGCCTGACCGGGCTCACGGTCGTCGGGATCACCGGCAGCGTCGGCAAGACCTCGACCAAGGAGTTGCTCGCCGCCCTGGCCGGCCGGCGGTTTCGAACGCTGCGCTCCCCGCGCAACTGGAACACCGAGATCGGGATCCCGCTCGTCCTCGCGAACGCGCCGGCCGGCGCCGAAGTGGCGGTGCTCGAGCTCGCGATGCGCGGGCCGGGGCAGATCCGTGAGCTCACCGACGTGGCGCGCCCGCGGATCGGCGTGGTCACCAATGTGGGCGAGTCTCACCTCGATTTCTTCCCGAGCCGCGAGGCCCTCGCGGAGGAAAAGGCGGCGCTCGTCGACGCGCTGCCCCCGGACGGCGTCGCCGTGCTCAACGCGGACGATCCGCTCGTCATGGCCATGCGCCGCCGCAGCTCCGCTCGCGTCGTGACGTTTGGGTGGGGCGCGGCCGACGTCGCCGCGACCGCCTGGCGCGCGATTCCCGGCGAGGGTAGCGCCTTCCGCCTGCACACCCCGGCCGGCGACGCGGACGTGGCGCTCAGGCTCCCGGGCCGGCACGCCGTGGGCAACGCGCTCGCCGCGGCCGCGGCCGGGATCGCGCTCGGGGTGCCGGTGCCGGACATCGCGGCGGGACTCGAGGGCGCGGCGATGCTCCCGATGCGCCTCGCCGTCCGGCGGATCGGCGAGATCACCGTGGTCGACGACACGTACAACAGCAGCCCGCAGTCGCTCGCGGCCGCGCTCGACGTGACCGAGGAGCTTCCGGGCGCGCCGCGCATCGCGGTGCTGGGCGACATGCGCGAGCTGGGGCCGATATCGGACGACGCGCACCGGCGCGCGGGGTGCTGGGTCGCGGGCCGGAGGTTTGACCTGCTGATCATGTTCGGCCCGCTGGCCGCCGGGATGGCCGCCGCGGCCCGGGAAGCGGGGGCCGGGCGCGTCGTGCACACCGTGGACCCGGACGAGGTGGTACGGGAGCTGCGGCGGGCCCTGCAGCCCGGCGCCCTGATCCTGGTGAAAGGATCCCGGGCGCTCGAGATGGAGCGGATCGTGGCCCGGCTCGCGGATGAGCACGCCGAGGATCCCGCGGCGCGCGGCGGGCGGATCGCATGGGCCTGACGCCCATTCCCGCCGCGTGGGCGTGCGCGGTCGGGCTGACGCTCGCGGCCGGCCCGGCGGTCGTCGGCCATCTGCGCCGGGCGCATCTGGGGCAGGTCATCCGCGATGACGCGCCCGGCCGCCACCGGGAGAAGGCGGGAACGCCGACGATGGGCGGCGTGCTCATCATCGGCGCGGCGGTCGTGGCCGCGCTCGCGGCGGCGGCGCTGGGGCGCGCGTGGTCCACCGAACTGGCCGTGGGGCTTGGGGTCATCGTGCTCTTCGCCGCGATCGGCGGCGTCGACGACGCGCTCGGCATCGCGCGCGGGCGCAACCTCGGGCTGCGCGCGCGCGAGAAGCTGGCGCTGCAGGTGCCGGCGGCGCTGCTGCTCGGCGTGTACGTGGCGCGGGCGCCCCAGCTCGGCGGGGCCGTGGGCCTGTGGGGCACGCCGGCGCGCGTGGATCTCGGCTGGCTGTACCCCGTGCTGTGCATGATCCTGGTGGTGGGCATGGCGAACGCGGTCAACCTGACCGACGGACTCGACGGGCTGGCCGCGGGGAGCGTGGCCATCGCCGCCGCGGCGCTCGCCGTGCTCACCGGCCGCGCCTGCGCCGTGTCCGTCGGCGTGATCGCGGCCGCCGTCTCCGGCGCGGCGCTCGGATTTCTGTGGTTCAACGCGCACCCGGCGCGGGTGTTCATGGGCGACGTCGGATCGCAGGGCCTCGGCGCCGCGCTCGCGGTCACCGGCGTCCTCGGCAAGCTGGAGATCGCGATGCTCATCGTGGGCGGGCTGTTTGTCGTGGAAGCGCTGTCCGTCATCGCGCAGGTCGCCTACTTTCGCCTGACCGGCGGCCGCCGGCTGCTCCGCATGAGCCCGCTGCACCACCATTACGAGCTCGGCGGCTGGACGGAGACGCAGACCGTCGTCCGGTTTTGGCTCTGCGGGGCCGTGCTCGCGGTGCTCGGGGTGGGGCTCACGTCGTGATCGCCGACGTCGTGCGCCGCCTGCGGGGCCGGGCGGTCCACGTCGTCGGGCTCGCCGGCACGGAGGGCTCGGCCGTGGTCGAGTTTCTCCTGCGGCACGGGCTCACGCGCATCACCGCGCACGATCTCGCGACGCGCGAGACGTTCCCGGACGCGTTTCGGCGATCGCACGAGTGGCTCGCGCCCGCGGAGCGCGAGGCGGCGCTTGGGCGGTTGCTCGCCGCGCCCATCGCCGTTCGGTTTCGCGACCGGTACCTCGAGGACATCGCGCGCGCAGATGTGATCTACACCACGCAGGCCTGGTTTCGCTACCCCGAAAACGCGCCGGTCGCGCGGGCCCGGGACGCCGGCGTACCGCTCAGCAGCATGACGGCGCTGTTCTTCGAGACGGTGCCATGCCCGATCGTCGGCATCACCGGGACGAACGGCAAGTTCACCGTGGCGCACCTCGCGGCGTCGATGCTGGAGGAGAGCGGCCGCCGCGTGTTTGTGAGCGGCAACGACCGGACGCACGTGCCCATCCTCTACCGGCTCGACGAGGTCACGCCCGACTCGGTGCTCGTGCTCGAGATCAGCAACCGGCAGCTGGTGGGGCTGCGCTACAGCCCGCAGGTTGCCGTGATCACGAACCTCGCGCCGCACCACCTCGACGACCACGGGTCGTTCGAGGCGTACGTGGAGACCAAGCGGGGGATCCTCGCTTATCAGCGCACGCACGACCGGGCGATCCTCAACGGCGACGACCCCACGACGCGCGCGCTGGCCCGCGGCGCCCCGGCCGAGACGTTGTTCTGGAGCCGGCTCCGGCCGCTCGATGAGGGCGCGTGTCTCGTGGACGGCCGGATCACCCTCCGGCTCGACGGCCGGGAGGAGGCCGTCGGCCCCGCGGCGCTCGCCGTGCCCGGTGCGCACATGCTCGAAAACGCCTTGGCCGCGGCGCTGGCCGCGCGCGTGGCCGGCGCCGCGCCCGCGGCCATCGAGGCCGTGCTGCGCCGGTTCCGCGGCCTGCCGTACCGGCTCCGCCTGGCCGCCGAGGTCGGCGGCGTGCGATACTACGAAGACTCGCTCGCCACGAACCCCGCGGCGGCGGCCGCCGCGGTGCTGGCCTTCGACCGGCCGCTCGTGCTCATCGCCGGGGGCCAGCGGCGCGGGGCGACCGCCGGGGATTTCCGTCCCGTGGCGGAGGCGCTTGGGCGGCGCGCGCCGCGCGCGGTGGTGGTGTTCGGCGCCATGGGCCCGCGCATCGAAGAAGCGATCCTGGAGGCAGGGCTCGGGGTGCCGGTCCTGCGGTGCGGGACGCTCGACGAGGCGGTGGCCGCGGCGCACGCCGTCGCGCAGCCGGGCGACGTTGTGAGCCTCTCGCCGGCCTGCGAGAGCTTCGACCAGTTTCGCGACTATCGTCACCGAGCGGAACGCTTCTGCGAGCTCGTGGCGGCGCTGGCGCCGCGCGAGGCGGCGGGAACCGCGGACGGCGGGCCGGCGCCGAACGGCCCGCGGGCCCGCGGCGCGTCGCGATGAGCCGGACGGGGGAGCCGTGGATCTGATTCACAAGCGGGCGGCCGCGTGGGGGCTGTTTGTGATCGTGCTGACGCTCGGCAGCATCGGCATCGTCATGGTGTACAGCGCGAGCGCGGTGGTGGCGCAGGCGCAGTACCACGACAGCGCCTGGTTTCTCAAGCGCCAGCTGCTCTACACGGCCATCGGGTTGGCCGGCATGTCCGTGGCGTGGCGGCTGCACTACGCCAAGCTGCGGCTCGCCACCCTGCCGCTTTTGGCGTTGACGTGCGTCTCGCTCGGCCTCGTGCTCCTGCCGCACATCGGCCGCGAAGCCGGCGGCGCGCGCCGCTGGCTGGCCCTCGCCGGCCCGCTGAACTTCCAGCCCGCCGAGCTCGCCAAGCTCGCGATCATCCTGTACCTCGCGAACTTCCTGGCCAACCGCGGCGAGCGCACCCGCGAATTCGGGGCCGGCCTGCTCCCGCCGTTCATCGTCCTCGCGGCGCTCGCCGTGCCGGTCATCAAGCAGCCGGACCTGGGCTCCGCGTTGGTGCTCGTGCTCATCACCTTCGTGCTCCTGTTCATCGGCGGCGCCCGGCTGCGCCACCTCGCCGCCGCCGGCGCGTTCGCCGCGTGCGCCGTCGTCGCGGTGATCATGCACGCGGGGTACCGCGCGCACCGGCTGCTCGCGTTTCTCGATCCGTGGAAGGACCCGCGCGGGACCGGGTTTCACATCATCCAGTCGCTGCTGGCCTTTGGGTCCGGCGGCGTGTTCGGCCTGGGGCTCGGGCACAGCCGGCAGAAGTTCTTCTACCTGCCCGAGCGCCACACCGATTTCATCTTCTCGATCATCGGCGAGGAACTCGGGCTCATCGGCACCGCGGCGGTGATCGTCTTGTTTGCGATGGTCGCGGTCTCGGCCTACCGGATCGCGTCGCGGACGCCCGACCGTTACGGCGCGCTGCTCACCGCCGGGCTCGTGACGATGATCGTCGGGCAGGCCCTCCTGAACATCGGCGTCGTCTCCGGGCTGCTGCCGATCACCGGCGTCCCGCTGCCGTTCATCAGCTTCGGCGGATCGTCGCTCGTGCTGAGCTACATCGCCGTGGGGATCTTGTTGAACATCTCGCAGTACGCCCACCCCGACGACCGGCTCGTCGAGCGGCCGCAGGCCCGGGACCGTGCGGGCCGCGCCCGGCCCCACCGGTCCCGCGAATGAACCTGGTCTTGACCGGGGGCGGGACGGGCGGACACGTCTACCCGGCGCTGGCGCTCGCGGAGACCGTCCGGAGACGCGACCCGGCGGCGCGCGTCACATTCGTCGGCAGCAGCGCCGGCATGGAGGCGTCGCTCGTGCCCGCCGCGGGCGTGCCGTTCGTCGGCCTCCCGGTCCGGCCGCCGCGCGAGCGGTCGCTGCGCCGCACCGCGGCCGCGCTCGCCACCTGCGCCGCGAGCTTGTGGCAGGCCGCCGTCCTCGTGCGGCGCCTGCGCCCGCACGCGATCGTCGCCACCGGCGGCATCGCGGCGGCGCCCGTCGTCGCGGCCGGCGCGCTGTTTCGCGTGCCCGTCGTGGTGCTCGAAGGCAACACCGTGCCCGGACGCATCAACCGGGTGCTCGCGCGGTGGAGCCGCGCGGTCGCGGTCGCGTGGGATGACGCGGTGCCGCACCTCCCTGCGCGCCGCGTGGTCGTCACGGGGCTCCCGGTGCGGCTCGAGGTGTACGCCGTCCGGCGCGCCGACGGGCTGCGCGAGTTCGGGCTGGCGCGGGACCGCTACACCGTCCTGGTGTTAGGCGGCAGCCAGGGCGCCGCGCGGCTCAACGCCGCCGTCGAGGAGGCGGTGACGCGTCTCTGCGGCCGGCGCGACCTGCAGGTGCTGCATCAGGCCGGCGCCGGGTGGAGCGGCGAGGGGGCGGCCGGCCGCGAGGAGCGCGCGGTCGGCGCGCTGCGGTACGTGCGCGTGCCCTACCTGACCCGCATCGGCGCCGCGTATGCCTGCGCGGACCTGGTCGTGAGCCGGTGCGGCGCGGCGTCCCTCGCGGAGATCACCGCGGCGGGCGTGCCCGCCATCCTCGTGCCGTATCCGCACGCGGCGGACGATCACCAGGCCCGAAACGCGGAGCCGCTCGTGCGGGCCGGCGCGGCCACCGTGATTCCCGACGCTCAGCTCGACGGCGACACCCTGGCGCGGGAGATCGCGTCCATGCTCGACTTCCCCGGCCGGCTGGCGCGCATGGCGGCGAGCGCGCGCGGGCTCGGGCGCCCGGAGGCGGCCGAACGGGTGCTCGCCCTGGTGTCGAGCCTGGTGCGCCGCCGCGTGGCGCGGGAGACGTTCGCGTGATCACGCCGGGGACGCGGGTGCACTTCGTCGGGATAGGCGGGGCCGGCATGAGCGCGATCGCGTCGGTGTTGATGGCGCGGGGCTGCGTCGTGTCGGGGTCCGACCTGCGCGAGAGCGAGGCGACGCGGCGTCTCGAAGCCGCGGGGGCGCGCATTCGGATCGGGCACGCCCGGGAGCACGTCGTGGCGGGCCAGGTGGTGGTGATCAGCCGGGCCGTGCCCGATGAGAACGTGGAGATCCGGGAGGCGCTCGCGCAAGGGCTCCCGATCCTGCACCGGGCGCAGATGCTCGCCGCTTTAATGGAAGGCGCGCGCGGCATCGCCGTCGCCGGCACCCACGGCAAGACCACGACCACCTCGATGGCGGCGTTGATCCTCGAGCGCGCCGGCCGCGACCCGACCGTGCTGATCGGCGGCGAAGTCTCGGACTTCGGCGGGAATGCGCGCGTCGGGACCGGTCCGGAGCTCGTCGCCGAGGTCGACGAGAGCGACGGCTCGCTTCTCTGGATCCGTCCGGAGGTCGCGGTCGTGACGAGCCTCGATGCGACGGACCATCTCGACTACTACGGCAGCGAAGCGAGCCTGCTCCAGACGTTCCGGACGTTCCTCGACGCGCTGCCCGCGGACGGGTTGGCCGTGATCTGCACCGATCCGCCCGCCGGCCGCGAGCTCCGGCAGCGCGCGCGCGCGCGGGCCGTGTCCTACGGGCTCGACGACGGCGCCGCGTACACCGCCCGCATGCTCGACATGGCGGGGTTCCGCACGGTCTTCGAGGCGCGCCGCGCCGGGACGCCCCTGGGGCGCGTCGTCCTCGGCATCCCCGGCCGGTACAACGTGCAAAACGCTCTGGGCGCGCTCGCGGTCGGGGTGGAGTGCGGCGTGCCGTTTGCGGTGTGCGCGGAGGCCCTGGCGTCGTTTCGCGGCGTGCAGCGGCGGTTCACGGTGCGCGGCGAGGTCGGCGGCATCCTCGTCGTGGACGACTACGCCCACAACCCCACCAAGGTGACGGCGCTTCTGCGGGGCGCGCGCGAGTCCTGGCCGGACGCCCGCATCATCGCGGTCTTCCAACCGCACCGGTACACCCGGACGCAGACGGTCGGAACACAGTTTGCCTCGGCGTTCGACTGCGCCGACGAGGTCGTGGTGACCGACATCTACCCGGCGGACGAGGCGCCGATTCCGGGGGTCGACGCGGGCATCGTGGCGCGCGCGATCGCCGAGCGGCGTCCCGTGCGGTTCATCGGCGATCCGGCCCGCGTGGCCCAGGCGCTCGCGCCGGATCTTCGGCCGGGCGACCTGGTGCTCACGATCGGGGCGGGCGACGTGTGGCGCGTGGCGGACGAGCTCGTCGCCCGCCTGCGGCGCCAGGGGGTGGCGGGTGGCTAGCACCCAGACGGTCGCCGCTGCGCTCGAGCGCTTGTGCCCGGGGGCCGTCCATCGGGACGCACCGCTGGCCCGGCACGTCTCGTTTCGGATCGGCGGCCCGGCCGACGTGCTCGTGCTGCCGCGCACGCTCGACGAGCTGCGGCGGGCGGCCGCGTGGCTCTACCGCGCGGGGGAGCCGTTTGTCGTGCTCGGCCGCGGCAGCAACGTGCTCGTCGCCGATCGCGGCGTGCGGGGCGTCGTCCTGAAGACGGGGCGCGGGCAGGACCGGCTGCGCTTCGACGGCCCCACGGTCTCGGCCGAGTGCGGCGTCAGCGTTCCCTACCTGGCGCGGCAGGCCGCGCTGCGGGGGCTGGCCGGCTTGGAGTTCGCCGGCGGCGTGCCGGGATCCATCGGCGGCGCCGTAGTCATGAACGCCGGCGCGCACGGCCACTGCATGGCCGAGATCGTCCGCGGAGTCCGCGTCGTGACGCCGGACGGCGAGCGGGCGTGGCGCGGCGGCGAGATGGCCTACGCGTACCGCGAGAGCCGCCTGCAGCACGAGCCCGCGGTCGTGCTCGACGTGGACCTGGAGCTCCGCGCGGACCGCCCGGACGCCGCCACAGCCCGCCTCGACGAGTGGCTGCGGCATCGCAGCGACACGCAGCCGCTCGGCCCGCCGAGCTCCGGCTGCATCTTCCGCAACCCCCCGGGCGACCATGCCGGCCGCCTCATCGACGCGGCGGGCGGCAAACGGCTGCGGGTCGGCGACGCCCAGGTCAGCGAGCGTCACGCCAACTACATTCTCAACATGGGGCGCGCAACCGCCTCGGACGTGCTCGATCTCATCGCGCGGGTGCGGGACCGCGTGCGCGAGGCATTTGGCACGGCCCTCGAGCTGGAGGTGAAGCCGCTCGGGGATTTCTCGCCGCGATGACGGGCGACCACGCGCGGCCGCGGCCGGTCCCCGACCCCGGTGGTGTCACGCGGCTTGCGACCGTGACCCCGCCGCACCCGGATCGCGGCGCCGAGCCGGCGCCGGACCCCCTTGGGGACCGGCTCCGGCGTCTCACGCGCTTTCTGGCGGTCACGTGCCTGCTCTGCGCGGTCGCCGCGTTTCCAGGTTCGGCGCTGTTCGCCCTGGACCGCGTCACGGTGCGGGGCACCGCGAATCTGACCGCGGACGACGTGCTCCGGCGTATCGGCATCCGTCCCGGGGACAGCGCGTTTCAGGTCGACGCCGCGGCGATCCGGCGCCGCCTGCGGGAGGATCCCCGCATCGCCGATGCCGCCGTCGCCCTCGCGTTTCCGCACCGCCTCACCGTGACGATCCGCGAGCGCGCGCCCGTGGCGGCGCTCGCGTCCGGCGACGGGTACGTGCTGCTCGGTGCGGACGGCGTGGCGATCGCGCGCGCCGCCGCGCCCGGCCCGGCGCTGCCGCTCGTCGTGGACCGCCTGCACTTGCCGTGGGTCCAACCCGGCACCCCGGTGCCGTCGGCGCGGGTGCGCTTCGGCGTGAGCGCGGCCGCCGCCCTGCCTCCGGATCTGCGGTCCATCGTCATCGGCGCGCGCGTGGACACCGCGGGCGACGTCGAGCTGGAGACCCGGGACGGCGTCTGGCTGAAGCTCGGCGACGCGCAGGGTCTCGCCGAGCGGCTGGAGCTCGCGCCGCGCGTGCTCGCGGCGATACAGGCGCGCGGTATTCGCGCGCGCTATCTCGATCTGCGCGTTCCGGGCAGCGTCGTGGTGATGCCGGAGACGGGGCAGGAGAAGCCCCCGCATCGTGGAATAGACGCGCGACCACCATATCCAGTGCCCCCGTAACGCGTGGCCGGAGGAGGGATCGTGTGGCCAGACGGGGACCGCTGGTGGGACTGGATGTCGGGACCACCAAGGTCTGTGTAA
>JAJPJL010000012.1 GCA_021324255.1 Bacillota bacterium
TCACCCCGAAGCTTCTTCGCCGCGTACTGGATGGCGTTGACGATGTGCTGGTACCCCGTGCAGCGGCACAGGTTGCCCTCGATGCCCCACCGGATCTGCTCTTCCGTGGGATTCGGGATCCGCCGGAGGAGGTCCACGGCGGTCAGCATCATCCCCGGTGTGCAGAAGCCGCACTGCAACCCGTGCTCCTCCCAAAATCCCTCCTGGATCGGGTGGAGCTCCCCGTCCTTGGCCAGGCCTTCGACCGTCGTGAGCTCGGCGCCGTCGGCCTGCACGGCGAGCAGCGTGCACGACTTCACGGCCTTGCCGTGCATCAGAATCGTGCACGCGCCACAACTCGTCGTGTCGCATCCGATGTGCGTCCCCGTGAGGCCCAAGACCTCGCGGATGTAGTGAACGAGGAGCAGGCGCGGCTCGACTTCATGGGTGTGCGTCACGCCGTTCACGGTAACCTTGACCGTGCGGTTCACCGTCCATCCCTCCTTGGCGCGGTGTGCCGCGCCGTGATGACGCGTGCCGGATCCCGCCGCGGGCGGGGCCCGGCACGCACGTATGCGCGCAGCCGCCGGAAACTCGAGGTGAGGCCGCCCAACACTGGATCGCGAGGAACGTCCATCGCGTCCGCACCCGGGGGTCACGACGTGATCCACACCCGCGACTGGCCGGCGCTGGATGACGCAGACGCTCGAGACACTGCGGTGATGGTGTTGGGCGAGCCGCGCCGGTTCGTGTGGTGTGTGACGTATAGGGCGTTCGCCCACGGCGCGGAACTTCCTCCGGCGCAACCGCCTGCCGGATCGAACGGGCGTGCGCGGGGATCTCGGAACGGGGCCGCCCGCGACCCCGTGCGCTATACTAAACCACGGCGACCGCCTCGGCGCCGGAGGAACCGCCGTGCCCTCGACCCCGCGTGACGAACTCGTCGGCCGCACCACCGCGCTCAAGCGGCACCTCGCCCGGCTCGACGTCGACGCGATGGTCGTCACCCAGAACGCGGACTTGTTCTATTTCGCCGGCAGCATGCAAAGCGGCGCGCTCGTCATCCCCACGGACGGTGAACCCGTCTACGGTGTGCGGCGGGTGTTCGAGCGAGCGGTCCGGGAGAGCGCGCTCGAGCGCATCGTCCCGCTCCCCAGCCTGCGCGACCTCGCCGCGCTCGTCCGCGGCGCCACCGGGGCCGCGCCGAAGCGTGTCGCCTTGGAACTGGACGTGCTTCCCGTGGCCGTCTACGAGCGGTTTCGCGCGGCGCTCGAGGGGGCCGTGATCGCCGACGGCTCGCACGCGGTCCGCTCCGTGCGAGCCGTCAAGTCGGCCTACGAACTTGCCCGCATTCGCGCCGCCGCCGCGCTGGCCGCCGAGATGCTGGACACCGCGGTGCGGACGCTGCGCGCGGGCATGACCGACCTCGAGTTTGCGGCCGGCATCGAGGCCGCGGCCCGGCGCCGCGGCCACCAGGGCATCGTGCGGACCCGCGCGTGGAACCAGGAGGCGTATTACGGACACGTGTTCTCCGGGGACGCGGCGGCGGTGCCGAGCTTTCCCGACCTGCCGCTCGGCGGCGAAGGCCCGAGCGCCGCGGCGCCCTACGGCGCAGGCCACCGCCGCATCGCCGCGGGCGAACCGGTGATCGTCGACTACGTCGGCGCCCTGGACGGCTACATCTGCGATCAGACCCGCACGCTGGTCATCGGCAGCCTTTCGAACGAATTTCGCCGGGCGCACGAAGCGGCGTTGGATATCCTCCACGAGGTCCAGGCGGCGATCCGGCCCGGCGCGACGCCTCAGGAGCTGTACCGTCTGGCGCTGCGCCGTGCGGACGCGCTGGGATACGCGGAGGCGTTCATGGGCGCCGGCTCGTTTCGCGCGCGGTACGTCGGCCACGGCGTCGGCCTGGAGCTGGACGAGTGGCCCGTGCTTGCCGACGGGTTCACGGCGCCGCTCGAGCCGGGGATGACGTTCTGCGTGGAGCCGAAGATCGTCTTCCCGGGGGCCGGCGCGGTCGGGATCGAAGACGAGTTCACCGTGACGCCCGGCGGAGCCGAACGGCTCACCCTGCCGGAGCAGCGCCTCTTTTCGGTGTAGCGGCCCGCGGGAGGGATGCCTAGAGCCTGACCAGAAGCAGAAATCGAAGCCGTGGCGCGGACCCCTCGCGGGCGAGACCACGGTCCAATCCACGCGAGTGACCGCCGGCGCGGCTCCCGGCCGATTCCACCCCCGCCGGCGGCGTAGGGAGGCACCCCATGGCACAGGCTCCGGGAAAGCGCCTCGCAACCGAGGTCAGCGAAGCCGAAATCGCGGTGCACTGGAAGGAAGAACGGTACTACCACCCCCCGGCCCGGTTCATCGCCCAAGCCAATCTCGCCGACCCCGCGGTGAACGAACGGTTCAGCGTGGAGCGGTTTCCGGAATGCTTCCGCGAGTACGCCGACCTGCTGACGTGGGACCGATACTGGCACACCACGCTCGACACGAGCGAGGCGCCGTTCTGGAAGTGGTTTGTCGGCGGCCGGTTGAACGCGTGCTTCAACTGCGTGGACCGTCACCTGGCCCAGTACGGGAACAAGGCGGCCTTCATCTTCGTGCCCGAGCCGGAGGACGCGCCGCATGAGGTCATCACCTACCGGGAGCTCTTTACGCGCGTCAACGAGGTGGCGTGGGTGCTCCGCGAGGTCGCCGGGCTCCGCGCCGGGGACCGGGTCACGCTGCACATGCCGATGACGCCCGAGCTCCCGGTGACGATGCTGGCCTGCGCCCGGCTGGGCGTGATCCACTCGGTCGTCTTCGGCGGGTTCAGCGGGGAGGCGTGCGGCATCCGGGCGGCGGACTCGGGGAGCCGGGTCCTCGTCACCATGGACGGGTACTACCGGAACGGCAACGTACTCGATCACAAGGCGCAGGCGGACATCGCCGTCCGCACGGCCGAACAGGAAGGCCAGCAGATCGACAAGGTCCTGATCTGGCGCCGGTTCCGCGACCGCCCGGCGTCCGACACCCCGCTCCGCCCGGGCCGCGATTACGTGATGAACGAGCTGGTGTCGCAGCACGCGGGCAAGATCGTGGAGCCGGTCTCCATGGACGCGCTCGCGCCGCTCTTCCTGATGTACACGAGCGGCACCACGGGACGGCCGAAGGGGTGCCAGCACGGCACGGGCGGCTATCTCTCGTACGTCGCGGGAACGTCGAAGTATATCCAGGACATCCACCCGACGGACGTCTACTGGTGCTTCGCCGACATCGGCTGGATCACCGGCCACTCCTACATCGTGTACGGACCGCTCGCCCTCGCGGCCACGGGCGTGCTCTACGAGGGCGTCCCGACCTACCCCGACGCGGGCCGGCCGTGGCGCATCGCCGAGCGCCTCGGCGTCAACATCTTCCACACGTCGCCGACGACGATTCGCATGCTGCGGAAAGTCGGGCCCGAGGAACCGAGGAAGTACCGGTACCGCTTCAAGTGCATGACCACGGTGGGCGAGCCGATCGAGCCCGAAGCGTGGATCTGGTACCACGAGGTCGTGGGCCGCGGCGAGGCCGTCATCACGGACACCTGGTGGCAGACCGAAAACGGCGGGTTCCTCTGCAGCACCAAGCCCGCGCTGGACGCGATGAAGCCGGGCAGCGCCGGGCCGGCGATGCCCGGCATCTACCCCGTCATCTATGACGAAGACGGGCGCGAGATCCCGCCGGGCTCCAACAAGGCCGGCAACATCTGCATCCGCAACCCCTGGCCCGGGATCATGCAGACGATCTGGGGCGACCGCGACCGGTACGTCCGGCAGTACTACGCGAAGTACTGCAAGAACAAGAACAGCAAGGATTGGCGGGACTGGCCATACTTCGCGGGCGACGGCGCGATGCAGGCGGCCGACGGCTACTATCGGATTCTCGGCCGCGTGGACGACGTGATCAACGTCGCCGGCCACCGGCTGGGGACCAAAGAACTGGAGTCCGCGTGTCTGACCGTGCCGGAGGTCGCCGAGGCGGCGGTCGTCCCCGTCGTCGACGAGCTCAAGGGCCGCGTGCCGGACGTGTACGTCTCGCTGCGCCCCGGGGTCAACCCGAGCGATGCGATCCGGGACAAGGTCGTCCGCGCGATCGAAACGACGATCAGCAAGATCGCGCGTCCGAAGACCGTGCGCATCGTCCCGGACATGCCGAAGACGCGGTCGGGGAAGATCATGCGCCGGGTGCTCGCCGCCATCTCCAACAACATGGAGACGGGCGACGTGACGACGCTCGCGAACCCCGACGTCGTCGAGCAGATCCGGACGATGGTGCAGGGCGCCGGGCCGGTGCGGACGGCCGCGGGCCCCGAGGACATCAAGCGGTTCGGCGAGACCTCGACGTAGCCGCTCAGGTCAGGGATAGCTCGCCGCCGATGCCGCGCGCCAGCGCGTCCTCGTAGGCGAGCTTCGCCGTGGCCACGTCCTCCACGGCGAGGCCGACGGATTCGAACAGCGTGATCTCGTCGGCGGCGGTCCGCCCGGGGTGCAGGCCCGCGAACACCTCGCCGACCTCCGCCTGGATGTGCGCGGCCGTGAGCGCGCCGGCCTGCAGGGGGACGACCAAGTCGCCTGCTTCGGCCACCGCGCTGGCGCGGGCGTCGACGAACACGCGGGAGCGTGACACCGCGGCGACGTCAAGCTCCTGCCAATCCGGCCGGGCCGCTCCCACGGCGTTGATGTGGAGGCCGGGCTCCAGCCATGCCCCTTCCAGCACGGGCGTGCGGCTGGACGTGACCGTGCAGACCACGTCGGCGCCGCGCACCGCGTCCGCGGGCGACGCCGCGACGGTGACGTGCAGGCCGAGCCGCTCCCGCGTCTCCGCCGCGAATCGTTCCGCGCCGTCGCGGGTGCGGCTCCACACGCGCACGTCGTGGGGGACCGCGACCTCGCGCAGCGCCTCGAGGTGGCTGCGCGCCTGGACCCCCGCGCCGAGCAACGCCACCGCGCGCGGCGGGCGGGCCGCGAGCTTCGCGGTCACCGCCGCCGAGACCGCGGCCGTGCGCATCTCCGTGATGAGGCGCCCGTCCATGACGGCGAGCAACACCCCGGTCTGGGCGTCCATGAGGAGGATCGTGGCCAGGTGCGACGGGAGGCCGCGCGACGGGTTGTCGGGGTACACGCTCACCGCCTTGAGCCCGAGCGCCTCCTGCGTCACGAGATAGGCCGGCATCACCGCGAGAAACCCGCGGTGGGGATCCACGGGGACCACGGGCCGGAGCGGCTGCACGGCGGCGCCCGTGCTGAACGCGGCCAAGGTCCGCTCCATGAGCGGGATGAGCCGCCGCATGGTCAGCAACTCACGGAGGTGCGACTCACGGAGCAGTAACGCCACCGATCACCCCCGGTGCCCGCGCCGCAGCCCGGCGCCCTTGTACGATCCACGCGCGTCTGCCACCGATCACCAGCGGGCGCCGCGCGCCCGCAGCGCCTCGAAGAACCGCCGCAGCAGCGCCCCGCACTCCTCCGCGCACACGCCCCCCGTCACCTCGGTGGCGTGCGGAAACCGCCCGTCCCGGAGCAGGTCCACGACGCCGCCGGCCGCGCCCGCCTTGAGATCCGCCGCGCCGTAGACGAGCCGCGGCAGCCTGGCCTGCATCATCGCGCCCGCGCACATGGCGCACGGCTCGAGCGTGACGTACAGCGTGCACCCGGCGAGCCGCCAGGCGCCGAGGTGGCGGGCCGCCTCGCGCAGCGCGAGCAACTCGGCGTGCGCCAGGGGATCGCGATCGGTCTCCCGCCGGTTACGGCCGCGCGCGAGCACACGCCCCTCACGCACGACCACGGCGCCGATCGGCACGTCACCGAGCGTGGCGGCGATCTCCGCTTCGGCGAGCGCGCACCGCATGAAGGCGCTGTCGCACGCCTCGCCGGCGTCGCGCACGGACCGGGCCGCTATTCCTCCGACAAGGGCAACGGCGCGCCCTCCGCCGGCAGCCGCAGGGACTGCAGCGCGTTGAGCATGGCCGCGACGGCGGCGGCGATCTTGCGAGGACGGTCGGTGTCCACGAGCTCGTCTTCCTTGAGCACGACGCTCGACTGGACGCGCGCGCTGTACTGCGGCGCCGCGTCCTCCGTGGAGAAGTGCTGCTGGAGGCTGATGCTGGGCA
>JAJPJL010000112.1 GCA_021324255.1 Bacillota bacterium
GATGCTGATGAAACGTCCCATCACCAAACGCTCCAAGAACAGGATGGTGGCATAGCATGCACGGCGCCCAGCCCGTCAACTTTTACAGGAACTCAGACACTTGACCTCGTGAAGGGTCGACGTCCTCATCGTTGAGCACCTCCGCCCAAGGTTAGAGGAGGAATGGACGTCGCCGATTGTTGACGTCGAACGCTTGTAGGCGCGGGGAGGGATCTCCTATCGTCGCACGACACCGATTGGGAATGCTGACGCCGTCTTCCAACACCTGCCTTGAGCCAGTGACGTGCGCTATCGTCGGAGACATCCCCGACGTGTCGGTCCACTTCGCACGGTTTCCCGTCACGCGCATTTCGCTCGCGGCCAACGCCATAGAGCAGTTCGACCTTGAGCCGATGCTGGTCGCGGCGCGTCTTTTGGCCGACGCCCGTGTTCATGCCATCGTGTGGAGTGGAACGTCGGGAGCATGGTTAGGGCTCGACGCCGACCGGGAGTTGTGCCGACGAATCCGGGAGGTCACCGGTATCCCTGCGACCACGTCGAGCTTGGCACAGGTCGAGGCGTTTCATCGATACCGCGTGGTCCGATACGCGTTGGCCGTCCCGTACACGGAAGATGTGACTGTCAGAATTGTGAACACGTACGCACGGGAGGGGTTCGTGTGCGTTCGCGAAGCACACCTTGGAATTACGGACAACTTTGGGTTCAACGAGGTGCGACCCTCAGAGATTCAGGCGTTGGTGGCGGCTGTTGCGGTCCCGGAGGCACAGGCGATCAGCATCGTCTGCACCAACTTCCCCGCCGCACCGCTGGTCCAGGAACTCGAGGAGCGGACGCGGCTACCGGTTTTTGATAGCACGATCCTCGCGGTATGGAAGGGGCTAGATCTGGTGGGGGTCCGCCGGCCGCTCCTGGGATGGGGCCGTTTGCTGTGTGGCTGATGGCAAACCGGCGGCGCGGATGCGGGACGGTGTCCTGCTGCGGCAGACCTCGTAGTGCATTCTCGAATGACGCAGGAAGGTAAAGTCTACCTCGTGCGTGTGTTTGTTGATGTGGACGCGCATCTGCTTTGTGTGGCGTGATGGGGATGCGTACGACGTTGAGATTGTCGATTACCATTAGGAGGACATAATGGGACTGACGCAGGACGTGGCGGATTGGGTCGCGCGGATGTCAGTCGACGGCGCCCCCCAAGTGTTGATGGATGCGGCCACGTCCGCGATCATCGACACCGTCGCGGCCATTTTGGCTGGGGCCTCAGAACCGGTGACGCGGATCGTTGCGGAGACGCTGGCCGAGGACGGCGCGCGTCCGGTTGCGGACCGGCTCGGCGGGCGGCTGCGCACGTCCATGGAGGGCGCTGCGCTCGTCAACGGCGTGAGCGGGCACGCCCTCGACTACGACGACGTCAATCAATCGGCGATTGCGCATTCCAGCGTCGTCGTTTTCCCCGCCGCGTTCGCCGTGGCGCAAGGGGCGGGTGCGACCGGCCGCAGCCTGATCGAAGCGTACGTCGCGGGCGTCGAGGTAATGGCCAAACTGGGCCGCGCCATGGGGTTCGCGCATTACCGGACCGGATGGCACGCGACGTCGACGCTCGGCACGCTCGGCGCGGCGGTCGCGGCCGGCAAGCTCCTTCTGCTGGAGCCGGAGGGGCTCCGGTATGCGCTCGCCATCGCGGCTTCTGAGGCGTCCGGCAGCCGGCAGAACTTCGGGACGATGACGAAGCCGTTCCATCCGGGACACGCAGCCCGTTGCGGCGTCCTCGCGGCGCGGCTGGCGCAGAAGGGCATGACCGGCGATCCGGCGATTCTCGAGGCGCCGCTCGGGTACTTCGCCATCTTTTCGTACGGGGAGGCGCGGATCGAGCGGGTCCGCGAAGCCCTCGGAAACCCGTTCGATGTCGTATCACCCGGGATGAATGTGAAGCGCTACCCTTGTTGCTACGCGACCCATCGAGCCGCGGACGGCATCCTCGAGCTCGTTCGGCACCACGAGATCGCGGCGAGGGACATCGAATCGATCGACGTCATCGTCCCGCCCGGCGGTTTGGCCGCCGTCACCCGAGCCCAGCCGCAGACGGGGTTGGAGGGAAAATTCAGCCTGCCGTACGTCGTAGCCGCGGCTATCCTGGACCGGAGGGTGGGGCTGGATACGTTTACCGACGAGATGGTGAGGCGGCCCGAGGCGCAGGCACTCCTTCGAGCCGTGTCCCCGGCCGAAGACCCGGCCATCCGCGTGGAGTTCAACGCGATCGAGGAAGGCCACGTCGTGGTACGGCTGCACCTTCGAACCGGATCGGTCTTGGAGCGGCGCGTCGACTATCCGCGGGGCGCGCCCCAGAATCCGTTGAGCCGCGCGGAGTTACATGAAAAGTTCCGCGACTGCGCCCGCCGGGCGTTGTCCAAGGACCAAGCCGAGCGCGCGCTGACACTGCTGGTGTCGCTGCCGGACCTCCCGCGGGTCGACGAATTGGCGGCATCGCTCGTCCCGTAATTGATCAGCCGGTGTTCGCACGCCGTTTGACGCCTCAGGCGCGTAGGAGGGCTTCCGTGATGATCTACCAGGCGAAGGTGCCGTACGATCTCGCCGCTCGGCGGGCGTGGCGCGCGCTGCCGTTTCCCGAGGCCGAGTACGAGCGGCGCATCGCCGCGGTGCAGGCGCGTCTTCGGGCCGAGGGGCTCGCGGCGCTCCTCGCGTACTCGAACGGCGCGGATCCCGGCCATGCCCGGTACCTCGTCAACTTCGAGACGAGCGCCGGCGACACCGTCGTCGTCGTCCCCGCCGACGGCGCGCCTATGATGGCGACGAACTGGCTCATGCACGGCGAGCCGATGCATACGTCGATTTGGACGACGTGGCTTGCGGATGTCCGCCCGGCGGAGCGGCCCGGGTTTGCGCGCACACCCGAGACCAGCGTGGCCGGCCATACGGTCGACCGCATTCGGGAGGCCGGGGCGTCGGCGGAGCGGATCGGCGTCGCCGGCACCGCGATCGCGCCCCACCATCTGATGGTCGCGCTCCAGGAGCACCTGCCCCGCGCCACGTGGGTTCCCGCCGACGATCTAATGCTGGACGTGCGCGCCGTGAAGTCGCCGCTTGAGATCGAGGTGATGCGGCGCGCCGCCCGCATCTCGGGCTTGATGCACGAGGAGGCGCTACGGGCGCTCGTTCCGGGCGCGCGGGGGCACGACGTCGCGGCGCGCGCGCACGCGGTCGCCTTCGCCGAGGGCGCCGACGCGCTGGCCTTCGACAGCGCGGTCGCGACCGGGCCGTGGGCCGGGCTCAAGCACTCCGCGCCGTCCGACCGCGCCGTGGAGCCGGGCGACATGGTGTTCCTCGACATGGCGGCGGTCTACCACGGGTACTGCGCGGACGTCTCCCGCAGCACGGTCGTGGGGACGCCGAGCGCGGAGCAGCGCCGCTTCCTCGACACGGGGCTGGCCATGTTCGAGGCCGTGCTCGCGAAGGCGGCGCCCGGCGTGCCCGTCCAGGACCTCATCGCGACCGCCCGCCGGATCGCCGCGGACGCCGGCTACGAGGCGGACTACATGCCGAAGGGATTCGGCCACGGCCTCGGCTGCTCGTTGTTCGAGCGGCCATCGCTGCGGCCGGCGACGACCGCGGTCCTCGAGCCCGGCAACATCTTTGCGCTGGAGCCGATGCTCGTCCGGATGAACTTCGGCACGGCGTGCATCGAAGAGACGGTGCTCATCACCCCGTCGGGCGCGGAAGCGCTCTCGAGCTGTCCGCTACGCGTGTGGTAGCCACGGCGCGACGTTCCACGCGGATGCGCCGTGATGGAAGGGACGGAGGAGACGCATGATTCTCGTGCATCAACGGTACGCGGCGAAGCCGGGCCTGGGCGAGCGGGTGCTCGAGACCCGAATCGAAGCGTCGCGTCGTCTGGCCGAACTCGGCGTGCCGGCCGGTAGGATCTGGGTGCCGGCCGGGCGAGATGCCGGACTCGACCAGGGCGACGCCGCCGATGTGATCTGGGAATGCACGTACGCGGATCTCCGCGAGCGCGAGCGGATCCGCGCGCTGCAGGAAGGCGACGCCGTGTTCGCGGCGATTCGTGCCCGCCAGGGCGGACAGCTCGTACGCTGGTCCCGCGAGCACTACAGGCTCGTGGAGTGGTGAGCCGGTCCCCCGCCGCCGCGGAGGCGGCCCGGCGTGTCGCGGACGCGCTGGCCGCGGCCCTCCACGCCGGCGTCGAAGTCGTCGACCGTCGTCTCGTGCGGCTCGCGGTCTCCGGCGTCCCCGCGAGCCGGCTGGCCGCGTGGCCGGAGCCGTCGCTCTACCGGGCGTGCATGCGGACCGGATTGCCCGCGTGGAGCGACACGGCGCCCTGTAACGGTCCGCTGCTAGCGTATCCGGTGATGGCGGCGGGGGAGGAGGCTGCGGGGGCGATCGGTGTGCTGCCGCTGCTGGCGGGCCAGGCGGCGTCGCTCCGCGCCCATCCCGAGTCCGTGACGGACCTCGTCGCGGCGCTCGCGGAACCGCTGCGCGCCGCGGGATGGCGCGGGACGCCGGCCGAGGAGCGCTCGGATCGCTGCCGCGAGGCGGTGCTGGACTCGATGCCGGACGGCGTGGTCGCGGTCGGCTCGGACGGCGTGGTGCTCTACTGCAATCGCGCGGCGCTCGCCATGCTGCGAGTGGAAACGGACTTGACCGGGCAGCTCTTCGGCCACTGGTACGGACCGCGCTCCGGTGCGGAGGGAGACCGGCGGTTGCGAGAGGTCGTGTTCGAGCGGAGCGGGCATCGTTTCCGGTTCTTCGAAACGCGGGTTCCCCTGCGGGCCGGCGGCCGCATCCTGGGGACGCTCGTTTTGCTGCACGATCCGCGGGCCGGCGTCACCGCCGTTCGTCCGGCGCGGCCCACGCTCGCCGAGGCCGAGCGCCAGCTGATCGAGGAGGCGCTCGGCCGCCACGGCACGTCGGGGACCGGCAAACGCCGCGCGGCCCGCGAGCTCGGCATCAGCCTTGCCACGCTGTATCGCAAGCTGCGGCGACCGACCGGACGGCGGGTTCGGCGCCGCGGGCGGCCGTCCCGCTAACCGGTCCGACACGCAGGAATTCACGTCCGCCGGGTCGTATCGTCTTCGGGTGATTCGCGCTACGCGAATCTGTTTGCAGTTTGCTAATCGACGCGTCGCATCCGGGAAGCCGCGGCGGACGGGAGCGTGACCTGTTCGGCATGGCCAAACTTCAGCCCGCGCGCCCGACGACGGCACTGCCGGAGCTGCGCTGCAGCGTCTGCGGTCGCGTCCACGCGCCGTCGCGCGAACGGTGGCGCTGCGACTGCGGCGGGCCGCTCGATCTGCCGCCGGCGCGGGCGGACTTCCGCGGCGAGGCGCTCGCGAGCCGTGCCCCGGGCGTGTGGCGGTACCGCGAGGCGCTCCCACCCCTGCCCGAGGAATCGGTCGTCACGCTCGGCGAGGGAGGTTCGCCGCTCATCGACGCCCGGCGGGGCACCATGCTGAAGTACAAGCTCGAGTTTCTCTCGCCGACCAGCTCCTTCAAGGATCGAGGCTCGACGGTGCTCGTCAGCTGTCTTGGGGCGCTTGGCGTGCGGCGCGCCGTCGAGGATTCGTCCGGCAACGCGGGCGCCTCGATGGCGGCCTACTTTTCCGCCGCGGGCATCACGTGCGATCTCTACATTCCCGCCGCCACCTCGCCGGCGAAGACTCGCCAGATCCGGAGTTACGGGGCACGCCTCGTGCTGATCGAGGGGACGCGCGCCGACGTCTCGCGCGCCGCGGAGGCGGCTGCGGACGGCGCGTTCTACGCGAGCCATCTGTGGTCATCGTACTTTCTCGCCGGCACGCAGACGTTCGCGTTCGAGATCTGGGAGCAGCTCGGCCGCGGCGCGCCGGCCAACGTCGTGGTCCCCGTCGGCGCCGGCACCCTCCTGCTCGGCGCGGCCCTCGGGTTCCGCGCCCTGCGGGCCGCCGGTTTGATCGAGCGCCTGCCGCGGCTCTTCGGGGTCCAGGGCGCCAACTGCGCGCCCCTGCACTACGCCCTGCGCGCCGGACGGGACAGCACCGAGGGCGTCGAGTTTCCGTTGAGCGACAGCATGGCGGAAGGCATCCGTATCGAGCGTCCGCCGCGCGACCGGCAGATCCTCGCGGCCGTGCGGGAGAGCGGCGGCGACATCGTCACCGTGACCGAGAACGACATCTACGACGGGTGGTTTGCGCTGGCCGGGCGCGGCCTGTTCGTCGAGCCCACCGCGGCAGCGGCGGCGGCCGCCGCCGAGCGGCTGCTCCGCGACGGGGCGATCGCGGGCGGCGAGACAACCGTCGTCGCGCTGACCGGCACGGGACTGAAGGGGACCCTGCCGCCGCCGGACGGCGCCGCGGACGCGGGTTCCTCGGAACGGAGCCGGCCCTGAGCGCGAAAGGCCGTCCGGCGATGCCGTACGGCTGGGGCCGCGTGCCGTACTCGTACGCGGACCGCAAGCCCTGGATGAACCTGCCGTTTCCGCTCGAGGAATACCGTGAGCGCCTGCGCCGCCTCATCGCGGCGATGGCGGCGCGCGATCTCGACTGCCTCGTCGTGCTCGGCAACCGGACCGACGCCACCAACATCCGGTATCTGACGAACTTCGAGGATTTTTACGGCGGCGACAGCATGGTGGTGGTGCCGCGCGACGGCGCGCCGGGCTTTACGACGAACGCCGTGATGCACGGCGAGCCGATGCATTCCGGCATCCAGGACTGCTGGATCGAAGACGTGCGCTGCGCCGCGGCGCCGCGGACGGTCACCGGCGCCGCCGCCGGGCGGGACGGTCCCGCCACCGTCTTCGATCACATGGAGGACTTCATCACCGAGCGCGGGTGCGCGCGGGGCACGATCGGGGTCGCGGGCGAACCGGCCGAGGCCGTGGTGCGCTTCCTCAGGGAGACCTTCCCCGCCGCCCGGGTCGTGGAGACGGGTCCTTTCCTGCGCGAGATCCGCGCGATCAAGAGCGACCGCGAGATCGAGGTACTCCGCCGGGCCTGCGCGCTCGCCGACGCCGCGCTCCAGGCCGCGATGGAGGCGGTGCGGCCCGGCGTCACCGAGTTCGAGCTGGCCGGCGAGGCCAACCGCGCGATGTTCAGCGCGGGCGCCGAGCACCCGGCCTTCGCGATTTCCGTCTGCGCCGGCGCCCGGGCCGGCTTCAAGCACATGGCGCCGACGGCCTACCGCGTCCGGTCGGGCGACATGGTGTATCTCGATCTCGGCGCCCGCTACATGGGCTACCACAGCGACGCGTCGCGCCAGCGGGTCTGTGGCGAGCCCACGGCCGAGCAGCGGCGGTTCATGGAGACCCAGATCGGCATCGTCGAGGAGGTCATGGCCGCGGCGCGCCCCGGCGCGGTCATCGCCGATCTCGCGAAGATTGCGGCCGCCCTGGCCGAGCGGGCCGGCTACGCCGACTACCTATACTTCCGGGGTCACGGGATCGGCGCCGCCGTCCAGGATCTCCCCGCGTTTGCGCCCGGCAACCCGGCGCGGCTCGAGCAGCATATGGTGTTCGCGTTCGAGCCGATGCTGGTCCGGCGGGACTTCGGTACCGCATGCTGGGAGGACGACTGGGTCGTCACCGCTTCGGGCGTCGAGCGTCTCAACCGGTGCCCGGTCCGCTGGTGGTAGGCCGTGGCTGAGGTCGGCCCGATCCCCGCGGCGGAGCTGACAGACCTCGTCCGCGCGCTGCTGGCGTCGGCCGGCGTCGTGGAGGCCGACGCCGCGCTCGTCGCCGCCCACGTGGTCGACGCCGAGGAGCGAGACTGCCGCTCCCAGGGTCTCGTGCGCCTGTCTGCCTATCTCGGCTGGGCGCGCCGCGGCGCGATCGCGTCGCCCACGTCCGTGACGGTGGAGCGCGACGGAGATGCCGTCCTCGTCCTCGATGCGCACAACGGCTGGGGCCACGTCGCGGCCACGGAGGCGATGGCCCGCTGCGTCGACCGCGCGTCGCGCACGGGCGTGTGCCTCGCCGTCGTGCGCAACACGAACCACATGGGCCGCCTCGGGGCCTACGTCGAGGCGGCCGCGGCGTCGGGCATGATCGGCCTCATCGCGTGCGCCGGCAACCCGGCGTCGTCGTGGGTGGCGCCGTGGGGCGGGACGCAGCCGGTCTTTGGGACCAACCCGCTCGCGATCGGGTTCCCCCGCCGCGCCGGCCCGCCGGTCGTGGTGGACATCTCGACGACCCAGGGCGCCCGCGGCAACGTGCTGCTGGCGCAGAAGACCGGCGCGCACCTGCCCGAGGGGTGGGCCTTTAATGCGGCGGGCAACCCGACGCGGGATCCGCATCAGGCCCTGCCGCCGCACGGGACGCTGGCGCCGCTCGGCGGCCACAAGGGGTACGCGCTCGCCGTGGCGCTCGAGATCCTCTGCGGCGTGCTGGCGGGGATCTGGCCCCCGGCCTCGTCGGCGAACTTCGCCGGCGCGATCAGCGTGGAGGCCTTTCTGCCAAGGGAGACGTACGAGCGCAGCCTCGCCGGGCTGGCCCGGGAGATCACGTCGGGTCCGCGGCGCGCGGGCGTGGACGCGATTCGCCTGCCGGGCGAAGGCAGCGCGGCGCGGAAGCGCCGCAGCGCCGAGCGGGGTCTGATGGTGCCGGCGGAGTTGTGGGCGGAGATCGGCGGGCTGGCCGCCGGCGCCGGCGTGGCGCATCCGCTCCTCGAGCGATGGGAGGTGAGCCGTGGCGATCTGGGATGACGTGGTGCCGAAGGAGGAGCAGGCGCTGTACGAACGCGGCGGCTGGGGCGGGATAGTCGGCTACGGCCGGCGGCCGGCGCTCCTCGTCGTCGACATGTACCGCGCCTTCGTCGATCCCGCATATCCGTACAGCAGCCCCTCCGCGCCGGCGACCGTGCGGGCCATTCAGGCGCTGCTCGCGGCGGCGCGCGAGGCGGAGTGCCCGGTGTTCTTTTCGAAGGCGCGGCGGCGCACGATTCCCGCCGAGCGCGGCCGCTGGAAGACCGCGGCCGCGGACGCGCGGCCGGTCATGGCCGACCCGGCCGCGTACGAGATCGTGCCCGAACTCGCGCCGCGACCGACCGAGTCGGTGGTCGTGAAGACCGCGCCGAGCGCGTTCTTCGGGACCGATCTCGTCAGCTACCTCATCTTCCACAACGTGGACACGGTGATCGTCACCGGCACGGTCACGAGCGGCTGCGTCCGCGACACCGTCCTGGACGCCTTCAACTACAACTTCCGGGTGATCGTGCCGGAAGAGGCGGTGTGCGACCGCGGGATGACCTCGCACAAGGTGACGCTGTTCGACCTGCACATGAAGTACGGCGACGTCGTGCCGGTGGCCGGCGTGCTCGACTACTTGAAGACCGTGCACCACGGCGAGCGGGCGGCGGCGACGCCCGGCGCGCGCTCGTCATGAATCGCAGGGGGGAGGGGATGTCCGTGTATCGAGTCACCGCGCTGGTGGTCGCGGCGGCGCTCTTGGGCGCGCTCGCCGGCGGCTGGGCCCCCGCGCCCGCGACGGGCCAGGCCGCGGCGGTGTTCCGAACGCCGCTCGGCGGCGAGCCGCCGACGGCCGATCCGTACTTCGCGACCGACTTTTCGTCGGGCGATCTCACGCTGCTGATGTACAACACGCTGGTGGGGTTGGACAGCGCCGGGCGCCTGGTGCCCGAGGCCGCGAAGAGCTGGGACGTGTCGCCGGATGGCCTCGTCTACACCTTCCACCTGCGCGACAACGTGTACTTCCACAGCGGGCGCAAGGTCACGGCGGCGGACTGGAAATGGTCGTTCGACCGCATGGGCGATCCGGCGATCAAGACCTCGGTGGGCGACGTGGTGGCCGGCCCGATCGCGGGATACGACGCGCAGCAGAAGGCCGGCGGCGGGATCGCCGGCGTCAAGGCCGTCGATCCGTCGACCCTGCAGATCGTCCTGAACCCCAACTCGCGCGGCGGCTTCCTGAACCGTCTCGCGTACTACGCGGCGGTCGTCCTCGACCGCGACGTCGTGGAGCGCGGCGGCCGGACGTGGTTCGCGGCGCGCGACGCGGGGTCGGGTCCGTTCACGATGCGGGAGTGGGTGCACAACGACCACGTGACGCTCGCCGCCGAGCCGCGGTATTTCGCCGGCGCCCCTAAGATCGCGCGCGTGGAGCTGCCGATCGTCACCGAGGCCCAGACGCGCCTCGCAGAGTACCAGGCCGGCCAGCTCGACCTCGTGGCCGTGCCGCTCTCCGACTTCGCGCGCATCAAGGCGGACCCGGTGATGGGCAAGGAGCTGATCGTGTTCCCGCGGGCGCAGATCATCTGGCTCGGTCCGAACCCGCGCGTGTACGAGCCGTTCAAGGACGCGCGCGTGCGGCGCGCGTTCGCGCTGGCCATCGACAAGGCGAAGATCGCGCGGACGGTGTTCTTCGGCTTCTACCAGCCGGCCGCGTCGATCGTGCCGCCCGGCATCCCCGGCTTCTACGCCGGCTACAAGGGCCTGCCGTACGACCCGGCGCAGGCGAAGAAGCTGCTCGAGGAGGCCGGGGTGGCCGGCAAACTCCCGCCGCTCACGATGGCGATGAACCCCATCGCCCAGGATTACGAGATGGCCGCCGAGGCGGCCGCGGCGATGCTGAAGGACAACCTCGGCGTTGACGTGCGGCTGCAGCGGCAGGAATTCGCCGCCTTCCAGCAGGGCATGAACCGGCGCACCGTGTTTCCGGCGTTCATGACCGGCTGGGCCGCGGATTACCTCGACTACAGCGACTACCTCGACCTGTTGCTCTACAGCAAGTCGCCGCTCGATCGCGTGAGCTACGCGAATCCGGAGTTCGACAAGCTGGTCGACCAGGCCAACGCGGCGGCGACCGAGTCGGCGCGCACGGCCCTGTACCACAAGGCCGAGGCGCTGGCGGTGGAGGACGGGGCGATGATCCCGATCGTCTTCACGCAGTTCGCGCTGTTGAAGAAGCCGTACGTCCACGGCCTGCGGACGACCGCGGCGCTCTCCGGCTTCTTGAAGTTCAACACGGTCAGCATTCAGAAGTAGGGGGCGGCCGTCCCCGGGTGCTCCGGTATCTTGCGTATCGCGTCGCGCTCACGGCGCCGCTCCTGCTGGGGACGGCCCTCCTCATCTTTCTGGCCGGGCACTACGCGCCCGGCGACCCCGTGCAGGTGCTGCTCGCCGACCACTACACGCCCGAGGGCGCGGCGCACCTGCGGCACGAGCTCGGGCTCGACCGCCCGCTCGCGGCCCAATTCGCCGGGTACATAGGCCGGGCGGCCCGCTTCGACTTCGGCGCGTCGTACGTCAACCCGGCGCGGCCGGTCGCGGAGATCGTGCGCCAAACGCTGCCGGTGAGTCTCCGGCTTGCGGCGCTGGCCGTGGCCGCGGCCGCGCTCGCCGGCACGGCGCTCGGCGTCTGCGCGGCGGTGTTCGAACGCTCCGCCGCGGATCGCCTGATCCAGTTAGGCGTGATCGCGGGTCTCTCGGTCCCGAGCTTCGTCGTGGCCGCGGTGCTCGTGCTGCTCTTCGCGCTGCGGTGGCGCCTGTTCCCGGTCGCGGGGTGGGGACATCCGTCCGACTACGTCCTGCCCGTCGCGGTGCTGGCCGCGGCGCCGCTCGCGTACGTCACGCGGATCAGCCGCGCCAGCGTGCGCCGGGCGCTGGCGGAAGACTACGTCCGCACCGCGCGCAGCAAGGGGCTGCGCCGCAGCGCGATCCTGGCGCGGCACGTGCTGCGCAACGCGGCGTTGCCCATCGTGACGACCATCGGCATGGCCTTCGGCTACGCGATCACCGGCGCGTTCGTCGTCGAAGTCATCTTCAACATTCCCGGCATGGCGCGGGTGGCCGTCGACGCGATTCTGCAGCGCGACTACTCGGTCATTCAAACCGCGGTGCTGGTGTACACGGCGATCTTCACGTTCGTCAACCTCGCGGTCGACGTGTCCTATGCGGCCCTTAACCCCCGCATTCGCTACTGAGCCGGTCCTGCCGCGGGGCGTCGCCGCGCGCGGTCCCGCGGCGCTGCCGCGGTGGGCGCGGCGGGAATGGCCGGCCGCCGCGGCGGCCGCGTTTCTCGCGCTCCTCGTGGTCCTGGCCGCCGGGGCGCCGTGGCTCGCGCCCTATCCGTATGATCGCCAGGACCTCGACCACGCGCTGCAGGGGCCGGAGCGCCTCCATTGGCTGGGCACCGACCAGTACGGCCGGGACCTCTTGACGCGTGTGCTGCACGGGGCGCGGATCTCGCTGACCGTCGGATTTGCGGCGGTGACCGCGGAATCGGTCATCGGCGTGGCGTGGGGGACCCTCGCCGGCTTCTACGGCGGCGCCGCGGACGCGGCGCTGATGCGCGTCGTCGACCTGCTGATCGCCTTTCCATCGCTGCTGCTCGCGGTCCTCGTGACCGGCATCTTCGGTCCGAGCCTCGTCAACATCGTCGCCGCGCTCACGATGACCGCCTGGCCGGCGATGGCACGGACCGTGCGCAGCGAGGTCGTCGCGCTGCGGGAGCGCGAGTACATCGAGGCGGCGCGCGCGATCGGCGCCGGCCCGGGCCGGCTGTTCCGGCGCCACCTCGTGCCCAACGCCATGCATCTCGTGGCGGCGCGGGCGACGCTCGACGTGAGCGCGCTCGTGCTAACGGAGGCGACGCTGAGCTTCATCGGCATCGGCGTCCAGCCCCCGCGCCCGAGTTGGGGGCTCATGATCAACGAGTCGTTCCAATTTCTGCAGAGCCATCCGTATCTGGTGATCGTGCCGGCCGCGGCGCTGTCGCTGACCGTGATCGCGCTTAACGTGCTGGGGGAAGCGCTGGCGGAGCGGCTCGATCCGCGGCTCGGGGGGCAGCGCGGATAAGACGCGGCGACGGCACGGCCGCCCCCGCCCAGTCGTGACGGCTGTCTTCCCAGGTTGAAGGCGCCCGTGACGAGCCGATGGAGCTCGGCGATCCGGCCAAGGCGGCCTTCAACGGAAACAGGATCGGGATCCCGCCGACGACCGTGACGCCGAGCAGCGCGTACGCGAAGTACCACGGCTCGATGTACGCTTGCGGTCGCGCGCGCCGCCGCATCGTCCTGCCGTTCTCGGGGGAGGCCACGCGTTTCAGCGATGTCCCCCGGCGGTGAGACCGAAGCACGCCCCGATGAGCACCGCGTCGCGCGTGCGATCGAGCGCCCGCGTCACGGTGGGCCGGGGGACGCGACGTGCAATACCCGCCACATGGCGCCCCACGCTTCTGCGGACGGTTGGAAGTCCCTGCATTGTGGCGCATAAGCCTGTGTCGTTCCATGATCCACGGTTCCGCCGTAGGGGCATCAGCGGTGGATCTTGCGCGGCGCGTTCGGAGAGGGTGCCCGGGGACCACCTGTTCGTCAATCTCACGCCCGCGCCGGACCGTGCGAACGGTCAGTTCACCCCGGCGGCATCACGGCGCACGCTACAGAGGGCGTGGGGGACTTGCATCGAGCAGTGTATCGCGCGCGCGACATCGGGCTCCAGGTCGTTCAGGAGCTGCACGGCGTGGCGAGCCGTCTGGGCCACGCGCGGCCCGGCCGCGACGGCCGCCGCGGTCCTATCCCGCGCGCCGCCGGCCGGTTGGCCTCGGTTCTTTCCCGCGCGGAGCGCGATCTCGCGGACAACATCCTGCCGTTTTGGCGTCGCGCCGAAGACACCGACCGCGGCGGATTTGTGACGCATCTCGATCGTCATGGCCGGTGGTCCGGCGTCACGGACAAGTTTCTCGTGATGCAGGCGCGCCTGGTCTGGACGTTCGCCGCGGCCCACCGGTACGGGCTCACCCGGGACGGCTACCTTGATGTCGCGCGGCGCGGCGCCGACTTCATGCTCGAGAAGATGTGGGACGCCGAGCACGGCGGATTCTTTTGGGTCGTCGGACGCGACGGCGCGCCGCTCGACACGCGCAAGCGCGTCTACGGACAGGGGTTCGCGATCTATGCGCTGGCCGAGTACGCGGCGGCCGCCGATGATCCCGTCGCCCTGGCGTGGGCGGAGCGGACCTTCGACCTGCTTCTCCGGCGCGCGCGTGACGGAGACCTCGGATTCCGCGAAGAGTTCCTACGCGATTGGACGCCTGCGCCGGGCGAGTTTGGCGCCCGGAAAACGCTCGACACCCACCTACACCTGTTGGAGCCGCTCGTCACGCTCGCCCGGGCGTCGACCGCGCGGGACGTCCGCGCGGCTCTTGCGGCGGTGCTCGACATCCTGCTCACGCGGGTGGTGGACCGGCGCGACCGGTACGCCCCCGACCTGTTCGATCGGTCGTGGCGACCCGCCGGCGATTGGCGCCACCGGCGCCGCGTCAATTACGGTCACGACGTCGAACTGGCGTGGTTGATGCTCGACGCCGCGGATGTTCTGCGGCGGCCGCGGTCGCAGATGCGCGAGGGCGTGCAAGGATTAGTTGACCACGCGCTCGCCTACGGATTCGATCACGCGCGCGGCGGTCTCGCACTGTACGGACCGCCCATCGGCGCGGTGACCGCGGCGGTCTACTTGAACCGGGCGCGCCTGACCAAGCTGTGGTGGCCGCAGGCGGAGCTGCTCGTGGCCGCGGTCGAGATGTATCGCTGGACGGGCCACGCGACGTATCTGGCCGCGTTCGAGAAGCAGGTTGAGTGGGTGTGGCGGTACCAGATCGACCACGAGGCCGGCGACTGGTTCGAGGCCGTGACGTGGCGGGACGGACGCGCGCTCAGCCTCCGCAAAGGTCACGAGTGGAAGGATGCGTACCACCAAGCCCGCGCGTGGATGGAGGTGGCCCGGCGTCTTCGCTCGATGGGCGTCGAGGCCGATTACGCGGGCGACGATTGATGTCCCGAGGCGATCGACGCGGACGGGTGAAGGGGGTTTCCGGGCGGCCGGCGAAACACAGGTGCCTTGCGACCTGAGACCGGGTCGATCACTGTCGGGACGATGCGCACGTACCGGTCGAGTTGAGAAGCACCTTCGCCCTGTGATGTACTGGCTGACATACTCGGCGCCGCTCATCGTGTTGTGGATAACGGTCACCCTCGTGAACTGGGGGTGCGTCGTCCTGGGCGCGGCGGCGCGGCGCCGGTTCGCGGCTGAGCTGGCCGGCCCGGAGGCGCAGCCGTTTGACGTCGCGTACGGCGCCATCTTCGTCCTGACCGCGCTTATTCTCGGGTTCTCGTTCTCCTTTGCCACAACCCGCTTCGATGCGCGCCGCGCGTTGGTCGTGAGAGAGGCCAACGCGATCGGCACGACGTATTTGCGCGCGGGATATCTGCCCGGCGAACTGGCCGCACGGCTTCGCACGACCCTGCGCGAGTACGCGCAAACGCGGCTGGCAGTCCTCGCATCCGAAGAGAACCCGGCGCAGGTGCAGGCCTCGGAGCGGAGTGCGGCGGCGATGCAGGGCGCGCTGTGGTCCATCGCGGAGGCCGCGGGGCGCGCCGATCCGCAAAACGTGCAGCTCGCCCTGCTGACGCAGACGGTCAACGACACCATCGACATCGCGGGGGAGGAGGCGGCGGCCTATCGCGCGCGCGTCCCGATCGCCGTGGTGAACCTCATGCTGATGATGAGCGTCGTGGCAAGCGCGCTCGTGGGCGGGCGCATTGCACGGCCGCGCAGTCCGCAGGGCGCCCTCGCGCTCCTTTTCGGCCTGCTGCTTGCGACCGTGGTGACCGCGATCGTCGATCTCGATCGCCCGCAACACGGCCTGGTCCGGGTCGATCTCACGTCGATGCAGACCGTGCTGCGGAGCATGCGCTGAGCAAGCTTATCCACATCTTGTTAGCCACACGATCCGGAATTGCGTCGAACCCACTTTCCGGATTGAGGCCGCGGCTTGCGCATGGTACAAGCGTGGTGGAGGCGCAAACCCTCCGGCGAAACTCCGGTGTGGTTGCTCGTCGCGGTAGCCGTTCGGGCCGGCAGGCGTACTTCGGGGGTCGCACTCCGGAGAACGACTGGCGGCGGTGAAGGGTGGCGGGACGAGCAAACGGCGGCGGGACGCCGGGTTGGGGCGGGCGCCTCCCCGCTTTTGATCGCGAGCGCCCGGCGCTCCGGCGCGGCGGACCCTAGAGCAGCCGCTCCCGCTCGATCTCGTCGCGAATCGGGATGCCGTACCGCCCCTCCCGCGGGATCGACGGTTTGCGCTTCCTGGCCTCGTCGATCTGCCCGCGATGGATCGCGGCCGGCGCAAACCCCCGCGCCTACGCGATCTTGACCTCGCCGACCTCTCCGTCGATCATGATCTCCGTCCCGTACGGCCGGGACAGCGATGCGAACCACTCCAAGATCTCGCCGGCGACCCGGGCGGACGCCAATCGCGGGGTGCCCCGATCCGGCCAGCCCGTACCGAATCCGAGCGACAGCGGGTGCAGGCGAATGCGGCGGAGCATCCGGTCCTCGAAGACGCACAGCGGCAGTACGGTCTCCCAGTACAGCCGGTCCGCCGCGAAGCTCTGCGTCCCGTCCTTGGACAGCTCTCGAAACAGCTCCGGCGCGGAACGTGCGGGGTCGATGCGAAGCGTCTCGTAGTCGTCGGCCGGAATCCGCTCCAGGTATTCGTGCTGGAAGATGAAGTTGCCGAGGGAGTAGAAGATCGGCTTTCCTTTATAGAGCTCCAGGCCGCGCAGCAGGTGCGGCCCGTGACCGATCACCATGTCCGCCCCGGCGTCGACCCACGCGCGGGCCACCGTCGCGATGAAATCCGCCGGCAGCCATCGCTCCGTGCCCTGCTCGTGCGCGTGGATGCTGACGAGCGTGAGGTCGGAGATCGTGGCGGCGGCGCGGACGGCCGCGACGTTGGCGGCGAGATCCGCGTCGTGCGGCTCGGTCCGGACGCCGAATTCCGGGCCGACGATGAACGACCGCTCGGCGAACTGGAACTCGCCTTCGCGCTTCGGTGGATGCCCGAAGCCCATCCAGACGCGCCACTGCCGTTGACGCTCGACGCCCGTGCGCTCGGCGATCCGCTGGATGGCGTCCATGTGCGGCTGATCCACGACGAAGAGGGTGTCGAACCGCTGCGGATTGAGGCCGGGCCGCCCCGGCGCGTCCGGCCGCTGCGCGCCGGCGCGCTGTCCCAGCGCAAACGTGGACGCGCAGGCCACGAGCCCGACGCGTCCCTGCGGCGTCTCGAGAAACGCGGGCAGCCGCGCTTCGCCGAGGTGGCGTCCTGCTCCGGCGCACACCAACCCGATCTCCTCCAGCGCTTCGAGCGTGCGCACGCACCCCTCTTCCCCGTAGTTGAGTGTGTGGTTGTTCGCGAACGCGGTGAGGTTGAAGCCCATGCGCATGAGATCCCGGGCCACGGCCGGATCGGCGGAGAGGTTCATGCCGCCGCTTTCGACGACGGGCGTCCCGTGAAAGCGGCTCAGGACCATTTCCATGTTGGTGAAGCGGACGTCCGCGGACTGAATCAGGCGAACCATGTCGGCGAACGCCCCGTCGCCGTAGTCCGGCATGCGCCGCGTGATGAGCGAGTCGCCTGTCGCCGTGACCGTGATCCGTTTGGGCATGGCCGCCTCCTCGGCAGGAGTCTCACTTGAGCAATCGCGCCAGCGCGAACGGCAGGACGCTGGCGACAAGCACCAGCACGATGAGCGCGATCGTGACCTTGACCTGGAACCGCCGGCTGTCCCGCTGCAGCGCGAGCTCGAACTGGCGCCGGCTCTCCTCCTGCCGCTCCTGATACCGCTTCCGCTCGAGGTCGTCCTGTTGCGCGCGCGCGTAGGCGAGATGCTCCTTGGGGCTGAACCCGGGGACGTACGCGGACCACCTGGGGCACCGCCGGTCGCGGTCGAGGACCAGCTGCGCCTGCCGCGCGCGATTGAGCGGGGTACCGTACTCGCGCTCGAGATCGGCCGCCCGGACGAAGCAGTGCGGCACCGTGGAGGTCACCCCCCGGCCCGCCAGCACCAGCTCGCCGGTAAAGGTGTCGCGCTGCGCCTCGCTGACTTCGTGGAGCGCGGGCTCCAGCGCGGCGTCCAGCACGCGCTGCGCCAAGTACCCGCAGGTCCGGCAGCGCCCGCGCTGGTCGGGCGTGACCCCGTCATTGAGCAGCTCATTCTGGCCGGCCATCACGCCCGCCGAGCCCGGGGTATCCGGCCCCGGTGCCGCCCGCGCAGCCGCCAGGGTGGATCGCCATCGCGGATCAGTCCGCCGCCTCGCTGAGCCAGCGGGCCGCCGGAAGATTCACGTACGAGCTGTCGAGGGCGCCGGTCGAGCGGCATCCGAGCAGGCGGAGCGTGCGCTCCAGATCGGCGCGGAGCAGTTCGAGCGCGCGGGCGACGCCGGCCGTTCCCGCGGCCGCGAGCCCGTACGCGTACGCGCGTCCCACGAGCACGGCACGGGCGCCGAGGCACAGGGCCTTGACGGCGTCGGCGCCGCGGCGGATGCCGCTGTCCATGAGCACCTCGGCCCGGCCGCTCACGGCGTGAACGATCTCCGGCAAGGCGGTCAAGGACGCCGGCACCGAGTCGAGCTGGCGGCCGCCGTGGTTGGAGACGACGACGGCGGCGGCGCCCGCGTCGACCGCGCGACGGGCGTCATCGCCGGTGAGGATGCCCTTGACGACGATCGGGCCGCGCCATACCTCGCGGATCCACCGGAAATCGTCCCAACTCAGCGAGGCGCGCGAGAGATCATCCCGCGCTTCCACGAGCGTCATCGGACCGCGTCCGGGCACGACAAGGTTCGGCAAGCGGGGCACGCCGCCGTCCAGCAGAAACCTCGCGAGCCAGGCTGGACGGGCGAGCAGTTGCGGGAGAAACGGCAGTTTGTCGAGCACGCTGCCGGCCACAAGCTCTCTCGCGCCGTTGCGCACATCGCGCTCCCGCATCCCCACCACGGGCGTGTCCACCGTCACCACCAGCGCCGAGAACCCCGCCGTGCGGGCTCGTTCGATCGCCATTTCCGCGGTCGCGCGGCCGCCGACCAGATAGAGCTGGTACCACACGGGTCCGGAAGACGCGGCCTTCACGTCTTCCAGAGCATGCCCGGACACGCTGGACAGGATATAGGCCGTGCCCGCCATCCCGGCCGCCCGGGCCGCTCCAACTTCGCCCTCGGGATGGATCAAGCGGCTGTACCCGACCGGCGCGAGGAGCACCGGCAGCGCCAGGTCACAGCCCAGCACGTGGGCGCGCAGGTCGCACGTCGCCAGCGGGACCGCCTGCCGCGGCCGAAACGTCACCGCCTCCAGCGCGCGACGATTGTCCCGCAGCGTGACCTCGGCGTCGGCGCCGCCGTCGACGTAGTCGAAGATCGCCCTCGGCAGCCGGTGCCTGGCCAGGGTTCGAAGGTCCTCGACGCTCGCGACGCGGGGTGCCGCGACGGCACGCGACGCCCTGGTTGCCGGCAAGCATACCTCCTCTCGACCCGGACGGCCCGTGGCGCGGGCCGTCCTGCCCTGGTCTGGTTCGCCCGCGGCGCGCCCGACCCTTGTGCTGCAATCTCTTGGAGGCGCCCGGTCCGTCCCCTCCTGTTCATCGAGACGGGCGGCGGGACGCGTTCGAACAGTATCGTGGCCGGCGCGGCCCAGTTGTCGTGTGCGTGATGATGATGGAAGGCGTGGCGCGACGGGCGGCGTGTGGCCGCCGTGTCTACGGTGTCACGAAGTGACGAGCGCGCGTCAGATGCCGTCGTCGGGGTCGGGCGACGAGCGCGCCTCGTGGACGAGCCGCGGATAGCGTTCCACCAGAAACAGGACGGCCTGCGCCCGGTTGCGCAACCCGAGTTGCCGGTAGATCGCCCGCACGTGGCTCTTGACCGTAGAGGTGGAGAGGTAGAGCTTGTTTGCGATCTCCCGGGCGCTCAAGCCGCGGGCGATCTCGACCAGGACCTCCCATTCGCGCTCGGTGAGCCCCCAACGGGTTTTCGACCCGCCGCCGCGTGTGCCGCTTCCCGGCCGGACCGCCGCCGGATCTCTCACGCCCGGCTCGTCCGTCCGGGCGGCGTGGACGGCGCTCGCCAGGTCGGTGGGCGAGATGTCCTTTGGCAACACGCGGGTGGCGCCGGCCTCCGCCGCCCGCTGCGCGACCGGGGGATCGGCGGCGCCGACCGCGAGCACCTGCACGCCCGGGCAATGCTGGCGGATCCGCCGCATCGCGTCTAGGGTGTCGCCGTTCGTTGCGCTCACGTCGACGAGGACCAGATCCGGCCCGAGCCGCTGCGCCCACGCCACGATGTCTCTGGCCTCGGAGGCTTCCCCGACGATCTCGACGTCGGTCGCCGCGGCCAGGGCCGTGCGAATGCCCAGGCGGATCAGCGGGTGATCGGCGAGGATCAAGAGGCGAATGTTCATGGGCCGGTTGCGCATCCTCCGCTCACCGTGGGTCTGCCGCTCCTCGAGCACCGGCGCGGTGAGCGCGTGCGATTGCGAGGAGAGGAGGTCCCGCGGCACGGCGAGCTGCCGCCGGCCGTCACCGCCGGACCAATGATTCTGCGGGCGCCGTGACGCCAATTTCAAACACCTGGTTGTAGAATGCGTACCGCTGGTCGAGTTGCACGCTGAACCACACGCCGTTCGCCGCGTAGAACAACTTGCGCAAGTGCCCTGCGGCATCGACGACCGACCCGGTAGGCCGTCCCATCATCCGCACGACCTGCTCTTCCGTGGCGCCGGCATGGATGCCCGCGGTCGTCCTGTAGCGCGGATCATTGAGCACCCAGATCCGGTCCACGAGCCCCGTCGCATCCGTGCCGACGCCGACACCGCTGTTGGACGGGGGCTGAAACCAGCGATAGACGCGGCGCCCGTCGAGAAACGTCCACGTACTCACCGGCGCGCCGAGGATCGCAATGACGTCCTGCATGCGCGTGCCGAGCGTGAGCGCGCCGATGCCGCGCCCCGGCATAATCGTGTACTGCGCCGACTTGTCGAGCGGCGCGGCCGCCGATTGCGCTCGAGCCGTGAGGGGCCTCCACGCAACGACTCCCGTCAGCACCAACACCAGCAGGCATACCGGCGCGCGCGAAACGCGCGACATGTGCATACA
>JAJPJL010000141.1 GCA_021324255.1 Bacillota bacterium
CTGTCCATGCCGTAGACGCCTTCGAACACGCGGGCCTTGCCGAAATAATCGATCATGTCCGCGATGTAGTGCAGCGTCGTGCGCGTCAGGCGTCGATCGCGTCGGCTCGCGGTCAGGTACGTCTCTACCGTGGTGATGTCTCCCATTGCCTCACCCGATTCTTCGAGGGTCGCCGTCCGCCGGACTCCTCGAGGACCTCAGTCGATCGCCCGCCTGTGCGCCTCGCTACTTCACTTCCCCGCCACTCGATCGCCATGCGCCGGATTCACGTCGCACTACATTCCTACCCGTCGCGCATCCGGACGTCCCACGCATCTCACGTGTGGCTCGCGCGTCGTGTTCGCATCGAACAGTCCTGTCGAATCGCTTTGTTCGCATCGAACGGTTCGCCGGTCTGTTTTGTTCCTTCCGCGGCGCGGCGTTACAGAAAACACAGAAGCCCCGCACGGGAGCCATGCGCGCTCCCCGGCCGGGCTTCGTGGACCACCGCCGCGCACTACCACGATGTTTGGTTGGATGGCCGCCTCGTCGTCTGCTGCCGTGTGGCCTGCGCCGATCCGATCGACGAACGGTCCTACCGCGACGACAACGCCGATATGAACTTAGAGCCGAGTATAGTCCCGCCGGTAGACGGTGTCAAATGACCGTTTCCGGGCGCCTCCGGGCATCCCGGCCGTCATGCCATCACGGTGGGGGGCAGGCTCCGGAAGTATAGATAGACGGGGCGGGACCGGGCGACGGCGCTCAGCGGACGGACGACCGGGGCGCGCGGTGCCGGCGAGATCGCTATCGCAAACCGCGGGGCTGGAGCGCCTCGCCTCCGAGGTGACGGGCCAGGGCCTTGGCCAGGTCGAGCCCATCGCGACCGGCCGGCGGCGCAGGCCGGCTGCCAGCATGGCTCAAAACCGACACCGAAACGTCTCCCGAAAAGAAGGCAAACGCGTCCGTGCCGGGTTCCAGCGAGGGCGGCGTCTGGATCCGCAACTCGAGCCGCAGGAGGCGCCCGGGCTCGCCTTGCTCGGGCACGTGCTTGACCACGGCGGGTTCGATGACGTGACTCCGCGCCACGGTGGTGGCCCTGACGGCTCCCGGGCTGGCTGACGGCACGTTGATGTTCACGAGCGGCGAGCGGTCTGTTGCCCCGGGTCCGCCGGATTCGTCACGGAGAAGATCGGCGGCTCGAAGAGCCAGGCCGGCCGCCGTGTCCCACGGCGGGCCGGCCGGATCGCGGCGGCAGGATACGGCCACGCCCGGGATCCCCAGTGTCGCGGCGACCCGCGCCGCCCCCACCGTGCCGGATAGGTAGGTGTCGGAGCCGAGGTTCGGACCCGGATTGACCCCCGAGACGACGAGGTCCGGCCGGGCCACGAGAGCTCCGCGGGCCGCAAGCACGACGCAGGTTGCCGGCGTGGCGTCGAGGTGGTACGCGGCCACCGCCCCAAGGCGCACCAGGGGCACGGCGGAGCGCGCCTCGAGATCCCGGCGAACGGTCAACGCGGCGCTCGAGGCACTGCGGTCGTCGCTCGGCGCGAGCACGGACACTTCATACGTCGACGCAAAGGCGCGGACCAACGCGTAGAGGCCCTCGCTCTCGATCCCGTCGTCGTTGGTGATCAAAACCCGCAGCACGCGTCTCCCCTCCTCGGCAAGCACGCTTCTCCGTTGCGCTCCGTGAAGCCTGTCATGGCGATGGAGAACGGGCGGGCGCGCGTCCGCGAGGCGCAGGCTCGCGCGCATCCGCCGCCGTATAGCCGCACCCGTCGAGACCTATTCGTCATCTATTATCTGCGCAGCCCCGGCGGGAACGGCTGGAAGGAGGCTAAGAGGCGGCGAAGAGTCGACGAAATTTCGGACACAAACAAGCGCTCCGGCTCGAGCGTCGAGGCCGCGGCCCCCAAGACTCGGGCGCGCCGAGGAAGCGCCTATCAGGAGCCGTGAAGCGCGACGATATGCGCCGGTACGCCGCGAGGTAATGGACCGCCGCCACTATCATCATTCGTCCGCGCCAACCGTGCCTGGGGGCGAACCCGTTCCAGCCCGCCCTCGGGACACAGTGGGTGCGTCACCGTCCGAGCGGCCGCTTCAGGTGAGGCCACGTCCTAACGTCGCTGGACAGCGCGAGGCGCCACCGCCCGCATGACGTCCGCGTTCCACAGAGCCGCGTCATCCGGCGCGAGGCCATGCGCCTTCGCGTACGCGATCTGCCGCCCCATCGCGCCTACGCGCGCCCCCGGCGGGGACCGCGAGGGGCGAACCCGGCCCGGCGGCCGGCTTTCGCAGCCTTCCACTCGACGCCGAGCCAGATACGGTCTTCGGCCGCAAGCGCGTGGCCGGCACGGAGCGTATCGCGTAACCGTAGCAACCGAGCCCGCGGTCCGGCGGGATCGTCCGGGGTGCCAAGATACCGGGTCTCCAGGAGCCGCTCGATACGCTCCTCGTCGGGGCTTCGCTCGCGCTCCCGCGTGATCTCGAAGTAGTCGTCGAACTCCCCGCCGAGCACGTCGAGAAGGCGCTGGCGCGTTTGTGGACCGGGCGCCGTACGCCCGGCAAGCAAATCCGACAGGTGCGTGCGGTGGAGACCCGTCAACCGTGCCAGGGCCGTCTTTGTCAGGTTCCGGCGAAGGATGGCCATCTCGAC
>JAJPJL010000063.1 GCA_021324255.1 Bacillota bacterium
AAAGAAGTGCACGACGATATCTGGCTGGTCAGCTTTATGGATTATGACTTGGGCTACTTTGATCTGGAGACGCGCGTGCTCGAACCGCTCGACAATCCGTTTGGGCCGAAAGTGTTACCCATGTCTTAGGTACGAAGTGTTACCTATGTCTCCGGGCTGGACCCTGGAAAGTTTGGCGCGCCCGGAGGGATTTGAACCCCCGACCTACGGCTCCGGAGGCCGGCGCTCTATCCGCTGAGCTACGGGCGCACGCCTCTCATTATATCAAACGACGTCCGGCGACCCGCCCTACGAGACCGCGGTCGGCGGCGCGACTGGGCGCGCGCGGCCCCGCTCGATGATCGCGAGGACGATCGTCCCAACGGCCCAGGTCCCGCTCAAAAACAGCACGAGCGCGCCGAGATGCGGGATGGCGAACGCGACGACCAGTACCACCGCGCCGACGAGCGCCTCCAGGCCGACCGTGGACGTTCGAATTCGACGCCCGAGCAGCACCGCGATCGCCGTCACACCGAGCTGCAGCGCGGCGATCACCGCGAGCGGGATCAGGGCCACGAGGACGAGGCCCACGATGCTGAGCGCGAGGCCGATGGCGAGCGGCCAGATCGCGGCCCACGTCAGCAGACCCACCCCGAACGTCGCCACCGGAGCCCGCTCGAGAAGCGCCGCGAGGTCGGCCGTCACCCGCGGGAAGAGGACGGCCGTCAGCCAGGTCGTGCCGACGAAGCTGAGGAGCGCCCCCAGGAGGAAGAGCAAGAAGAACGCCTTCAGCGCCGCGATCGCGCCGAAGATCGCCGGCGGCCAGAGCCAGATGTGCGGCCCGCCGAATGGACCCGGGGGCGGCAGCGGCACCGGAACGGAGAACGGCGGCGCGGGAGCCGGCACCGGCGCGGGGGCGGCCTGCCCGACCGTCGCGCCCGGATCGGCCGTGACACGGCCGCCCGTCGCGGTCGCGGCGCCGCCGACCACGGCGGTGGAACGCAGCACCACGTTGCCGCCGATCGCGCGCACCGAACCACCGACACGCCCGGTCACGGTGACGTCGCCGCCGATAGCGAGCGCGTTGCCGTCCACCGTACCCGCGACGTCGAGCGGTCCGCCGATGGCGACGGCGTCGCCGTGCACCGAGGTACCCGCGGGCACGTCGACGCCGCCTACCCGCACCAGCACTTCCTGGGCGCCCGCAGGAGTCGCGCCGGAGAGCCACGCCGCGCCGGCGAGCAAGAACGCGAGGCAGGCGAGCCGGCGCACGCGCTCAGCGAAATTTTGGAGGACTTGTCGCGACATCGGGGGATCACGCGTCGAGCAGGCGCACGCGCTCGCCCACCCGCGGCACGTCGGCCGACCGGTCGAGTTGCGCGCAGACGCCGAGGTCCTCGTCGAGCCCGATCTCCACCACGTGACGTCCAGCGCTCGTGCGGCGAAATAGGGATGCCGCATCCGGGTGTGCTCGAAACATGTCCCGGGCCGCCATCGCGGCGTCGGTGAGCTCGACCACGGGCGCGCCCTCGCCGGCGCACATGGCCTCGACCATCGCCCCGGCCGTGTAGGCATCGTCCAATCCAAAGCGTCCCTCCCGGCCCGCGCACACGATCATGGGATCGAGCCCGAACGCCCGTGCGGCGGCGGCGAGCGCGCGCGCCGCCGCCGTGCGGTTGCGGAGACACGCGACCAGCGCGACCGGCGCGGCGCGCGCGTGGTGAAGCGCCCGCGTGCCGTTGGTCGTGCCGAACGCGACACGCCGGCCCGCGAGCGGCGCCGTCATGAGCGCCGCCGGGCTGTTGCCGAAGTCGAAGCCGGCGGGCGCAAGGCCCGCCTGCTCGCCGGCAAGCAGCACACCCGGATGTGCGGCGGCGTAGGCCCTGGCGACCTCCAGGTTCGGCGCGATCAGCACCTCGTCACAGCCGCGCTCCGCCATGATCAGCAACGAGGTCGTCGCCCTGATGACGTCGACAACGGCGACGGCGCGCCGGCGGCAGTCGCCGGCCTCTTCCGGCAGGAACGCGACGTGAAGTTCCACGCGGCCGGATCCCCGCCTCAGTAGCCGCGATTATACGGCGCGTTGTCGATGACCTGAGCGAGACCCGCCCGTACGCTTTGCGCAAACGCGCCCAGATCGAGGTGCGCGTTCGCGGCATCCTCGGGGGCGACGTCGTAGAGATCGAACTCCCGCCCGAGCACGCTCGTCCGTCCGGCAAGCGTGCTCACATGGACGTCGTACGGGGCCGGGTCCTCGTTGAAGAATTGATTGAGTTGGGCCACCACCGCCTGTGCACGCTGCGCCGGCGTCTGCCCGCCTACGCTCGCCGCGAGCGTGATCACCGGCCGTCCGTCGACGCGGATCGTGACGGGCTGGTCCCCCGACGGGGTGGGCGGATCCGTGGCGATGCGCAGATACCCCTCGGGGATGCGCCGGATGATGGGGATATGGCGCCGCTCCAGGTCCGCCTTGATGTAGGCCACGCGCTCGTCGAACTCGGGGTGGTCCGCGTTGATCGTGCCCGCCACGCTCGGGGCTCCGGAGAGGCGCTGCGCCTGCGCCAGGTGTTCCATGACCGTGAGCATCGCCACCGGCGAATACTGGGTCTTGAGCAAGTCCGCCACGCTCGTGAGATCGGCATCCTGCTCCAGATCACGCTGATAGGACGACATCGTGCCGGTGACGACGGCCTGCTCCGCCATCATCGGGCCCGGGGACTGCGCGAGCACGGACAGCGCCAACCCGATGAGCATCGCCGGCGTCATGTGTCGCAGCCGATCCTGCTGGATGTAGTAGTGCCGGTGGTTGATGTGCGTCAGCTCGTGCCCGACGACCGCGGCGAGCTCGTCGTCGGTGCGCACGAACCGCATCATGCCCTCGGTGACGTACACCCACCCGCCGGGGATCGCGAAGGAGTTCACCACGGGCGACGCCACGATCTGAAAGTGATACGGCAGATCTTGCCGCTCCACGACCTTGTCCATCACGCCGCCGATCCGGACGAGCCGCGCGACCTGCGCGGGATCGGTCACCAGGCGGTATTGGGATTCGATCTGTTTGGCGAACTCCGCCCCCTGCTTGACCTCGTTCGCGGTGCTGGGAAACGTCAGACCTTCCCCGGGCGCCGCGCCGGCCAGCATCATCACGACCGCCGCGGCGACAGCCCACCGGCCCAGGGGGTAACGACGCCGCGGACAGGCGTTCACACCGATCCGGCTTGGGGTGGGGCGCGGCCGCGAACGCATGCTCATCGTCCCGCCGCTAGCGTGCGGCCGTCTCGCCGCGCGCCCAGCCGCGGGGAAAGGCTCGGGCGGTGTTGTCCGCGAGGGCCGACGCGAGCGCCTCGTCGGACATCTGCCGCAAGCCGGCGAGCGCGCGCGCCGTGTGAACCACGAAGCTTGGTTCGCAGCGCCGTCCCCGCATGGGGACCGGCGAGAGATACGGGGCATCGGTTTCCACGAGCAACCGGTCGAGCGGCACGCGCCGCGCGGCCTCGCGCAGCGCCTCCGATTTGGGAAACGTCAGCGGGCCGGCGACCGAGATCATCCAGCCGGCCAGGGCCCAACGCACCGCGAGATCCGGGGACCCGGTGAAGCAATGCATCACGACCGCGCATACTCCCTCATTATCTAATATCCGCTCCACGTCCTCCGATGCCTCGCGATTGTGCACGACGAGGGGGAGCCCGGCCTCACGGGCCAGGCGCGCGTGGGCGGCAAACGCGCGGTGCTGCGCGGCCGCGTCGGCGCGCCCGCGGGCGAAATCCAGGCCGGTCTCGCCGATGGCGACGACGCGCGGGTGGCGCACCAGCGCCTCCAGTTCATGCACCGCCGCGCCGGTGAGCGACGCCGCCCGCTGCGGGTGGACCCCCACCGCGGCGAAGACCTGCGGATGGCGCTCCGCGAGCGACACCGCGCGCCGGCTGCCCTCCACCGACGTGCCCGCGCAGATCATCGCCGCGACACCGGCCGCGGCCGCGCGCGCGATGACCGCGTCCCGGTCCGGATCGAACGCGGCGTCGTCGAGGTGAACATGCGTGTCCATCCACCCCGCCATCGCCGCTACCGGCCGCGCCCTGCGCGGGCAAACCTGTCTGGCCGGTACGCCGAGAGATCCAGCGAGGCGCGTCCCGTGGTGATCAGCTCGGAGACGAGCCGGCCGACAAGCGGACCCCGCGCGAAGCCTTGTGCCCCAAGCCCCCCGGCCATCACGTATCCCGGGACGGCCGGCATCGTGCCGAGGATCGGCCCGCCGTCCGGGGTGACCGCTCGGACACCGGCCCACGCATCCGTGACGCGGGCATGTCGAAGCGCGGGGTACCGCCGGATGGTCGGCGCGAGGGCATCGTCCAGGTAGCCCCACTCGGCCGCCGTGTCGTACGCTTCGCCGGGCGGCTGGCCGCACACCATGATGACGCCGTCTGGACGCTTCATGCAGTAGAAGTCGCGGGCTTCCTCCTCGATGAACGGGCCGGCGGCGGGATCCGTTCCTGCCGCGTCGAGTACAAAGACCTGACGCTTGCGCGCCGCGACCGGGATCCGCAGGCCGGCCGGCGCGGCAAGCGATCGTGCCCACGCCCCCGCGGCGTTCACGACCGTCGGCGTCGCAATCGTGCCATCGCGCACCGCCACACCGCGCACCCGCTCGCCCTCGAGCTCCAGGCCCGTCACCTCGCAGCCTTCGCGGATGATCGCGCCGCGAGCGCGCGCTGCATCCGCGAGCCGCTCAACCGTGGCGAGCGGCGTCGCCCAGGGATCCCGAGCGGAAAATGTCGCGACCGCCACGTCGTCCGCGGTCAGGTCCGGGAACCGGTACCTCAGTTCGTCCGGTTCGAGGATCTCGAGCCGCACGCCGGCCGCCTCATGCATCGCGGCGCGGCGGCGCGCCGCATCAGCTTCCTCGACCGTCCAGAGCAACAGGCTGCCGACGGGCGTGAGGTCGGTGCCAAGCTCCTCCCGTAGTCGCTCGTGGACCGCGAGGCTCTCCACCTGAAAGCGCAACTCGGGCTCGCGGGCGGCCTGGAGGGTCATGACGCCCGCGGCCCGCCCCGTGGCGCCGCCTCCGATTGTCCCCCGCTCCAGCACGACGACGCTCCGGACGCCGGCCTCGCCGAGAAAGAACGCCGTCGAAACCCCGGCGATCCCGCCGCCGACAACCACGACGTCGGCGGTCTCGGGCAGATCGCTCACGTCATCACCCCGGTGCCGGTCCCGGTCCGCATCGCGTGTCGGCTTCTGCGCGGCCGACGCCGCTCCTCCGGTCACGGGAGGACGCCGCCGGCCGGGCGCGGCGCCGGCGCCCGGCGGGGTGCGCGCCGCCGGGTGACGGATGTGGCGACATCCGGCGGGTGCGCCGCGGGCGGCGGCAACCGGCGCAGGGCAAACGGCGGCGGCGCGGGCGCGATGTCGGGCATTTCGTAGTAGCGGGCCTGGCGGAGCGCAAGCGGGCGCATGCCGCCTGTGAGGACGATGACCGATCGCTCGGGCAGCCTCGCCAGCTCGTCGGGCGCGGCCAAGGGCCGTACATGAGGGCGCACGGTGACGGTCCGGCGCGAGCGGCCCGCGCTCGTCACGGAGACCGCTGGGACCGACGTGTCCCCGAGCCAGGCGCTCGTCATCCGCGCGGTCTCGAGATCGCCCGCGCGAAAGAGGAGCTTGGTCTCCGTGTTGGCGACGATGGTGCGGGCGTCGCGGGGTCCATACACCTCCTCGATCTGACTCAACACCTGCGCCCCCAGGACGACGCTCACGCGCCGCTCCCGCAGCGTGGGCAGCCGGTCGCTCAGCCCGGCAAGATAACCGAAGCGGCGAAATTCGTCGAGATACAGACGCACCGGGCATCGGAGCCCCTCTTGGTCTGCCCGCGTGACGAGGCCGTCGAGCAGATCGGCGACGAGCCAGGCGACCAGGGGCTGCAAACGATGCGCCTCGTCCTCAGGCAGCAGGATGTAGAGCGCCGAGGGGTCCCGGCCGACCCGGTCGAAGTCCCAGTGCGCGGACGTGGCATCGCAGACGAGCGGATCGGCCCACGGCGCGAGACGCTCGAGGAGGCCGGTCACCGCCGCCTCCTGCACACGTCGCTCGCGCGCCGCGAACATGCCGGCCAACTCGCGGACCTCCGCGGCGCGGCTCGCCCGAAGGGTCTCGCGGAGCGCGGCGGCGCCCGACAGCGCAAGGCGGTACACGGCCGCCACGGTATGGCCCCCGGCCGCCCGTTCCTGCTGCACGTGCAGGAAGAGCAGCGCCGCGAGATCACGCGCCGCACCCGCGTAGACGCGCGCGTCGCCGGAGAGATCCCGCGGCGTCGTGTTGTGGATCAGCAGCGCAGCCTTGCGCTGGGCCGCGCCGATCGAGCGCACGTCGTGCAGCGGATTGTAGGGGACCGATCCGGCGAAGAGCGGGCAAAACAGGTGCGCGCGATCGCCGTAGCGGCCCGCGGTAACGGCCCATAGGGCGCGCGGGCCGGTCTTGACGTCCATGACGATGACGCTCTCGCGGCTGGGATCCCGCAGCAGAATGTTCGTGGCGATGGACCCGGCCGTCTTGCCCGCCCGGGACGGCCCCAATACGAGCACGTGGCCGGACAGCTGCTCCTCGCCGAGGTAGAGACGCCGGCCGGTACCCGGCCACGCCCCGGCGAGAAACGGCCCGGGCGCGGTCAGACGCGCGGCCTCCGGCCACGACGCCCACGATGCGCCGGCGACGGGCGCGACCCTGGTCCGCGGCGCGTCCCAAGCCGGCAGCACGGCAAGCAGGATCGCGGCGCAACTGCAGGCCGCCAGCGCGAGCGCCGCTGACGGCGCACGCTGAGCCAGCACGGCCGTCGCGAGGCACGCGAGAATGGCTCCGAGCCACCGCAGGATCATGCCGGCACCTCCTCGGCGCCGGGCAGCGGACCCCCGGCGCCCCCGGCGGCGGCGCCCGGCGCTGCCCCGGCATCCATCCGATAGGACACGCCGCCAACGGTCCCGGGCAGCGGTAGCAGACCCGCCGCATCGCCGGTGAGGCGCTCCGGCGCCAAGGCCTCGGAGCCGACGGCGGCCGCGAGGGCGGCGGCGCACGTCGTCGCCGAACCGGCCCATACCCGCTCCAGGCCGGCACGGGCAGCCGTGCAGGCCGAGGCCTTTGCGCGGCGGTCGTCGTCGCATGCGATGATGACCCACGCATCCGCGAGCGCGTCCCACCGAGGATCACCGGCCCGCTCGCGCGCGAGCCGGTCCAGCAGCCGGTACCGTCGCCATTTCTCCTCGAGCCGCTGCGCCGGCATCGTTCCGCGGTCGCGCTCGAGGCAGTAGATCCACCGGCCGCCCTCCGGGGCCGGCACCACGATGATCGCGTCGGGCACGAGGTGGGTGAGCCCGAGGTCCAGCCGCGCGTGATGGCTCCCCACCCACGAAAATGCGGCGAGGCGGCCGGCGCGGCACTCGGTGCACAAATCGCAGAAGATTTGGTTTGTGGCGATCAGGTGGTCCATCAGCAGCGCACCGACCGCGAGCGAGCGCGGCCCCGGCGGGACCGTACCGGCGAGCGCTCCCGCGGCGAGGCGCCCGGCCGTCCCGAGTCCCCAGAACACCCGGCGATCGTCGAACGCGCGGCCGCCGGCGCGCTCCAGCACACCGCCGCCGCGCAGCCGGGAGAGCCGGTGCGAGACACTCCCCGTACGCAGCGTCGGGTAGCACGCCTGGCGAATCTGGTGCACGGTCATGAAGCGCAGCTCCGCGAGCGTCTCGACGAGCAAGCGGTCGCGTGAGGTCAATCGGAGCAATGCGAGGGTTGCAGACGGCATGCGATCATCTCCTTTCGTGCCGGGATTGGCCACGCATGGGGCGTGGATCAAGCATGTGCAGCGTGACGGCGTACGGTGCGGCACTGGCTCCGGGGCATCGTCGCTGGCTGGTGGAAAGGGGTTGCGGCGGCGTGCGCCCCGCAAGCGACCCGCAATCCTGGGGAGGAATCGTGTGGAGCCGGACAGGCGAGAGCCGGTGGTGATTTACGTCAAGAGCGGCGTCGCCACGTTGACGCCGTGACGGCCGGCGTCCTCATGGATGACCGGGGGTCACGCGAGGCCGGCAGGTTGAGGAGCGTGCAAGCGCCGCCTCGACCGCGGCAGGCGCGCGCCTCGTACGCGGAACCCGCGTCTCGGACAACGCTCTTGTGCGGCCGTCACCAGCCCCGCGGGGCGATGGTGGACGAGGGGGCGCCGCGGGCGCCCGACGCCTCGGAGGGGGGAGAAGCGTCCACCGCGACCGGTGCCCCGTCCACGACTTACTCGTCGCTATGCGTTCGCGGAGACCACGGACGCTCAGTCGGTCTCCGCGGACTCCTCGTCCTCGCTGATGGATTCCGGCTCGGGCTCACCGCTTGGGGTCTCGGTCTCGTCGCCGGCGCGGCTCGCTGAGCTACTCTCCGGTCGCCGGCCGTCGAGAAACCACACGCGGTTGCCCACCACCTCCGTGGTCTTGCGGCGCACGCCGTCCTGCGTCTCGAAGGTACGGGTTTGCAGCCGTCCTTCGACCGCCACCAGGCGTCCCTTCGCGCAGTACTGTCCAACCTGCTCGGCGAGCTTGCGCCACGTGACGCAGTTGACAAAATCCGCTTCGCGCTCTCCCGCGGCGTTCCGGAAATCCCGCTCAACCGCCAGTGTGAACTGTGCCATCGGTTGCCCCGACGCGATGTAGCGAAGATCCGGATCTCGAGTCAGCCGCCCGATCAGTTGAATGCGATTCAGCACGCAAGCCACCCCCCGGATGTTCGGCGTCATCCCGCGTACTACAGGTCCCGCGTCGCCCTGGTGCTTGCCGTCCGTTCCGCTCCCGGGCCGTCGCTCCAGCGTCCGTCCCCGAGACTGCCGCCGCGCCTCGGCCTGCGGCAGACCGCGTTCATTTGACAAGCATTCTAGCATCTAAATATTTATATGTCAATCAGTCCAGATGTTCGAGCAGCGCACGCGATGTCGCCTCCTTCGCGCGGTATGGGCATAAGAACAGCACAGAGATGGTCGGGCGAGGGAGAGGACGTATGAAATGGACCTCCGTTCTCACCACAGGTTGCGCCCTCATGTTGTCGCTGGCGTTGTCGGCTAACGCCCAATCCGTGTCCTCCCCTTGCCCGGTCTGGCCCGCGACCGGCCAGTACGCTATCGTCGTGTTCGTCAATAACGTCGAGCCCCGGGCCGTGACGCAGTTCTCCCATGCCTGGGGGTACCGGTCGATCTTCAACGCCGCGAAGCCCGTCTGCACGCTGGCGCCGAACACATACTGCGTGGCGTTGGTCGACACGACGGTGCCGCATGTGCTGTTTTACAGCATCGAATACTCGCCACAGCCCGTGACGGGCGACACGCGCCGTGACGTGCATCTGCAGGCGGGACATCTGTATAAGGCGGTGCCGTGGGGCGATATGCTCAGCGACCGAGGACGGTATCGGGGCCCGCAGCAAATTGCGAGCTTCGGATATCCTGCCGGCGTCGACCCCTGCCACGCGCCGACCTTTTGACCGCGAGCCCCGTCGCGGATCGCGCCGCCTGAGGGCAACATTGCCGGGCACCGCCACGCGCTGAGCTTCTGAGCACCCGCCCGTTGCGGATCGCGCCGCCTGGGAGCGACACAGCGGCGCACCGCCGCGCGCGTCCGCCTGTTGACACCCTGCCCTGACCGGACGCGCTGATCTCAGCGCGCGACGCCGGGATCGCGCGGTCAGGAGGGCGCAGCCGCGGGCGCACCACCGTCAACGCGCCCGCCCGCCGTCGCCGATCGTATCTTGCTAAGAGGGGTGACCGCATCCGCGCGGAACTCCCTCACGGCACCCGGCCCCCCGCGTCACGATGCGAGCGCGCGGGCCGGGCGCCGACGTCGTCGACGATAGGTGGGCGTGCGATGAACACTGCCGCGGCGGATGCGTACCTGCGCAAAGCGCGCGACCGGCATCTGGAGGAGCTCACGGCCTTTCTCCGCATTGCGAGCGTCAGCGCCTTGCCCGCGCACAAGGACGCGGTGGCTCAGGCGGCCGCCTGGCTGGCGGAGCGCCTTCGGACGGCGGGCACCCCGGAGGTCCGCGTGCTCCCAACGGCGGGTCACCCGATCGTCTACGGCCGCTGGCACGTGCGCGACGGACTCCCGACGATCCTCATCTACGGGCACTACGATGTGCAACCCGTGGACCCGGTGGCCCTGTGGGAGTCGCCGCCGTTCGAGCCGACGGTGCGCGACGGCGCCTTGTTTGCGCGCGGCGCCACCGATGACAAGGGGAGCCTCTACACCCCGATCGCCGCGCTCGACGCCGTGCGCGAGACGGCGGGCGCCCCTCCGCTCAATCTCAAGTTCCTGTTCGAAGGCGAGGAAGAGATTGGCAGCCCAAGCCTCGGGCCGTTCATCCGGGAACACCGCGCGCTGCTCGAGGCGGACCTGGCGGTGAGCGCCGACGGATCGATGCTCGACGCCGCCACACCGTCCCTGACGATCGGCAATCGCGGGCTCTCCGCCGTGCAGATCGATGCGCGCGGCGCCAGGACAGACCTGCACTCCGGCGTCTACGGCGGGGCCGTGCCGAACCCGATCCACGCGCTCGCGGCCCTGCTGGCCGGGATGCATGACGCGCAGGGACGGGTGACCGTCGAAGGATTCTACGACGAGGTCCGCCCGCTATCGGACGCGGACCGGAGGGAGATTGCGCGCGTGCCGTTCGACGACGCGTCGTACCGCGCGCAACTCGGCGTCACGAGCCTCACCGGCGAGCCGGAGTACACGCCGGCGGAGCGGGTGACCGTCCGTCCGACGCTCGAGATCAACGGCATCTGGGGCGGATTTCAAGGCGAGGGCATCAAGACCGTCCTGCCGGCCGAGGCGCATGCCAAGATCACATGCCGCCTCGTGCCGGACCAGGACCCCGACCGAATCGCGGGCGCGATCGAGGCGCACGTGCGCCGCCACGGGCCTGCCGGGGTCAGCTTCACCGTCTCGCGCTTTCCCGGCAAAGCGCGCGCCTACCTGATGCCGTCCAACCACCCCGGCCTCGCCGCGGCCGCGCGCGCGCTCAAGGACGTGTACGGCAAGGACCCGGTGCGCGTGCGTATCGGCGGTACCCTGCCTGTCTCCGATCTCCTCCGCGACGGGCTCGGCATGTGGCTGTTGTTCTTCGCCTTCGGGGAACCGGACAATCGCATGCACGCCCCGAACGAATTCTTCCGCCTCGCGAGCTTCGAGCGCGGCACGCGGGCCTATGTGAGGCTGTTCGACGCGCTGAGCCGGCTCACGCCGGAGGCGCTCCGCGCGTCCTGAGGGGAGACGCCGGCCGGGCCCCAGGCCCGGCGGCCCGGTGGCGTCCCGCCGGGCCGCGGCGCGCCGCGGTGCGCCGTCAGTCGGGCGCGAGGTATTTTTCGAACCAGACGAGGATGTGGCGCAATTGCGCCAGCCGGTGCCGCGGTTGGCCCGAGGACGACATCCCGTGGCTCTCCCCTGGAAACCGCACGAACAGCACGGGCGTCCCCTGCTTGTGCAATGCGACAAACAACTGCTCCGACTGCGCCACGGGGCATCGCAGATCGTCCTCGCCGTGGAGGATCAGCATCGGCGTGCGCATCTCGCGCACGTATGTGATCGGTGATCGCTCCCGATAAAACTCCGGCGCCTCCCACGGCGCGCCCGGAAACTCCCATTGCCCGTTGTGGTAGCCGATGTCGGACGTTCCCCACTGCGCGGCCCGGTCGCAGGTGGTCCGCATGCTCACGGCGGCGCGAAACCGCTGCGTGTGGCCGACGATCCAATTGGTCATGTAGCCGCCGTAGCTGCCGCCCGCCACGCCGAGCCGTCGCGGATCGATCCAGGAGTAATGTGCGAGGGCATGATCGACCACGCGCATGAGGTCCTCGTAATCCTTCCCGCCCCAGTCGTGGTGGGTCGCGGCCGCGAACGCCTCGCTGTAGCCGCGGCTGCCCCGGGGATTCGCGTAGATGACCGCGTAGCCGGCCGCGCACAGGAGCTGGAACTGGTACATGAACGCGCACCCGTACGCGGCGTGGGGCCCGCCGTGGATCTCCAGCACCGCCGGGATCCGCCGGCTCCCCGCCGGCCGCATCACCCACGCTTCGATCGGCCACCCATCCGCGCCCCTGCACTGGAAGCGCTCCGGCCTGGCCAGCGCGACGCCGTCGAGCAACGGGCCGTTCCATCGTGTCAGCCGGCGCGGCGGGCCGGGGGCCGAGCCGCCCGCGTCGATCACCGCGACCTCTCCCGGGGTCACGGGATCACACACGATGCAGGCGAGACGCCGCCCGGTCCCGTCCAGCGAGCATCCGACCAGCTCGTGGTCGCCGCGCGTCTCGAGGCGTACGGCGCCATCCGGCGCCACGGATGCGATCTGGGTGGTGCCGCCCTCCGCCACCATGGTGTAGATCCGCGTGCCCTCCGGCGACCACGTGAGCCCGCCGGCCGTGGGGCCGCCCCGTACGTCGGAGCCCAGATGATGCCCGACGCTCCGGTCGTACTCCCGTGTCAGGCACACGGGGTCGCCGCCCGTGGCCGGGACCACCCAGACCCGGGCGTGGCTGGCGCCCCGGCAGGGGTTGTCGTGCCCCACGTACGCGATGCGCGTCCCGTCGGGCGACCACGCCGGCGATTCGGCCGGGCCGGCCGTCCGGGTGAGCCGTCGCGGCGGCGCCTCCGCGTTCACCGGCACGATCCACACGTCGCTGGCGTTGCCGAGATCGGCATCCGCATCGGCATTGCCCGTGTACGCGATCCGCGTGCCATCGGGAGACCACGCGGGGCCGGTATGGTCGTAGTCGCCGTGGGTCACCTGACGGATGTCCCCGGTCCCGAGATCGACGATAAACACCTGCTTCCAGCGGCCGTCCCAGAAGCCTTCCCCGTCCGCCTTGTACCGCAGCCGCGTAAACACCCGCACGTCGCTCGGCTCGTCGGGCGCCGCCGGCTCCGGCTTGCCGATGAACGCGAGCGACCGGCCGTCGGGCGCCCACGCGAGCTCAGACGGCGACAGCGCGCCCGAGGTGACCTGCCGCGCTTCGCCGCCGTCCGGGGCGATGATCCACACCTGCTTGGCGCCGCCGCGGTCGGAGAGAAACGCGATCTCGCGGCCGTCGGGGGACCAGCGCGGCGTCGTGTCCCGCGCGGCCGCCGCCGTGAGTGGCCACGGATCGCCGCCAGTCACCGGCACGATCCACAGATGGCTGCGGTACGCGTTGGCCGCAACATCCACCTCGGTCAACACGCACACGACGCGCGAACCATCGGGGGACAGCTGCGGATCATTGGCGATCCGCAACGCGAGCAGGTCGTCTACGGTGATGGCCCGGCCCGCGGATGGCGTGGCGGCAAGCGGCCCCGGCCGATGACCCTCCGGCATCAGACCCACCAGCGGTACCGCGACGGGTGGGTAAACGTGGTCATGTACGGTCCGTCGCGCCGGCACCGGGCCGCCCCGCGCTCGAGGGCCTCGGGATCGATCTCCACGCCGAGGCCGGGACCGGTGGGAACCGCGATCGCGCCGTCGCGGATCGGCAGCGGACCGCCCTCGATGACATCGTCCGCGTGAAACCAGTGCGTCACGTCGATCGGGTAGCTCAGGTGCGCGGTGGCGGCGGCCAGGTGCAGCCGCGCCGCGGTCGCAATCCCCAGCTCGTGCGAGCTGTGCAAGCCAAACCCCACGTTCATCCCCTCGCACAGCGCGGCGAGCTTGCGTGTCGGCCAGATCCCGCCCCAGATGCGGTGGTCGCCAAGGATGACGTCCACCGCCCGGGCCCGAAACGCGACGGGGACCTCGTCGAAGTTGCGGACGCACATATTCGTCGCGAGCGGAATCGGAACGGCGGCGCGAACGCGTTGCATGCCCTCGATGCCCCAGGTTGGGTCCTCCATCCACTCCAGGTCGAGATCGAGCGCGCGCTGCCCGAACCGAATGCTCTCTTCGGGCGACCACACGCCGTTGGGGTCCACGCGCAACGCGAGCCCGTCTCCAAACTGGCGGCGCAGCGCCCGGAGCGCGCCGAGCTCGGTGCCCGGCCGGTAGACGCCGGCCTTGACCTTCACGGCCCCAAACCCCCACCGCGCGATCGCCGCTTCGGCCGCCGCCACGGTCGCCGAGGCGAAGTCGGCCTCCGCGCCCTCGTCGGTAAACAGCGGGGCGCACACCGGCACGGCGGCCCGGTACCGGCCGCCGAGCAGATCACACACGGGACGCCCCACCGCCTTGCCCATGATGTCCCACACCGCCATCTCCACGGCCGACATGGCCGTCGGGGTCGGCCCGTACAGCCCGCGGTGCGGTCCCGGCAGACGCTCGACCAGCGCCTCGATCCGGAACGGGTCGTGTCCGCGCACCGCCTCGTACGCGCGCAGGATCTCCTCGTGCGTCTCCGCGCCGCCCGGGGCCTCGCCGAGGCCGACGATCCCCTCGTCCGTGCCGAGCCGGACGATGCACTTCGTCGTCCCGCTGGCTTTGGATGTCGCCGATGACATGGTGTGTGTGTATGTAATATTGATGAGGTCGACCTTGAGATCCGTGATCTTCACACGACGCCTCCCAGAAGGTCTCCGCCGCGAAGGCCGCGGGACCACGTGTGGCTTCTCTACGAGTCGCGCGGATTCCTGAGGCGCGCCCCTCAGGCGGGCCGCGGCCTCGTCCAGGACTTCGCGCGCGCGGCCGCCAACCTACCACCCGGGAGAGAGGGTATGCGTAACGCCATGAGCGCGCTCGCCGCCGCCGCCGTCCTGCTGGTGGCGGCGCCGCCAGCGATGTCTGCGGACAGCGACGAATTTATGCGGCCGGACCGGTGGCCGACGATGGCGTGGCAGTTCCAGGACGGCTATGCGATGGGCGTCTGGGACACCGTGCAAGACCTTGCCGACTTTCCCCCGGACGTCCGGGCCTATATCCCGCTGCTGCTCCGGCAGGCTCACGCGTGCCTGCGCGGGATGACGGACATCCCCGACGTCAGCGTGTTTGCCTCGCGCGCCATCGCGCGGATCACCGACCCCAGGCAAAACGTGATCTCGTCCATCGTGTCGGGCCTCGCGGCCTGCGCGGTGGTCCCACCATCGTCCGCGGGTACGGTCGACGCCGCCGGGGGGACGTTCATGTGGAAAGAACGCTGGGACAACGACCCGTCGTACTTCGCCCGCCGGGACCTCCACGAGGGCTACGCGGCCGGTGTCGCCGACGTGCTCAGGCACCTCGACAACTCCGGGAAGCCGCCGTCGGCGGTCGTGCAGGACATCGTCGACGCCGGCCGGTGCCGCACGGTCGCAACGATCGACGATCTCGTCGACCTAGTCGGCCCGGCCATCGCGGCGCACGAAGGCGATCCGTCGGTCTCGATGTCCGGGGTCATCTTCGACGCGATCGCGGCGTGCGGCCGCATCCGCTGAGCCGCCGCGTCTTCCGGCGCTGCGCCCGGGCCTGACCCGCGGTCCCGCCGCTCGCCGCGACGACGCGGGACACGCGCGCGGTCACGCGCGGTCGGGCGCGAGGCCGAGACGCAACTCCACCCCCTGAGCCGCGGAGGCGACGATCGCGGCCTGGACTTCGACGACGTGGAGCGTGTTTGCCGCGGACGTCGGCGCCGCGTGATCGTCCGCGCCCACCGCGCTCAGAAAGGCGCGCGCGGACTCGACGAATGCGCCGGCGAGCCGGCCGCCGACCTCGTCGGCGGTGCGCGGCCCGCCGAACGTCACCCGCTCGCTGTGCCGCGACGTAAACACGGCCATCTCGCGGCGGTTCCCGTCGAGAAAGACCGCTCCCTCGCTTCCGAGCAGCTCGAACCGGCTGTCCGCCGCCGACGGAAAAGTCTCCGGCAGGATCCACGAGGAGTGCAGGCCGACGCGCACGCCGCCGTCCAGCGTCAGCAGCGCGTTGTAACCGTCGACCGTGTCCCCGCGGGAGAGCGCGCCGCGGCGCGCCGTGGCGTACACGGTCCGAACCCGGCGGCCGGTCCACGACAGGATCAGATCGATGTCATGGCTCGACATGAAATGGATCGGCGTGGTGCGGTCCGCCCACGCGGCAATCATCCGCTCGGGCACCCACGCCGCGTCCCACCGGTGCGACTCGATGAACGCGATCTCTCCGAGCCGGCCCGATGTGACGAGGTCCTCGATCCGCCGCGACTCCGGCAACCAGCGTTGGCTGTAGTTCACCATCAGGATCCGCCGGCGTTCCGCCGCCCGATCGACCATGGCCCGCGCCTCGGCCGGATCGAGGGCCAGCGGCTTCTCGACGAACACGTGCGCGCCGCCGTCGAGACAGGCCATGACCGGGTCGTGGTGGACGTGATCCGGCGTGGCGACGGCCACGGCATCGACGCCGGCCCGCAGCATCTCGCCCGGCGACGCAAACGCGCGCGCGCCGTGGCGGGACGCCACCGCCGCCGCGCGCGCGTGATCAACATCGTAGACGCCGGCCAGACGGCAGCCGGCGAGTTCGGCGTAAACCCGGGCGTGACGCGCCCCCAGCAGCCCCGCCCCGATCACTCCCACGTTCAACACCATGACCCTCCCCGATATCGGCGCGTGCCGGGTCCGGCGACCGTCATGCCGCGGTCGTGCCCCGCGTCCCTTCCGCGGGCGCGCGCTCGAGCGCGGCGGCGAGTGCCGCGGCGCGGGCACCGTCGGCCCGGGGAACGGGCGATGCCCCACCCGACCGCCGCGACGCGAACCGTCACGCCTTGACCGCCCCCTGGGTGATCCCCGCCATCATGTACCGCTGCGTCACCATGAACAGGATCGCCGGCACGATGGTGATCACGAACGCCGTCGCCATCAACGCGGACCACTCCACGAAATACTGGCTCATGTAGGTCACGAGGCCCACGGTCGCGACCCACTTGGTCTCGGTGCTGAGAAACGTGCTGGCGAAGAAAAACTCGTTCCATCCCAGCATGAACCCAAAGAGCGCGGCCGCCACGACGCCCGGGAGCGCCGACGGCAGAATGACCCGGTACAGCGCCCCGAGGCGCGTGCACCCATCCGTGAGCGCCGCCTCGTCCAGCTCCCGAGGCACGCCGTCGAAGAATCCCCGCAGCATCCACAGGCACATGGGCACGCTGAACGTCGTCGTCGCCACCACGATACCGGTCAGCGTGTCGATGAGGTGCAACTGCCTGAACAGGACGTAGAACGGGATCGTCAGCACGGTCACGGGGATCATCTGGCCCACGAGCATGAGAAAGCCGAGCCCGTCCACCGCGCGCCCGCGGAACCGCGACAGCCCGTACGCCGCGTGGACGGCCAGCAGCAGCGAGCAGATCATGGTGCCGCCGGCGACAAACAGACTGTTCGCGAGCCAGCGGCCCAGCGGGTTGACGGTGAAGATGTGGGTGAAGTTCGTCCACGCCGGGTGGCTCGGGAAGAACCGCGGCGGAAAGTTGAAGAGGTTCCCCGGCTCGAGCGCGCTGGTGACCATCCAGTAGATGGGAAACCCGACGACCACGCAGACGAGGATGGCGGCAGCATACAGCAGACCACGTCTCGCCGCGCGCCACGCCGCCGCGAGGCCCGCCCGCCGGCGCGGCCCCCGCGACGGCCCCGGCGCGGGATGATCGGCGGCCGCGGGGACGCGGCTCCCAGCCCGGGTTCGGATCCCGGCCGCGCGGGCCTCAGCGTACGGCTCGGGGCGGGGCTGCGACACCCTACGCCTCCTGCGCGGTGCGGAGGGTCAGCCGGTAGTACAACAACCCGATGCTCAACGAGACCGCGAGCACGATCGTCGCGAGCGCCGCCGCGCTGCCAAATTGGAAGTCGGAAAACGCGCGCTGGTACACGAGAATCGCGAGCGTCTGCGTCGCGCGCGCAGGCCCGCCGGCCGTCATCGTCCAGATGATGATGACCTGGCCGAGCGACCAAAACAGCAGCATGAGAAGCAGGATGTTGCGGACGTGCCGGAGTCCGGGCCACGTCACGTGACGAAACCGCTGCCAGCCGTTTGCGCCGTCGATGCCGGCGGCCTCGTACAGGTCCACCGGAACGGATTGGATGCCCGCCTGCAGGAACGTGGTCGCGATCGGATACTGCCACCACACGGTGGCCGCGAGCACGGCATACAGTCCCAGGCTCGGCTTGACGAGCCACTGGATCGACGGGGTGGCGACGAGATGCAGCCGCCACAGCACGTAGTTCACGGCGCCGTACTGCACCTGCAATAGCCATCGCCACACGACCACCGCCGCGACCTGCGGCATGGCCCACGGAAGGAGCAGGACCGCGCGGGCGAAGGGCCGGCCCCAGAACCGCTCGTGCAGCAACATCGCGGTGACGAGACCCAGGCCAAACGAGCCGAGCAGGTTGCCGAGCGCGAACAAAACCGTCACGCGGACGGAGTGCCAAAAGATCGGATCGGCCAGCAAGGCGGCGTAGTTCCCGAGGCCGACGAACGGCGGGTGCGGATCGAACCCGGCGCCGACATTGAAGAGGCTGTTGCGGAGCGTCACGCCGACCGGGTAGACGAGCACCAAGAGCGTCCAGAGCACGGTCGGCGCCATCATGGCGATCGCGAACACGCGGCGCTCGCGCCTCACGGCCGGACGCGCCCGATGACGCGGGAACGCCCCCGCCCCCGGCGCCACACCGCGCGGGAGGTCCGGCGGCTCAGGTGCGGATCAGCCGGCGCGCGGGCGCGCCGCCCTGCCGATTCGCGGCGGCCGCTCGTGACCGCAGTGCGGAAGCGGCGCCGGCGGCCACTAGCTGCGCCCGCCCGGAGGCAGCGTCTTGGCCCAGGCCTCGAGTTCGCGCTGGCATTCGTCCATCGCGACCTTGGGCGGCTTGCTGCCGGACCAGATGTCGCCGACGTGGTCGATAACCTTCGTCTGGAACGCCGTGGCGACGAGCTCGTATCCCGGAGGAAGGTAGCCGAAGCCGGTCGCGTACTTCGCCGCCAGCTCGGTCACGTACCGGTAGCCCGGATTGAGCCGCAGGAACGCGGCCGTGGGCGGCAGCGTCGTCCCGGGCACTTGGACCTCGACTTCGATCCACCGCTGCTGCCACTCGTCGCTCGTCGCGAGCGCAATGTAGTCCCACACCGCCTGCTTGTTGCCGTCCTTGCGGAGGATCGTGTAGAAGGCGCCCCCTGTGATCGCGGCGTGCGTCGGCGTCGGGCACGGCGCCATGCCGACGAACGGGTACAGCTTGGGATTGGCCGTCTTGACCTGGCCGAGGTCCCACGGCCCGTCGAACAGCATGGCGACCTTGCCTTCCGCGAACATCGTCCGCAACTGGTACCACCCCAGCCCCTTCGGCGCGAACGGCGCGTTGACAAACCGCATCATCTGCTCGAACCCCTGCACGGTCTTGGGCGCGTTGCACGTGATCGTCCCGTCCGCCCTGCTGAAGTCGCCGCCGTTCCCGAGCACCCACTGCATGCACGAGACGTACGACAGCAGCATCGCGGACGTGTCCACGTGCACCCCGAAGCCGTAGACGCCCGTCTTCTTGTAGATCTTGTCGGCGGCGTTGTACAGCTCGTCCAGCGTCCGGGGGATATCCACGCCGGCCTGCTGGAGCAGCTGCTGATTGTACAGCAGCCCCTGCGGCGAGGCCGTCAGCGCGACGCCGTAGTTCTTGCCGTTCTTTCGCGCAAACCGCTGCAACAGCACGAGCTTGTTCTTGAAGGGCGCCTTGTCGAGCCACGGGTCCAGCGGCTCCAGGAGATCCAGGTGCATGTACTGCGGCATCTGCGTCGTAAACAGCGGCAGGATATCGGGCACCTGCCCGCTCTGCACCTCGGTAAAGATCTTTTCCACGTACTGGCCCGCGGGCAGCTGGATCAAGTCGACCTGCGTGCCCGGGTGCGCCTGCGAGTACGCCGCGCTGAGATCGCGGAAATATTTTCCCGTGCTCGGCTCGCTGAACATCCAGCTCGGGTACGAAAGCGTGAGCGACGCGGCCGATGCCGCGCCGGGGTCCAGAAACGTTTCGGCCGAGCGCGCGGCGGCCCAGCCCAGTCCCAGGGCGGCGGTTTGCCGCAGCAGGCGTCGCCGGTTCATTGACGTGCGCGACCACGCGGGCATGCTCATAGACGCACTCCCTCCCGGGAATCGTGAAACGGCCTCACACGAGACCTAGATAGGAAGGAAATACACTCCGCGGGGGCCCAAGCCCTGCTCAGCCGCGCGGGCGTGGGGAATCATCGACTTCCCATTGGATCCGCGCCGTGCGATCCGCCCGCGCCGTAAGTCGGGCTCGGGATCGCGCCGGCGCGACGCACTCCCGGGCCGGCGGCAAGCGCTCACGAGCCGTCGCCAGTCCCCGTCGACCCCGTGAACGATGCGGGCTACCGCAAAGGGGACGGCGGGCTCAACGTCGCGAGGCTATTGCTGCGCGGCGGCCGAATCGGCGCTCCACGGAGCCACCACCACCCGCGCCCGTGTCGCCACGTTTACGCCGAGGCCGCTCTCGCGCATGCGGTCCAGGAATCCCCCGCGCGTCTGGAGCACCGACAGCAGCAGCTGCGGATCACCGACCGCCGTGATGTGAAACGGTGCGACCATCCGGCGGCCGTCGATCACAATGGTAGGACCGGAAGACAAGATGGTGGTCCGCGCGGTAATGCGCGCCCCGTTCACCGCCACGCCGCGCGCGCCGCCATACCAGAGCAACATCTCCAGCAACAGCAGGTCACTGTCCTGGACGAGCGCCTCGCTGGGATTTTGGTCGGGACCGAGCGTCCGGGTCGAGTCGGACAGCGTGATCTCGATGCCCGGACCGATCACGGGCGTCAGTCCGGCCAGAAACGCCAGCCGGTCCGAGGCCTGGTGCGCTCGCACGGCCGCGACCGCGGCGACGCCGGCCACGGTCCACCCCGCCGCCGCGAGCAGGATCCAGGGCGCGAGCCCCGTGCGCAACCCTCGAAGCCACGACGGCGGCGCCAGCCACGACCGTCCACGCGAATGGACGTCAGTTGCCATGGTAATCCCTGTCCCTTCTGCATCCCGCCCAACGGTCCACGTCCGCCGTCAATTCCCGAACAGGACCGTTTATGCGGGGGTGGCAAGATCGACGCGCGCAAATCATACGAGCGAACCCGCACCGAGGAGGGATGCATTGTCTTGGTCGCGCGGCCGAGAGACCGCCGAGCATAATCACCGATGAATTCGAACCACACCAGTTCACTCCAACATTACCCATCCCCGGGCCGAAGCTAACGAGCCGCGGAGCGCGGTCACCTTGACACTCCATCGGCGCCCCGAGTATCCTACGTGTGCCGGGAATTCGTTGCCGAAGTGGCGGAATTGGCAGACGCGCTACGTTCAGGGCGTAGTGGGCGAAAGCCCGTGGGAGTTCGAGTCTCCCCTTCGGCACCACAGGTATCCGGGCATCCTCCGTCATACCGCGCTGCCTATGTATACGGATCCGGATGGCGGCCGGTGCCATCGACTGGCGGGGTCGCCGCGCTTGCGGGGTCGGGTCGGCTGATGGCGTGGATCGCGCGGCCGAGCACCCCCGGCGCGGTGCCGGGCCTCCCCGGGCGCCGGGCCTAACCACGATGGCCCGCCTGGCGTTGTGGGTCAGGTGCGCGGCGTGCGGCCGTGAGTTCGATACCGGCATCCGCATGGCGGCGCGCAACTTCGCCAAGGGCACGTTCGCGGCCAACTACCATACGTGCCCCCGGTGCGGGGCGCGCGGCACCTACCGCAAGGGGGACTACGTGACACGGGATGACGCCGGCGCGCCGCCGGCGGCGTCGGGCTGAGCCTCGGCGCGCCGGTTGCCCTCGCGTTTTGCCGGAGCGTATAATGAACGCGTCACGGCACTACTCCCCGCAATCGAGGCGCAAGCGCAGCAGTGTCTCCAAAGCCCGAGAGGAGGGACGGCTCATGGCGAAGTTTGAGGCGAAGAAGTTTCGATCGTTCGACGTCGAGCTGAACGGCATCAGCAAGAAGACGATGGAAGAGCATTACAAACTGTACCAGGGCTACGTCGCCAAGTCCAACGAGATCCTGGACCGGCTGGCAAGCGGCGGCGTGGACCTGTCCAAGGCCAACCCGACGTACTCGGAAGTCCGCGAGCTGAAGATCGAGCTATCCCGCGCGCTCGGAGGCGTGAAGAACCACGAGCTGTACTTCGAACATCTCGGGGGCAAGGGCGGCAAGCCGGCGGGCAAGGTGCTGGGTCTGCTCGAGAAGGCGTACGGATCGTTCGATGCGTGGAAGGCCGACCTGACGGCCACGGCCATGAGCGCCCGCGGGTGGGCCTGGACCGCATACGACTTCGACGCCGGCCAGGTGTTCAACTTCATCGGCGACGAGCAGAACACGTATCCGATCTGGAACTGCGCGCTGCTCGTCGCGCTCGACTGCTTCGAGCACGCCTACTTCATCGACTATGGAACGGCGAAGGCGCAGTACGTCGCGAAGTTCTTCGACAATTTGGACTGGACCGTGATCGGCAAGCGCGCGGACATGTTCCTGCCGTCCTGAGCGGGCGCACCGGACTCACGCGAAGCGGCGGGCCCAGGACGCGCACCCGGGGCCCGCCGCTTCGTGACCGTGTCGCGCGCCGGCCGCGGCACGGCCCCGCCCCCAGCAGGAGGTTCGAGCCGTGCACCGAAGCGGACCGTCGCCATGGGAATCCCGTTTACGAAGCCGTGCCCGGAATGCCAGGAAGAGATGGAACTGATCACGGCGGACGACGTCGGCGAGGTCGTCGTCTACGAATGCCCCGAGTGCGGGTATCAGGAAGAAAGCCGCGTCGAGCGTGAGGACGCCGACGACACCGAAGGCGCTCAGCCCGTCGATCCGCTCGAACTTCTCGAGGACGATCCGGCCGGCGAAGAGTCCGACGAGCTGCCCGACGCGGACGAGGCGGAGTAGCGCACCGCGCCGCCGACCACGGTCAGGGCCACCCGAATCTCGGGCAACTCTTCGGGCGGCACGGCGAACGGATCACGCGACAGCGCCACGAAATCCGCAACGTACCCCGGTAACAGCCTGCCCTTGATGCGTTCTTCGCCCGACGCGTAGGCCGCCCCCGCGGTGTACGCGTGGATCGCCTCGGCCACGGTGACGCGCTCCTCCGGATACCACGCCGGGCGCTCGGGTTCGTGCCGTCGCTTACGCGCGACCGCCGCGTAGATGCCGGCGAGCACGTCCGGCGTCTCCACCGGCGCGTCGGATCCGAACGCCAGGCGGGTCCCGCACCGCAGCAGCGACCGGAACGCGTAGGCCCCGCGGCTCCGCGTCCCCCAGTAGCGGTCGGCGATGTCGCGATCCTGCGTGCAATGGATCGGCTGCATCGAGGCAATGACGCCGAGCGACGCGAGACGCGGGAGATCTTGGGGGTGCAGCAGCTGCGCGTGCTCGATGCGGTGGCGCAACGCCGTCCCGTCCGCCGGCGGCGGCGCCGCCTCGATCGCGTCCAGGACGGACCGGTTGGCGCGATCGCCGATCGCGTGCACGACGGCGGCGATCCCGCATGCGGAGGCCCGGCCGATGAGGGCGCGGAGCTGCTCCGGGGTGCGCACCGCGACGCCCAGGTTGTCGGGCTGGCCGTCGTACGGCTCCAGCATGCTGGCCGTCTGCGAGCCGAGCGCGCCGTCGGAGAAGATCTTGACGCCGCCGATCCGCAGCACGGCATCCCCGAACCCGGTCCGGAGGCCGAGGCCGGCCGCGGCCTCGAGCGACTCTTCGGGGATCGTCATCCACACGCGCAGCGTGAGCCCGCCCCGCGCCCGCAGGCGCTGGCACGCCGCCAGCACGTCGCCGCCTTCCATGACGTGGACGCCGGCGATGCCCGCGCGGTGCAGCACGGCCGCGGCATCCTGCACGGCCTGTTCGACATCCGCGGGCCCCGGCCGCCCGGCGGCGGCGGCGGCGAGATGGACGGCGCGTTCGGCCAGGAGTCCCGTGGGTTCTCCGGTCGCGGTGTCGCGGGCGATCACCCCGCCTTCGGGGTCCGGCGTGTCCCGCGTGATGCCCGCGAGCACGAGCGCGACGGAGTTGACCCACGCGGTGTGGCCGTCCTTGCTGCGGAGCACGACGGGATGCGCGCCGGTGACAGGATCGAGATCGTCCCGCCGCGGGAAGCGGCCCTCAGGCCAGAGGTTCTTGTCCCAACCGCCGCCGCGGATCCACGCCCCCGGCCGAGCCTCACGCGCGGCCGCGGCGACGCGGGCAACCGCGTCCCGGAGGGACGGGCAGGCCCGGAGGTCGACGTCGCGGAGCGAGAAGCCGAAACCGGCGAGGTGGATGTGACTGTCGGTGAACGCCGGCAGCACCGCGCATCCGTCGAGCGGCATCCTCGGGAACCGGGGGAACCGCGCCCGTAACTCGGCGGTGTCCCCGGCGGCAACAACACGCCCGCCGCAAACCGCGAGCGCGGCGCACGCGGCGCCGCCCGCGGCGTCCGTGTAGATCCGACCGCCCTCGAACAGCGTGCCCGCGGTCCCGTCCTCGCTCATCGCCGTGTGCTGCCTCCCGCCCACCAAGTGCGCCGCGTCTGCCGGTACGCGCCGGTGCGGCCGCGCGGCGCCCGCTACAAAGTGCGGAGCGTGTTCGCCAGTTCGACGGCGGCGAGGGCCGCGTCCTCGCCCTTGTTGCCGTGCGACCCCCCGCTTCGGTCCACGGCCTGCGCCAGCGTCTCGGTCGTGAGCACGCCGAACGTCACCGGGACGCGGGCGTCCAGCGCCACCCGATTGAGCCCGACCGTCGCGCCGAGCGCGACGTACCGATCATGAGCCGTCTCGCCGCGGATGACGCAGCCGAGACACACCACCGCGTGATAGCGGCCCGACGCCGCGAGCGCCTGCGCCACGATCGGCAGGTCGAACGCGCCGGGCGCCCACGCGACGTCGACGGCGTCCTCGCCCACGCCGCACCGGCGCAGTGCGTCGCGCGCGCCGGCGAGGAGCCGGCGCGTGATCTGCTCGTTGAACCGGCTCACCGCGACCGCGACGCGCAGCCCCGCACCGTCGTGCCGTCCCCGCTCCGGCATCGCGTTCCCTGTCACTCGAGATTGAGCAGGTGGCCGAGCTTGTGCCGCTTCGCCGCGAGGTACCGGTAGTTCTCGGGGTTGGGAGGGATCTCGATCGGCACGCGCTCCACCACCTCGATCCCGTACCCCTCGAGGCCCACGCGCTTCGCCGGATTGTTGGTCAGCAGCCGCACGCGCCGCAGCCCCAGGTCCGCCAGGATCTGCGCGCCGACCCCGTAGTCGCGCGGGTCCGGGGCGAAGCCGAGCAGCTCGTTCGCCTCCACGGTGTCCCGGCCGGCGTCCTGCAGCGCGTACGCGCGGATCTTGTTGGTGAGGCCGATGCCCCGGCCCTCCTGCCGGATGTAGACGAGGACGCCCCGGCCTTCCCGGGCGATGCGCGCGAGGGCGGTTCGAAGCTGGTCGCCGCAGTCGCACCGCATCGACCCAAACACCTCGCCGGTCAGGCACTCGGAGTGCATGCGGACCAGCACCGGCGCTTCCTGGGCGAGGTCGCCGAGCGCCAGCGCGAGGTGGCTGGCCCCGTCGAGCGTGTTCTCGTACACGACGGCGGTGAACTCCGCGACCCGCGTCGGCAGGCGCGTGACGCCTTCGCGCCGGACAAAACGGTCGCGCGCCAGGCGGTACCGGATCAGATCGCGCACGGCGATCAGCGGGAGCTCATGCCGCGCGGCAAACGCCGCCAGCTCCGGCAACCGCGCCATCGTCCCGTCGTCACTCATGATCTCGCACAGCACGCCCGCGGGCGCGAGCCCGGCGAGCGACGCCAGGTCCACCGCCGCTTCCGTGTGGCCGGCCCGCCGGAGCACGCCGCCCGGCGTAGCCCGCAGCGGGAAGACGTGGCCCGGACGCGACAGATGCTCGGGCCTCGTGGCGGGATCCACGAGCGCGCGGATGGTCGCGGCCCGATCATGGGCGGAGATGCCCGTGGTGATCTTGTCCCGCGCGCCGACCGACACGGTGAACGCGGTCCCCTGGTGAGACGTGTTGTGGGACACCATCTGCGGCAGATCCAGCGCCTCCAGCCGCTCCGCGGTGAGCGGGACGGTGACGAGGCCGCGCGCGTGCCGGAGCATGAAGTTGATCGCCTCGGGCGTGACACGCTCCGCCGCGATGCACAGGTCTCCCTCGTTTTCCCGATCCTCGTCGTCCACGATGATGACGAACCCGCCGTCGCGGACTCGTGCAATCGCCTGCTCCACGGTCGCCCATACGCCGGCCGCCGTCCTGGCGGTGCTCATGTCGGACGCCCCTCGTCCGCGGCTCCACGGGGTCGGGTGCCGGCGTACGCGCCGGCGAGCCGCTCCACGTACTTCGCGATCACGTCCATCTCGAGGTTGACCAAGGTCCCCGCCGCAACCCGGCCGAGCGTGGTCACGGCCGCCGTGTGCGGAATCACCGACACCCCGAACCGGCACGCGCCCACGGACGCCACCGTCAGGCTCACACCGTCCACGGCGATGGCGCCCTTCTCCACCACGTAGCGCGCGAGCGTGGGGGGGACCGCGATCTCGATCCACCAACTCTCACCCTCGGCCCGGCGCTCGAGCACGCGGCCGACCCCGTCCACGTGGCCCTGCACCAGGTGCCCGCCGAGACGGTCGCCGATGGCCAGGGGCCGCTCCAGGTTCACCCGGGCGCCCGGCGTGAGTTGCCCGAGCGTTGTGCGGCGCAGCGTCTCCGGCCCGAGCGTCGCCTCGAACAACGCGCCGCCCGCGCGGGTCACGGTGACGCAGACGCCGTTCACGGCGATGCTGTCGCCGGCGCGGCTCCCATCGAGGAACCCGCCGGCCTCGACCACGAGCCGGAGCGCGCCGTCACCCGGGATCACGGCGCGCACGATACCCGCGGCCTCGACGATGCCCGTGAACATCGCTACCCCCGGGCCTCCGTCCGGCCCCACGGTGCGTCCGTCGCCGCGTAGCCCTCGACCACCACGTCGCCGTCGAGCCGCCGGACCTCGACCCGCCCGAGCCGCGCGGCGTCCGCGAGGCGCTCCACCCCGCGGCCGGCAAGCGGCACCGGGGCCGGCCCGCCGATCAACATCGGCGCGACGAACACCATCACCTTGTCGATGAGGCGGGCGTCGGCGAACGCACCGAGCACGGCGCCGCCGCCTTCCACCAGCACGCTCAAGACCCCCCGCCGCCCGAGTTCCCGCAGGAGCGTCGCCGGGTCGACGCGCCCGTCGGGCGCGCCGGCGGTCACGACCTGGACCCCCATCGCTTCGAGCTTCGCCTTGGCCTCGGGGCGCGCGCGCGGTGTCGTCGCGACGAGCACGGGCGTGCCGTCGCGCGCGAGGACGCGGGCGTCGAGCGGGATGCGGAGCGTGCTGTCGAGCACGATGCGCGCCGGGTTGCGCGGCGCGGCCGCCGTGCGCGCGGTCAGCGCCGGGTTGTCCCGCAGCACGGTCCCCACGCCGACGAGGATCGCGTCGCACGCGGCGCGGAGTTCGTGCACGGCCGCGCGCGACGCCTCCCCGGAGATCCACCGAGACTCACCGGAGCGCGTCGCGATCCGGCCGTCCAGCGTCATGGCCCACTTCGCGGTCACGAACGGCACACCGAGGGTCCGGTGCTTGACGTACGCCTCGTTGATGCGCCGTGCCTGCGCTTCCGCGATGCCGACCTGGGTCACGAGCCCCGCTTCGGCCAGCCGCCGCAGCCCGCGCCCCTCCATCCGGCGATCGGGATCGACCATGGCCGCGACGACACGGTGGATGCCCGCACCGATGATCGCTTCGGTGCACGGCGGCGTCCGGCCCCAGTGCGCGCAGGGCTCCAGCGTCACGTACAGCGTCGCGCCCCGCGCGCGGGGCCCGGCCTCGCGCAGCGCAAAGACCTCCGCGTGCGGGTCGCCCGCCCGGGGATGGTACCCGCGGCCGACGATCTCGCCGCCCGCGACCACCACGGCCCCCACCATCGGGTTGGGACTCGTCGCGCCCGCGCCGTGCAGGGCAAGCGCGAGCGCCTCCCGCATGTACCGCTCGTCGTCGCGTTCGTGCGCCAAAAAAGAACCCCCGGGGCAACGTACGGCCTCGGGGCAAGCATGGCGCAGCTGCGCGTGCCTTCTCCATCCGGACTGTACCGTCGGCTCTGGACTCTCACCAGATCCTGCGACGCCGCGTGAACGCAGCGCCGCTCGCGGGCTGTACCGCCGATCGGGAATTGCCGGCGCCGGCCGGCTCACCCTGCCCCGAAGGCTGTGCGATCCTCTGTGGTTGTGGCGCCACTATAGCACGCGGCCGCCGGCCGCGCAACGCATGCGCCGCGCCGGCCGGTCGCGCCGCCGAGCCTCCGCACCCCGCGCAACGCGCGGCCGCCGCGCCGATGCTACGGCGCCGGGTGTTCGGGCTTCACTTCCTCGGCGATGTCGCCCGCCGTCCCCGCCGTCGCACGAAGCAGGTCATGCGGCGCGATCGCGAACACCGCGTTCGGCGCGCCGGCGGCGGCATACACCACCGGGTGCCCGAGCAGCGCGCGATCGACATACACAGGCAGCATGACCGTGTGGCCCAACGGCGGCACCCCTCCGATGCTGAAGCCCGTAGCCTCACGGGTCACCCGCGCCGAAGCCTTCTCCACGCGGGACGCACCGGCGAGCGCGGCGACCTTGCGCTCGTCCACGCGATTGGCGCCGGACGCCAGCACGAGAATCGGACGGCCGTCCGCGAGGAACACGAGCGACTTTACGATCTGCGCCACCGAGGTCCCCACCGCGCGTGCGGCGTCGTGGGCGGTGCGGGTGCTCGCGGGGTACTCCACGATGTCCGCCGGCAGGCGCCGTTCGGCCAGGGCTGCCCGAACGCGGGCCACGGCCCCGCCTGCCTCCGTCACTTGGACGCGGAGAAGCTCTTCACGTACAGGATCACGAGCCAGCGCTGCTGCGGCGTGAGCGAGCCTTCCCACGGCGGCATCGCGGATCCCGCCGCGCTGAACGGAGGGACGCTGCCGCCCTTGGTCACCCGCCAGAAGTAGTAGCCGTCGGGCAGCTTCGCGTGGATGGGGGTCTTGAAGTCCGCGGGCTTCGGGTTGAGCGCCGCCGCGGCCGGTCCGTCCCCCGCGCCTCCGGTGCCGTGGCACGGCGCGCAGTTGGCGTCGAACAGCTGCTTGCCGCTCGCCAGGTTCGCGGACGTTGCGGTGAGCGGGTCCTTGAGCTTCGCGTAGTCCGCGGGCGGCTCGGGGCGCGGAGCGTTCGCGTTCCGGGGATAGTCTGTCGTGGCCGCGAGCGCCGGTCCCGTGAACGGCGCGGACGACGCCGGGGACGACGCCGCGCCGGTCTGAGATTGCCCCGTGTGCGCCCGCATCGCCAAAATCTGTCGCCCCGTACAAGCGGTGAGGCCGAGGCACGCGAGCACAATCGCCCCGGCAAGATGCGCACGGGAAGACATATCCTACTCCACCCCCGAACGACAGGAAGAGGATCGCATACGCGGCGACACGGCACAAACTTTCCTGCCCGTGTGCTTATACGGCGGCGGGAAAATTCCCTGCGGCGATCCCACGGGGCCCGCTCGCGCCACTATCGCGCCTGGAGCAGTTTGTCGAGGCGCGCGGAGAGCGCATGCGCCGCATCCGGCCCGACAAACCCGCCGATCTGGGCGTCGCGGACGACGCCGTCCGCTCCTACGAACACGGTCGTCGGGAGGCCGATGATGCCGTACAGACGCAGGGGCCGGTCGTCGGGAGCGACGACGAGCGGGTAGTCGACATGGTAGCGAAGCGCAAAGCCGCGGGCGGCGTTAGGCTCGTCCTGGGCGTCCACGCCGACGAATGTGACGCCGCGCGGGCCATAGATCTTGGAGAGACGCACGAGGAGCGGGGTCTCGGCCTGGCACGGCCCGCACCACGACGCCCAGAAGTTGATGACGATCGGCCGGCCCCGGAAACTCCGCAGGTCCAGCGTGCCGCCGCCGTCGAGCCGCCGTAACGTCAGGTCGGGCGCGGGCTTGCCGAGGAGTGAGGATGCCGGCGGAGTCCCGGCCGGCCGGGCGGCGCGGCGGACCCAGTCCACGCCGGTCCACACCGCGACAACGAGCAGGCCCGTCGCGGCGCCCACGGCCGCGCTCCACAAGACGGGCGCCCGCCGCATTCGCCGCCGCCACGACGCGAACTCGCTCCTCACGGCGGCCCCGTCTCAGTAGGCCCGGGCGTAGTACACGACCTGCGTCCCCGGCGCTCCGCAGGCGAGGCACGCCCCGTCCGCGGCTTCGTCCACAATCACCCGAGGCGACGCGCCGCTGGCCTGGCGCAGTGCCGCCTCGCACGTGGCCGCGCCGCACCAGCGGACACGCACGAAGCCGCGGCGGCCGGCGATCGCCTCCACCAGCTCCGCCATCGTCGATGCCGGCACGATGTGCTCGTCGAGATAGCGCTTCGCCCGGTGAAACAGCTGGGTGCCGTACGCCTCCAGCGCCTCGCTCACGGCCGCCTCGATTCGCTCGAGCGCCGCCGTGTCCTTGGCGCCGGCCCGCGGCACGAGCACCGCCTGGCGCCGGGCAAGATCGCGGGGGCCCAGCTCCACCCGGAGGGGGACGCCGCGCATCTCCCAGTCGTTGAACTTGTACCCGGGCGTGACCTCGGTCCGGTCGTCGAGCCGCGCGCGCACGCCGGCGGCCGCAAGCCGCCGGGCCAGGGCGCGCGCCTCCTCGAGCACCGCGTCACGTTCCTTACCGCTCAGGATCGGGACGATGACCACCTGGAACGGAGCGACCCGCGGCGGGAGCGCCAGCCCCCGATCGTCCCCGTGCACCATGATCAGGCCGCCGAGCAGGCGCCAGCTGACGCCCCACGACGTCGTGTACGCGTACTTCTCCGCGTTGTCGCTGTCGAGAAACTTGATGCCGAAGGCGCGCGCGAAGTTTTGCCCCAGGTTGTGCGAGGTGCCCGACTGCAGCGCCTGGCCGTCGGGCATCAAGGCCTCGATGGTGTAGGAGTGCGCCGCGCCGGGGAACTTCTCGCTCTCCGGCTTTCGCCCGGCCAGCACCGGGATCGCCAGGTCGCGCTCCGCGAAGTCGCGGTACACGTCGAGCATCTGGCGCGCTTCCGCCTCAGCTTCCTCCTCGGTCCGATGCGCCGTATGCCCCTCCTGCCAGAGGAACTCCATCGTCCGGAGGAACGGGCGCGTGGCTTTTTCCCAACGGACGACGTTGTTCCACAGGTTGATCAGCACCGGCAGGTCGCGGTACGACCGGATCCAGCGCGCGTACATATGGCCCACGATCGTCTCCGACGTAGGCCGCACGCCGAGCGGTTCGGTCAGCTCGGCGCCGCCGCCGCGCGTGACCCACGCGATCTCCGGCGCGAAGCCCTCCACGTGCTCCGCCTCGCGCGCGAAGAACCCCTGCGGGATAAAGAGAGGAAAGTAGGCGTTCGTGTGCCCGGTCGCCTTGAAGCGGCGGTCGAGCCCCTGCTGCATCAGCTCCCAGATCGTGTAGCCGTACGGCCGCACGACGATGCACCCTCGGACCGGCGCGTAATCCGCGAGCTCGGCCTTGAGGACGACCGCGGTGTACCAGTCCGAGAACTCGGCGTCCTTCGGCGGAATCTCCTTGACAAACCCCCCGTCCGCCGACGGTCGGCCGGCCGGCCGCGACATCCGCACCTCCTGACCCGGCGTCCCCGCGGAGCGTGACCCCCGGCCCCCGGAGCGCCACAATAGCGGAGCCTCCGCGTCCCGGGGGGACGGGAGGCTCCCTTCGTTTGTAGCACGCGCGTGGGGAGGCGTCAAACAATCCGCGCCGCTGCGCGCGGGGACGGCCCGCGCGATCAGGGCCGCTCGATCGGCGCTCCCACCAAGCTCCCCCACTCGGTCCACGAGCCGTCGTAGTTGCGCACCGTGGGATATCCGAGCAGCTTCGCCAGGGTGAACCACGTGAGCGACGACCGTTCACCGATGCGGCAGTACGCGATGACTTCCTTGTCGGGCGTGATCCCGCGGGACTCGTACAGCTGGCGCAGCTCCTCGGGCGACTTGAAGGTGCCGTCCTCGCGCACGTTGAGCCCCCACGGGATGTTCCGGGCGCCGGGGATGTGGCCGCCGCGCTGCGCGCCCTCCTGCGGATACGCCGGCATCGCAATGAGCTCGCCCGTGAACTCCTGCGGGCTTCGTACGTCGACGAGGACCGTCGCGGCGTTGCGTACCCGCGCCATCACGTGGTCCCGAAGCGCGCGGATGCCGGCATCGGGATTTTTGGCCCGGAACGTGGCGCGTGGATGGGACGGCACCTCGGCCGTCATGGGACGGCCCTCCGCGATCCACTTCGCCCGGCCGCCGTTGAGGATGCGCGCATGGTCCACGCCGTAGAGCGAGAGCAGCCAGTACGTGTAGGTCGCAAACCAGTTGTTCTTGTCGCCGTAGAGGATGATCGTGGACTCGTTGCCGATGCCGTGCGCGCCAAGCAGCGCCTCCAGCTGTTCCTTGGTGATCCAATCGCGCGTCACCGTGTCCTGGAGCTGCGTCTTCCAGTCGAAGTGGACGGCGCCGGGAATGTGTCCCTGACCGTACAGGCTCGTGTCCTCGGAGACCTCCACGATGCGGATCTGGGCGTCTCGCAGGTGATCATTCAGCCACGCGGTTTCGACGAGCACCTCCGGGTGCGCGTAAGAAGCGGGCATGAGTGCTCCCTCCCTCCCACATGATATCGGTGCGCCGCGGCGGCGCGAAGTGCGACACTCGGGGGGCGGAGACCAAGCCGTAACGGGGGCGTTGGGGGACGGCGCGAACAGAGGACCGCTGCCCGCCGGGGGCTAGCCTGGCCTCCGCTCAGGACAGATACATTGCCTCGGAACGTAGGGCCTGCGCACGCGCCGTTGCATCGCCGCTCGATCCATCTCTTAGCACCGCCGCCGCGGCGTGTCAAGCACTCCGCGCCGCGGCGGAGACGCTCAGGCGGGCGGTTTGTCGCCGAGGATGTCGGCCTGGAACGGGAGCACGCCGGGCACGAGCCACCGGGTCCACATCTGGTCGACCTTGGCCTGGAAGTAGTCGATGTCGTCGTCCGTAAAGTGCGCGAACCGCCCCTGCTTCAACAGGTAGTCGCGCACCGGCAACCGCTTCTGCCGCCCTTCCGCGATCTGCTTCGACTTGCCGTACAGCGCGAGGCGGTGGTCCAGGACCTCGAACAGGGGGAAGATCCCGGTCAGCACCGCGAGCTCGCCGAGTTCGTGGGACATCATCGGATCGCAGTCCCAGCCTTTCGGGCACGGATCGAACGAATGGATGAACGTCGGCCCGCCGATGCTGAGCGCCCGGCGGATCCGGTTCATGAAGTCCACGGCGTAGCTCGCGCAGACGGTGCCCACGTACCGGCACTCGGAATGGCCGGCCGCGAGCATCGCGGCCACGTTCTTCTTCCAGCGCCGGTGCAGGATGCGCTTCGCCTTGCCGGCGGGGCTGAACGACGTGTAGGCGCCGTAGGGCGTGCTGCCCGACGACTGGATGTCCGTGTTGGCGTACGACTCGTTGTCGTACAGCAGGATGAGGTGATTGTACTCCGTGTGCTGCAGCGCCGCGGAGATCGCCGACAGGCCCATGTCCACGCCGCCGCCGTCGCCGCAGAACGAGATGACGTTGATCGGCTCGCGCTTGATCTTGCCTTTGCGCATCAGCGCCTTGTACCCCGCCGCGGTGCCGACCGCCGCCGAGCCCGCGGACCCGAGCTGGGTGTGCATCCACGGCACGACCCACGGCGTGCTGTAATAGGTCGTGTTCGCCACGTACATGCAGCCGGTGCTGCCGAGGACGACGGTGCGCGGTCCCGCGGCTTTGACCATCAGCTTCATGACGAGCGCGGACTCGCACCCCTGGCACGTGCGGTGGCCCGACGTGTAATACTCCTCGAGGGGCACCCGCTTGACGCCCTTGAAAGGTTCCAGCACCGGCAGCGGCGCGGCCGTCATCTCAGAGCTGTCCATGGCGTTCCCTCCCGCGGTGACGCGTGCCGGCGGCCCAGCGCACCGCGCCGCCGGCGGCCCGTCACGATCTCACGCCGATCCAGAGCGTGTCGCGCGGCGCGGCGCCGCTCTCGGCGGCCCGGCGCGTCAGCTCAAACATCTCCCGGACGTTGGGGATCGTCACCTCCCGGCCGCCCAGCCCGCTGATGAAGCTTGCGACGGGGGGCCGGCGGTCCTGCGCATACAGCGTGGCGCGGATCTCGTTGGCCAGCACCCCGCTGTGGAACGGCGATCCCATCGAGAAGTCGCGGTCCACGACGCCGATCGCCGCAAACCGCGAGAGCAGCGCCCCGAGCCCCTCGTAGTCGAACGGGCGGAACCACCGTACCCGCACGAACCCGACCTTCTGTCCCTCCGCGCGCAGCTTGCGCACCACGACGCGGACGGGCATGGAGAGCGTCCCCATACCCACGAGCACGATCTCCGCGTCGTCCGTGTAGTACTCCTCGAAGAACGGACTGCCGTCGCCCCGGCCGAAGATCGCCCGAAAGTCGCGCCACGCCTCCTCGATGACGCCGGGCGCCTGGCGCATCGCCTCGTCCGTCTGACGCCGGATCTCCATCAGCCAGTCCTCGTTCACCTGAGGCGCAATCGTGATGGGGTTGTCGGGGTGCAGCACCAGCTTGCCGCGATCGTACGGGGGGAGAAACCGGTCCACCCAGGCGCGCGGCGGCACCCGGACGAGCGACTGCGAGTGCGTCAGGAACGCGCCGTCCGTGCTGATCGCCACCGGCAGGTAGACGCGCCGGTCCTCGGCGACGCGATACGCCAGGAGCGTCGTGTCCAGCGCTTCTTGCGCGGTATCGACCCAGACGTGGAGCCAGCCCAGATCGCGCGCCGCCAGCGCATCGTTGTGCTCCGTGCCAAACGCGCCCGGGTCGTCGAGCGCGCGGTTGCCGACCATCGCGACGAGCGGCAGCCGCAGCGCCGGCGTGACGGCGATCGCCTCGAAGGCGTAGCACCAGCCGACCCCGCTGCTGCCGCAGAGCGCGCGCGCCCCCACGGCCGACGCGTGCTTGGCGATCTCGAACTGGCTGTGCTCGCTCTCCGCGACGATGTACTCCGCGTCCTGCTCACCGTCCGCGATCTGCTTTGCCACGTACTGCATCAACGTATCGTAAGGGCGGATCGGGTAGGCCGTGAGCACGTCGACATCCACGAGCTTGGTGGCGACCGCCACCGCCTCGCTGCCGCTGATCAGGGCTTCCTGCTCCACCTCCGCCGCCTGGACGGCGGCCGCGTCCGCGTCCACTACTCGCCACCCCCTTCGCCGCCGGCGCCGGCCCGGAGCTTCGCGATCTGCTCCTGGTACTGCCCGCGGTATCGAAACCCGTGCGACCGCTCGGATTGGCCGGCCAGCATCCCGCGCACCCACGCGGCGTAGGCGGCCGGATCCGCCTTGTAGCGTTCCCACTGGCTCCGGTGATCCGTGAACGCCGCCTCGTTGACCATGGTGATGCAGTCGTCCACGGGGCACACCGCCGCGCAGACCCCGCAGCCGCAGCAGGCGTCCGCGTTGAGGTCGTACGTCTGCTCGGGAGTGACGTCGAAACACCCGTCCGGACACTGCAGCCAGCACAACGTGCACTTCACGCACTTCTCGAAGTCGACGACCGGCCGCATCGTGCGGGTGGAAAACTTCTTGAAGTAGGGGTTGCGCGCCGGCCGGTAGCCGCCCACCTCCCCGCCCACGCGCATCGGCGCTCCGAGCGGCATGCCCTCGACGGTGACGCCTTCGCGCATCGCCGTCCACCCCGGCAGCGTGAACGTGTAGGGCACCTCGGGGTTGCCTTCGTCCGGGCGCACGACCCGCACCTCGGTCTGCTCGTACGCGCGGCGGGCCGAGGTCACCTTGAGGTCGTCCTTCCATTCCTCCTTGATCGCCGCGAGCATCGCCTCCAGGCTCACGAGCTCGGGACACACCTTGGCCAGCGTGCCGAGCACGCGGACGTCCGTGTGGTCGTTCTTGTAGACCCACAGGCCGGAGAAGCTTGGAATGGCCGGGATGACGGCGAGCCGGTACGGGAAGGGCTTGCGATGGCAAAACTCGACGATCGCGTCCGCCGGCAGCGTCGACGTGACCACCAGGACGCCGTCCGGCCGGACCTTTTGGTTGATGGGCTGGAGTCCGTACCAGGCCCACGACTCCACGCCCTTGCACAGCGTGTCGTCGACCGCGATCGTCACATCGGTCTCGGCGGGCTCGTACTGCGCCATGCTGAGCTCGAGCTCATCTTGATCGGGCGCGACGATCGCGAAGTTCTTCGCCGGCACGCCGTTGCGCTCGGGCGAGTCGCCGTACCGCCCGAACGCGATCCCGACTTTGCCGCCACGGCGTGCGGCGAGCACCACGCCGCGGCTGATGTTCTTCGCGAGCGTCTTCTGAAAGATCCCGCGATAGACGATCTCCACGGACACCGTGCGTCCCATCGATGGCACCTCCGTGTGCTCGCGCCCGCGGGACCGCGCGGCCCGCGGACGCGTCAGACCCCGCGCGACTCCCCGGCGGCCGCCGCGCCATCCGACGGCTCGCGCGAGGCCGGCGGCAGGTCGGCGAACAGCACCGCCTCGATCTCCTCGATGTGTGTCCGCATGCGCTCGGCGGCGGCGTCGGGATCCCGGTCGCGAATCGCGTCGAGAATCCGGCGGTGGCCCTCGAGCGACTTCTCCGCGCGTCCCGCCCCCTGCAGCGACCGGACGCGGCTCTCGCGCAACAGGTCCATCAGGATGTCGATCGTGCGGAGGACGACCTGGTTCTTCGCGGCCCGGGCGATCTGGTAATGGAACGCGTTGTCCTCGTCGATGGCGATGTCGCCGGCGCGAACCCGCGCCGCCTGCGCCGCGACGATCTCCTCCAGCCGCCGGACGTCGGCCGCGGTGGCACGAAACGCCGCCGCGCGCGCCAGCGGCGGCTCGAGCATCTTGCGCATGTCGAAGAGATCCGCCGCGGCGTGCTTGAACGCGGCGACGGCCTCGGCGAGCGGGGCGACAATGGCGTCGATGGAGACGGCCTTGACAACGGTCCCCTCGCCGTGCCGGGGCTCCACGAGCCCGCGCACCTCGAGCACGCGAATCGCGTCCCGGACCGACGTACGGCTCACGCCGAAGACCTCGGCCAGCTCACGCTCCGGCGGGAGCCGGTCCCCGGGCCCGAGACGGCCCTCGGCGATGAGCCGGTGGATCTGCGCGGCGATGTCCGCGTACACTTTCGTCTTGCGAACGGGCTCGAGCGCGTCTCGAACCGCCTGGGCCGGCAGCGGAGGAAGCGGTACGCTTGACACGGCGCGGTTTGCTCCTCAGAGCTGGTTCAGTGGTCCAACCACTTAGAGTATAAACAACTCTCCCGGGGCTCGTCAACGAGCCGCACGTCCTCGAACGTCCTCGAAGCATCCTACAGCCGCAGGGTCCAGGTTTCGCGCATCAGCCGCCCGAACGCCCCATCGGCACGCCGGCGGATCACGCGGAATCCGCCGCGCGCAAGCAGCCCCCGCGCCGCCCGGAATTCCCGGGCCGCGTCGGCCCGGATATGCCGGTACCCGGCCTCGCCCGCGAACCGCACGCAAGCGTCGAGGAGACGGGCGCCGAGCCCCGCCCCGCGGGCCCACGGCTCGACAAACAGCAAGCGCGCGGCTGCCGCGGTGCCGGACTGCCGCATCACGAGAGCGCCGCCCGCGCGGATACCGCCGTGCTCCGCGACCCAGCATCGGGAGCCGTTGCGATCTGCATCGCGCAAAAACTTCGCCGCGGTCTCCGCCACGCGGGCCTCGAACCGCGGGCCGAGCCCGTACTCCTGCACGCACAACGCGCCGTGCCGGTAGGCGATCCACCCGAGATCTCCCGGTCCGTGCAGCCGCAACAGCGTCGGAGGCGCCGCAGACGGCGCCTCCAGCAACCGCTCGATGGTCTGCATGGCGTCCACGAGGCGGTCCTGGAGTCCGGGCGCCAGGCCCCGCAGCAGGGAGACGATCTCGTCGCGCTGGCGGCTGGAGAGCGGGACAAACACATCCCGGCCCCGCGGCGTCAACGACAGCAACATTTCGCGCCCGTCCGCCCCCGACGGTGTGCGCGCGACGAGACGCCGCGCTTCGAAGTTCCGGAGGATGCGGCTCAGGTACCCCGGGTCGAGCGACAGGTCGCGGCTGAGTGCCGCGGCCGTGAGCGTCTCGCGGTGCGCCAGCTCGTACAGGACGCGCACCTGCGCCAGCGAAAACCGGCTGCCGAGGAACCCCGGGCGGAGCACGCCGATTCTGCGGGTGTAGAATCGGTTGAACCGGCGGATCGCGGCAACACGCTGTTCCAGGTCCGCCTCAACCGCCGGTCTCATCGCCCAGCACCACCTCGTAGTGCTGCGCCCGGCGGTCGTACTGCGCGAGCAGCGCGGCGGCCTCGTCGGCGACGACCGCCTGCTCGACATCGGACCCGGCAAAGCCGCGGACGGCGTCGAGCGATCGCCACAGGGTGACCACGGCGACCTCCACCACGCCGGACACCGGTCGCTCGAGCAGGAACATGCGCACGTATCCGGGCTGCCGCCGCAGCGCGGGCAGCACGTGGGCGCGCACATGGTCGGCGTAGGCACGCGCCCGGTCGGGCGCCGCCTGCGCGCGCCAAACGCGGGCGATCACCGGCCGCGCCCCGGCCGGGGCGGCTCCAGGTCGTTGCCCACCACGACCGCCCACGGCCGCACCTTCCATCGCGCGACGAGCCCGCCGGTCACGTACGGATCGGCCTCGGCAAAGCGCTCCGCCGCGCCGCGGTCCGCGCACCGGAACACGAGCAGTGCCTCGTCCGCGGGCTCACCCACCGCCCCGGCGAGCACCAGCTCGCCGCGCTCGTACGCGTCCCGCACCAGACGGAGGTGCTCGCCACGGTACGGCGCGCGCCTGCCGACGAAGTTCTCGACGACCTCGTAGGTCAGGACCCAGAAGTTCATCGTACGACCTCCCCCGCCGCGAGCCGGATCTCCAAGCGGCGGTTCGCCTTGCCTTTGTTCTCCGTCTTCACGATCTTGAGGGCCCCGATCTCGCGGGCGCTGGCGACGTGCGTGCCGCCGTCGGCCTGCGCGTCGTACCCTTCGATCTCCACCACCCGGATCCGGTCGAGATCGCGGGGCACGGTATCCCGGGCGAGCCGCACGAGATCCAACCGTTCGAACTCGTCCCGCGTCACAAACCGCACCGTGATGCGGGGGCCCACGGCGATCACACGATTCGCCTCCTGCTCCACGGCCGCCACGCGATCCCTGCTGAGATCCTCGAGGGCAAAGTCCATGCGGGCGCGGTCGGGATAGATGGCGCCGCCCGTGACCAGGGCGCCGAACAACCGGTAGACCGCGCCCACGAGAATGTGGAGCGCCGAGTGATGGCGCATGATCGCGTACCGCCGGTCCCAGTCCAGGACCGCGGTGACCGCGGCGCCCGGCGGCGGGCCGTCGCCGTCGAGGACGTGCCAGACGTCCGGCCCGGCGCGCCGCACCTCCACGACCCGTCGCTCGCCGCCCGGCCATCGCATCCACCCGAGGTCCGGCGGCTGGCCGCCGCCGCCGGGGAAACACACGGTTCGGTCGAGCACCACGGCCGGCCCGTCGGCGGCTGTGACGGCGGCCGCAGTCTCGCGCAGGTACGCGTCGTGGAGGTACAGGAGCTCCGTCATGGGCACCACCGGGGGCGCGCGAGATGTCGCCATCGTCGCATAATTAGTTGACAATCGTCAACTATTTCACGACGACCCCGCGGGTGGCGCGGCGTGGAGGGAGACAGAGGAGGAAGCGGGCGGACCGGTGCGACGGAGCGCGTGACGCTAGGGAGAGCCGCCTTCGCCCGGCGACGCGGGAGCGCCGGTCGGGAGCCCCGGCACGAGCTCGCCTCTGACCTGCGTGGAGTGCCCGCGGAACAGCGCGATCACCCTGCCCGTCTGGTCGGTGACCGTGACGTCGCACGTGCCGGACCGCGCGCCGCGATGCCGCTCCGCGGCCGAGGCGGTCAGGACGTCGCCCTCGCGGGCCGGCGCGATGAACGTGATGAGGCAGTTGTTGGCGACCGTAACGCGGTTGTGCGAGTTGCAGGCGAACGCGAACGCGGAGTCCGCGAGGGAGAAGATCAACCCCCCGTGGCAAACGAGGTGCCCGTTGCACATGTCGGGCCGCACCGGCATGCGGAGCACGGCGCGGCCCGGCCCGACCTCGAGCACTTCCATGCCGAGCGCCTGGCTGGCGCGATCCCGCGCCCACATGGCGTCGCGGGCCGCTTCGGCGATCGATTGCGGCGTCAACCTGCGGCTCATGCCCACCCGGCCGTCGATGCACGCGGCCGGGGTACGGCTTCGTGAGCGGGCGGGCCGCGGTCCTGCCGCGCACCCGCGGACCGGCGCCGCGGCGTCCCATGCTATCATAGCCACGTGATGACGACGGCAACCGACCGAAAGCGGCAGCCGCCGGTCCAGAAGGGCCGGGACGTGGCCCTCGACATCGACCGCCTCGCGTACGGCGGGCGGGGCGTCGGGCGCGTCGACGGCTTCGTCGTGTTTGTCCCCGGCACCGCGCCGGGCGACCGCGTGCGCGCGCGCCCATGGCGGGTCAAACGCGGGTACGCCGAGGCCGACCTCGTCGCCGTGGAGCGCCCCTCACCACACCGCACGCCGCCGCCCTGCCCGCACTTCGGACCCTGCGGCGGCTGCGTCTGGCAGCACGTTGCCTACGAGACGCAGGCCGCGGCCAAGGAATCGATCGTGCGGGAGAGCCTGACGCACCTCGCCGGCGCCGCGCCGGTGTCCGTGCGGCCGATCATCGCGATGGCGGAACCGTGGCGCTATCGCAACAAGATGGAGTTTACGTTTCATCCCACCGGTGTGCTCGGCCTCCACCGCCGGGGCGCCTTCGATCGCATCACCCCGATCGAGTCGTGCCTCCTGCAGTCCCGCGCGGCGAACGGCATCTTGTCCGCCGTGCGCGCGTTCGCGGCGACCTCAGCGCTCTCCCGGTATGCTCCGCGCGAGCGGGCCGGGCTGCTGCGCCAGCTCGTGATCAGGGAAGCCGCGGCCACGGGGGAGCTCATGGCCGCGATCGTGACGACCGCGCCGGAGGTGCCGGCGTTGCGCGCGCTTGCGGAGCGTCTCGTGGCGGGCGAACCGCGGATCGCGGGGGTGCTCCACGCCGTCAATCCGGGCCCCTCCGACGGTCTGCCGTTTGCGAGCATCACCGTCCTGGCCGGGCGGCCGTACATCGTCGACGCGATCGACGGACTCCGGTTTCGCATCGGCCTCGAGACGTTCTTCCAGACCAACACGGCGCAGGCGGAGCAGCTCGTGCACGTCGTCCGGGAATTTGCCCGGCTCGGCGGCGGCGAGGCGGTCTACGACCTCTACTGCGGGGTGGGGACGTTTTCCCTGGCGCTCGCCCGGCGCGCGGCGCGTGTCTACGGGGTCGAGATCGCGGCGGCGGCCGTCGAGGCGGCCGCGGAGAACGCCGCGCTCAACGGCCTCGCAAATGTCGAGTTTACGAGCGGCGACGTGCGCAGGGCTCTCCCCGCGCTCGCCGCGCGCACGGGTCGGCCCGACCTCGTGCTGCTCGATCCGCCGCGCGGCGGCGCGGGCGGGCGGGTGATGCGGCGAGTGATGGAGACCCAGGCGCCGCGGGTCATCTATGTCTCGTGCAATCCCACGACGCTCGCCCCGGATCTCAAGGAACTGCTCGCCGGCGGGTACGCGCTCCGGGCGGTGCAGCCCATCGACCTGTTCCCTCACACGCACCACGTGGAGTGCGTCGCGCTCCTGGAGCGGGCCTCCTAGGGAGCGCCGCGGGTCGAGGCCCCGCGCGGCCGGCGCGCCCGGTCAGCCGCGGGCCAACCGTGCCAAGAGCGGCATGACATCCGTGCCCCGCAGCGTCCCGAGGCTTCCCCGCGCGCACGCGGCCTCATTGAACACCCGGCTTCCGTCAGAAGCGACGCCGTGCCCGGCGACGAGCAGCGGCACCGGATCGTCCGAGTGGCGCCCCAGAATGCACGGCGTCGCATGGTCGGCGGTGACCGCGATGACCACCTCGTCCAGGGACACGTCCCCGAGCAGCGTGCCGAAGAAGGCGCGGTCGATGGCCTCGATCACCTGCGTCTTTGCCCGGCAGTCCTTGTCATGCCCCGGCTCGTCGGGGCCCTTGAGGTGCATGTACAGGCCGCCGTGCGACCGATATTCGCGCGCGGCCGTGCGCGCCCACTCCGCGTAGACGCGCTCCTTGTCGGCGCCGCTCGGCGGCACCGGGATCACGGTCATTCCGGTGAGCTGGGCGATGCCGCGTTCGACCGGCATTTCGACGAAGCACCCGAAGCCGATGCCGAACCGCTCGGCGATGGGGGGCATCTTGGGCAGGTGGTCGCCGGCATCGCGCACGAGCAGCAGGTTCGCGGGCGGGCGGCCGCGCTGCCGCCGGCGCTCGTTGACGGGATGGTGCTCCAGCACCTCGCGAGCACGGTCCGAGAACTCGTTGACCAGGAGCGCGGCGGTCCGGGCCTCCTCGCTCTCGTCGAGCGGCCGGCACCGCTCGACCTCGTTGCCGACCGTGACATTGGCCACGCCGAGGCCGTCGCCGACGCGCCCGTAGGCGGGATCCGTGTTGCTGATCTTCGCGGACAGGCGCCCGCCCCTCCGCCGGATGACGACCGCGGCGCGGTGGGCCACGCTGGCCCGCACCTCGAGATCCGCCGGGGCCGAGTGGAGGCGCACGTCCCGGGTGACTGCCTCCGCCAGTTCCCGCGCGTCGTCGGACGCCAAGTCCCGCCCCGCGCGACGATCGAGGATGACCCGGCCCTCGCCGCCGGTCGCGAAATTGGCGCGGAGCGCGAGGTCGCCGTCCTGGAACGCCATGCCCGACCCCACCGCCTCCAGGACCCCGCGGCCGGTATGGTACGTGAACGGATCGTAGCCCAGGATCGCGGTGACCGCGACGTCGGACTCGGGCGCGATGCCCGGACCCACCGTCTGCACGACGCCGGTGCGTCCCTCGAGCGTCAGGGCGCCGAGGAACGGCACGGCCGCGGCTTCGAGCGGGGTGCGGTTGCCGAGGGCGGGGACGGGCCGGTCCGCGAGCCCGTCCAGCACGACGTAGAGCACGTGGGTCATCGGGCGCCTCCACGAAGCCGCGCGAGGAGGTCGCGGCTGAGGACGCCGCGGCACACTTCCTCCACCGGGCCGGTCAAGCGGATGGAGTAGTCGGACGCGACCTCGACGCGCAACAGACCGCCGGGGCTCCGGACGGCGACCCGGCGGCCGGTGAAGTCGTGGCGGACACACGCCGCCGCCACGGCGCTGGAACTGGTGCCCGATGCCATGGTCTCGCCGGCGCCGCGCTCCCAGATGCGAATGGTGACCCGGCTCGGCGAGTCCACGCGGACGAACTGTACGTTCGTGCGTTGGGGGAACATCCGATGGTGCTCGAGCGCCGGCCCGAGGCGTGCCAGATCGACCGACGCCGGATCGTCCACGAACACCACGCAGTGAGGGTTGCCGACCGAAACGGCCGTGACCTCCAGCGCTTCCCCGTCGACGGTGATCCGCTCGCCGAGGATCTCGCGGTCGGGTCCCGTGGCCGGCACCTCGCGGCTGCGAAACGTCGCGCGGCCCATCCCGGCCGTGATCGCCGCGACGCGGCCGCGCCGCACGTCGAGCGCGACGGGCACCACGCCGCCCTTGGTGTCCACGCGAAACACCCGACGGCGCGTGTACCCGTGGTCCCACAGGCACTTCGCGAAAATGCGGATGCCGTTGCCGCTCTTCTCCGCCTCGCTGCCGTCGGGATTGAAGATCCGAAGGCCGAACTCCGCGCGGCGGCTCCGCTGCAGCGTCAGGATGCCGTCCGACCCCACCCCGAGATGGCGGTGACAGATCAGGCGGATCGAGCGCGGGGTCAGCCGGATCCCCAGCGTCCGAGGATCCACGACCAGGTAGTCGTTGCCGAGACCGTGTCCCTTGATGTATTCGTTCCGCCGGAGGGGAGGCATCGCTACACGCCCGGACCGCGGCGGGTACGCGCCCGCCGGCGCGCGCTCGCAATGACGCGCCGCAGGAGATCCGGAAATCCGATGCCGGCGGCCTGGGCGGCGCGCGGGATCAGGCTCCCCTCGCTCAGGCCTGGAATCGTGTTGGCTTCCAGGACGATGATGTTGCCGGCGGCGAGAAACATGTCCACCCGGGAAAATCCCTCGCAGCCGATCACGCGGTGCACGCGGAGCGCGATCGCCTGAGCCCGTTCCGCGGCCGCAGCCGGAATGCGGGCCGGCACGATCTCCTCGGAGGCGCCGGGCACGTACTTGGCTTCATACGTGAAGAATTCGCGGTGCGGAACGATCTCGATGACCGGGAGCGCCTGAGGCTCGCCGCTCGCCGGCTCGTCGACGATGGCGCAGGTCAGTTCCGTACCGTGGAGGTGCTCTTCGATCAGCACGAGCTCGCCGTAGCCGAAGGCGTCGTCGACGGCGGCCGCCAGCGCCGCCTCGTCGCGGGCAATGGCCACGCCGAGGCTGGACCCGACCGCGTTCGGCTTCACCACGCACGGATAGCCGAGGTCGCGCCCGACCCGCGCCGCGATCGCGGCGCGGTCGGCGGCCCAGCGGGTCCGCTCCACCGGCAGGTAGGCCGGCACGGGAATACCGTTGGCCTGGAGCACCTGGCGGCTGCGCAGCTTATCCATCGCGAGCGCGCTCGCGAGCACGCCCGACCCAGTGTACGGAATGCCGAGAAGCTCCAGCATCCCCTGAATGGTGCCGTCCTCGCCGTACGGCCCGTGCATCGCGATAAAGGCGACGTCGACCGCGCCGCCGCCGACGACCTCGCCGATCTGCCGGGCCTCGCGGACCAGCGACGTCCCGGGCGCCGGGCCCGGCGGCGGCGCCGCCGGGGATCCGTCCCCCGCGCCCGGCAACCGGCGCAGGTCCGGACGCGGAAGCCAGTGGCCCTCCGTCGTGATCTCGACCGGCAGGACATCGAACTCGGCGGCATCCAGCGCGGCGATCACACGCGTCCCGCTCCACCACGACACCTGGCGCTCGGGCGACGGACCGCCGAGCAGCACGGCGACGCGCACACGCCGGGGCCCGCGGGGGCTGGACTCGCCAGGGAGAGCGTCGGAGCGGGCGGACATGACTCGCGGGCGTTGTTCGGGAACGAAGGAGCAATCCCTTCCGGCGTGGTAGCGTCGGAGCGTGGCGGTTGTGCGCGGCGTCATCTTCGATCTCGGCAGCACCCTCATTCGCCGCACGGGCCTCGAGCTGGAGCAGGCCAAGTGCGCGGCGCTGGCCGCCTGGGCGGCGTCGGCGCTCGGTTATCCCGACGGCGCGGCGCTCAGCGGGCGCCTGCTCGAAATCCGGCTGGAAGGGTGGCGCCGCGCCGAGACCGAGCTGGTGGAGTATCGGGCGACCTGGGCCATTGCGCGGGCGTTCACGGAGGTCGGCCTGCCGGCAGACGAGGGCACGCTGGCGCGGGCGGACCGCGTGTTTTTCCGGCCGGAGGTCCGGATCAGCCGCTTGTACCCCTGGGCGCACGAGGCGCTCGACGCGCTGGTCGCCATGGGCGTTCGCGTGGGGATGATCAGCAATGCCACGAGCCACCAACTCGTCGTCGACATCGCCGAGGCGCACGACATCGCCCGCTACTTCGATCCGCTCGTGAGCTCGGCCGGATTCGGGCACCCCAAGCCCCACGAGGGCATCTTCACGCACCTGCTCGGCGCCTGGGGGCTCCAGGCCGGCGAGGCCGTCATGGTCGGCGACACGCTCGGGACGGATATCCTCGGCGCCGAGCGCGTCGGCATGCGATCGATCCTGGTCGACGTCGAGCCGAACCCCGACAACCGGCGCCACGCCGGCCGCGTGCGTCCGACCGCGACGGTGACGTCGCTCCGGGAGATCGCCCCGATCATCGAGCGCTGGACGGACGCGTAGCCTAGAGCACCGCCAGCGCCTGATCGAAGTCGGCGATCAGATCGTCGAGGTCCTCGATGCCGACGGAGATTCGGATGAGCCCGTCGGCGATGCCCGCCGCGAGGCGGGCCTCCCGGGGCATGTTGACGCTCGTCGTGGAAGCCGGGTGCGTGACCAGCGTGCTCACACCCCCGAGGCTCACGGCGAGTGTTGCCACGCGCAGGGCTTCGACGCAGCGGGCGCCCGCGGCGACGGCGCCGCGCACCTCGATGCTCATCATGCCGCCGTACCCGTCCGTCATCTGCCGCGCGGCCACCGCGTGCCGCGGATGCTCCGGCAGCCCGGGGTAGTACACGCGCTCCACGGCCGGGTGCGCCGCCAGGTACCGCGCCAGCGCAAACGCGTTCGCGTTGTGGCGTTCCATCCGCAACCCCAGCGTCATGAGCCCCCGGATCAGCAGGTACGCGGCGAAGGGGTCGAGCACGCCGCCGAGGATGCGCATGGTGCGGACGCAGCGCCGGATCAAATCGCTGGGTCCCGCGATGACGCCGGCCGTCACATCGTGGTGGCCGCCCAGGTATTTCGTCGCGCTGTGGCACACGAGGTCGACCCCCAGCGCGAGCGGGCGCTGATTGTACGGGGTCGCGAACGTGTTGTCCGCGACGGTCCAGGCGCCGCAGCGCTTCGCCAGCGCGACGACGCCGGCGATGTCCGTGACGCCCAGCAAGGGGTTGTTTGGCGTTTCGATGTAGAGCAGCTTCGTCGACGGCCGGATGGCCCGACCGTACGCGTCGAGGTCGGGATCGTCCAGAAACGTGGTCTCCACGCCGTATCGCGGACACACCCCGTGGAACAGCTCGAACGTCGCTTGGTAGACCGCCTTCGGCACGATGGCATGGTCGCCGGCGCGCAGCAGGCTCAGCACCGCCGTGGAAATCGCGGCCATGCCGGAGGAGACGGCGAGGGCCGCCTCGGCCTGCTCGAGGAGCGCAACCTTCCGCTGAAACTCGTCCGTGGTCGGGTTGGCCCACCGCGTGTAGAAGTACCCCGGCCCGGTTTCCGCGCCCAGGCGCGCGCCCTCCTCTACCGTCTCGTAGCGGAAGGTGGCGGTTTGATAGATCGGCGGAACGACCGCACGGTGCCCGTCCGGCACCCTGCCGCCGTGGATGGCTCGCGTCGTAAAGCCGTGCGCGCCGGGTTTCGTGGACATGGGTGCCAGGCTTCGTGGACCGGCCGGACCGGTCCTGCGATCCCGTGAGGTCGCGTCATCCACGCCAGGCGCCATGCGTGCACGGCGGGGGGAACGTCCCGGGAGCGTCCCGAACCAGTCGACCGTGCCCATCGGCGCCCACGTATCCACGAGCGGCCGCTTGTATGAGGCGGTGCCGCGCGCCCAAGCGATCGGCTGCGAGTGCCTGCAGATCTTCGTGGGCAGCCCCCGCCAGTGGCGGCTCGCGGTCTACCCGGATAGCGACCTCGCGGAGTTCCGGCGCCGGCGCACCGCCGCCGGGCTGGAGCCGCTCGTGGCGCACGCCTCATACCTGATCAACCTGGCCGCTCCCGATCCGGTGCTGCGACGCCGCTCGGTGGCCGCGCTCCGGCACACGCTCCGAGGCGTCGACGCGCTCCGGGGATCCGCCGTGATCACGCACATCGGGAGCGCGCCGGAGGTTCCCTGGCCGCTCAGCAGGCGGCGCGTGGCCGCGGCGATCCGCCAGGCGCTCGCGGACGGCATCCGGAGCGAGCTCCTTCTCGAGGGCAGCGCGGGCGGCACGATCGGCGGGCGGTTCGAGGAGCTGCGCGAGATCCTCGACGAGGCCGGCGACCGGCGCGTCGGCGTGTGCCTCGACACGGCGCACCTGTTCGCGGCGGGGTGGGACCTGAGAACCGCCGACGGCGTCGCGCGCGCGGTCGAGGCGTTCGACCGGACCGTCGGGCTACGTCGCCTGCGGGTGCTCCACCTCAACGATTCGCGGAGCACGCTCGGATCGCGGCTGGACCGGCACGAAAATATCGGCGACGGGCAGATTGGACGGGCGGGCTTTCGCGCCGTCTTCGCGCACCCCGCGCTCGGCCGGCTCCCCGCCGTCATCGAAACGCCGGGATTCGCGCGGACCGGCCCGGATCGACGCAACGTCGCGATCCTGAAGCGCCTCCGCGCCGCGGCCCGCTCGCGAAACGGGCGCTAATGCGGTGCGCAAACCATCCGGACCGCGCCGCGCTCGGGTACTGCGCGACCTGCGGCCGCCCGCTGTGCACGGCGTGCATCGTACGGACCAGCGCCGGCAACTATTGCGAGCGGTGCGCGGCGGGCGGAGATCGCCCCGCGCGGGCGCACCGCGGCATCCCGTGGTGGGCGGTCGCGCTCGGCGTGCTGGTGCTGTTCCTGATCGTACGGGCGTTCCTGCATTAGGAACGACCCCGCACCGGCACGCTCGAGGCCATGGCGACAAACAAGGTCTCGAGCACCAGCCGGGCATTGAGATTGCGTCGGAGGTCCGCCTTCGCCGCCTCGATCGCCGCGGCGGCCGCGCGGAGCGCGGCCGGGTTCGCGCGGCCGGCCCACGCGGCGACCTCGGCGTGCGCGTCCGCGTTGGCGAGCGCCGCCGGGTCGCCGGCCTCCTGCCACACGAGCACGTCCCGGACCCAGAGCAGCGCCACATCGAGCCACCGCTCGATGTCATCGCGCCGGCGGGCGATGGACTCGGCCGCGTCGAGCAGCCGGATGATGTCGCCGCGCAGCGCGACGTCGAGCGCCCGAAGCACCTCCGCTCGCCGCTCCAACGGATCCTCTCCCGCGGCAGCGGCCGCGAGCGCTCGGCCCACACGCCCGCCGGAGAGCGCGGCGAGAAACGTCGCCCGGTCCTCCGGCACACCGGCCTGTTGCCGGAGCACGCGGACGACCTCCGGCGCCGGGATGAAGCCGAAGCGCACGGATTGGGATCTCGAGACCAACGTCGGCAGCATCGCCGCGGTCGATTCCGAGATCAGGATGATGACGATGCCGGGCGGCGGTTCCTCCACCAGCTTGAGCAGGCTGTTGGCGGCTTCCGCGCGCATCGCCTCGGCGTCCTCGACGATAAACACCTTGCGCCGCCCCTCGTACGGCCCGTACGCGGCTTCGCGCTTGAGCTCCCGGATCTGGTCGATCCCGACGGCCCGGCGCTCCGTCCCGCTCTCCGTGCGCCCGGCGGAGATCACCCGCAGATCCGGGTGCGCCGCGGCGCTCACCTTGCGGCACGCCGCGCACCGGCCGCAGGCGTCGTCGCCGCCTTCCGCGCACAGCAGGGCCTGGGCAAAGGCTCGGGCCGTGGTGAAGCGTCCGACGCCGGCCGGCCCGACGAAGAGGTACGCGTGCGAGACCCGTCCGCTGCGGAGCGCCCCCTGCAGCAGCAGCCGCGCGTGGCGCTGATCGACCAGATCGCGGAACGGCACTAGATCTTGACGAGGCGCTCCACGTCCAGCACAAACACGGTGGCGCCGCCGACCTGCACCTTCACCGGATACGAGATGTAGGAGTCCACCGGCTCGACGACCGGCGGGAGCGGGCTGACGAGCTGCTCGCGGACACGGCAGGTCTTTTGGATCACCGCCAGCGCGTCGTCCACGCGGGCTTCGTCGGTGCCGATGAGGATCGTGGAGTTACCTTCGCGCAGAAAGCCTCCCGTGCTGGCGAGCATCGTCGCCTGGAACTCGGCCGCGACGAGGGCTTCCATGAGGCGCCGGGAGTCCTTTTCTTGCACGATCGCGAGGATTAGCTTCATGGGCGGCTCCTCCCCCTGACCCCGCCCCGGCGGCGAGTTCGGACGCGCCGCGGGGCCCGGGGCTCCTTACGGTACAATCTCCGCGCGCGGCCCGCCCTGCTCTCCGCGCAAGAACCCGGCGACCAGATCCCAGATGGCCCGGTGCACCTCCTGCACCGACCCTCGCGCGTCCACCACCCGGATTCGCCGAGGCTCATTCCCGGCTAGGGTGAGAAACCCCTCTCGCACTCTCCGATGAAACGCCAGCGTCTCGCGCTCCAGGCGATCCCCGCCCCCCCAACGCTCGACGCCCGCGCGTCCGGCCTCGCCGCGCGCCCGCGCCAGCCCGACCTCCGGGTCGATGTCCAGGAGCACCGTGAGGTCGGGCAGCAGTCCGCCCGTGGCGACCTCGTTGACCGACCGGACGATGGGGATGCCGAGGCCGCGCCCGACGCCCTGGTAGGCGAGCGACGCATCGACGTAGCGGTCGCAGACGACGACGGCGCCCTCGGCGAGCGCCGGGCGGATCACCTCGGCCACGAGCTGCGCGCGGGACGCGGCGAAGAGCAGCATCTCCGTGCACGATGCGAGCTCGCCGTGTCCGGGATCGAGCAGGAGCGCCCGAATGCGCTCCCCGATCCGCGTCCCGCCGGGCTCCCGGACGAGCCGCGCCGGGCGCCCCGCGGCGCGAAGCGCGTCCGCGAGCAGCGCGGCCTGGGTGCTCTTGCCGGCGCCTTCCGGTCCCTCGAGCGTCAGGAACGCGCCGGCCGGCGGCCGGCCGTCCCGGTCCGCGGCGTCACTGCGGATAGATGACCACCCGCCGGAACGGATCCGTACCCTTGCTCTCGGACGCGAGTCCGTAGCGCTCGACGAGCTGATGCTGCAGCCGCCGCACGTACGAGTTTTGGGGCGACAGCTCCACGGGTTGCGCCGCCGACATGACCTCGGAGATGGCCTCCTCGACCTCCCGGAGCGCTACCTCCTCCGCGCTCAGCCGGTCCTCGACGCCGAAGATCTCCCGCAGGACGCCTTCGATTTGCGAGAGCGTGTTGCTCTTGATGACGCGGGTTGGCAGGCCCCGCGATCCGGCCTCGCGGAGCCGCTTCGGCTGGCGCTTCTCCTGGGACTTGAGCGTCAGCAGGACGTCCGCGCCGTACAGCGTGTCGGCGATGGCCGCCGGCACGCGCAACTCGCGGATCGCCCGCTCCAGCCGGTTCCGGCTGACCGCGTAGGGGTAGATCCGCACCACCTTGTGCGGCGCCCCCGATGGGACGCCGCCCGCGGCCGGCCGGTGACCGTTTGGAGACGGCGCGGCGAGCTCCTCGGCCTCGCCGCTCGTGATGCGTACCTCGCCCTCGGGCGTGCGGGTCCGGATCTCCGGCCGCGGAACCGATCCGCGCAGGAACCGGTCCACCACCTGGGCGACGTCGTGATGCACGGCGAGCCGGTCCTTTTCCTGGATCTCGATCACCACGTCGAAGGTCGGCGGCGCCTTGCGTTCGAGCACGGTCTTTTGGGTGCCCCGGCGGCGCGCTTCCTCATCGCTGAGGGTCACCGCCTGGATCCCCCCGATGAGATCGCACAGCGTCGGGTTCTGCAGCAGGTTGTCGAGCGTGTTGCCGTGCGCGGTCGCGATCAGCTGCACGCCCCGTTCGGCGATCGTGCGGGCCGCGAGCGCCTCGGCCTCGGTCCCGATCTCGTCGATGACGATGACCTCGGGCATGTGGTTCTCGACGGCCTCGATCATCACGGCGTGCTGGAGCTCGGGGTATGGGACCTGCATGCGCCGCGCGCGGCCGATGCCCGGATGCGGGATATCCCCGTCGCCCGCGATTTCGTTGCTCGTGTCGACGATCACGACGCGTTTGGCCACCTCGTCGCTCAACACCCGGGCGCTCTCGCGCAGGAGCGTCGTTTTGCCCACCCCCGGACGGCCCAGCAACAGCACGCTCTGGCCCGCCTCGATGACGTCGCGCACGATATCGACCGTGCCAAAGACCGCGCGGCCGACGCGCAGCGTCAGCCCGATCACCTCACCGACCCGATTGCGGATCGCGGAGATGCGGTGGAGCGTACGCTCGATCCCGGCGCGGTTGTCCTTGCCGAACGTTCCGACACGGCTCGTGACGTAGTGCATCGTCTCGCGGGTCACGTACGTGTCGGACAGGCGCACGGCCCGGCTCGCGAACCGGGCTTCCGGCTCGCGCCCGAGATCGAGCACCACCTCCAGCAGCGCGTCGACGTCCGGGTGCGACTCGATGGCGCGGCGGATGTCCGAGGGCAACACCGCGAGCAGAAGGTCGAGGTTGTCGGTAATGTGGATCTGGTGGCCTGCCACCAACGGTCGTCTCACCGTGCCTTTCCGGGTCCGACCCCGGCACGTCGCGAGCCCATCCCGGCGCCCAAAAAAGACAACGAGGAGAACCCCCCTGGCGGCTCTCCTCTGTCCGAGGCTACCCCTATGGCATCCAGCATTCTCGCCTACATTATATAGGGGGCCCTGCCACCCTGCAATATCTTCCCCGGCGGCATGCGTCAATCCACGGCGAAGATCAGGCACTTGAGATAGCGCGTTTCCGGCATGGCGGGGTGGACCGGATGGTCCCGGGCCTGCGAGCGGCTCTCGACCAAGCGGATGTACCGGCGGGCGTCGCGTGACGCCTCCCAGACGGTCCCGAGGAGCGCGGCTTCGGCCACGTGAAAGGAGCACGAGCACGTCACGAGCCAGCCGCCCGGCGCCACCAGCTTGAGCGCGCGGAGGTTGATCTCTTTGTAGCCGGCGAGCCCCGCGGCCAGCGCGGTCCGCGTCTTGACGAACGCGGGCGGATCGAGCACCACGAGGTCCCATCGCGCGGGCTCGGCGCAGAGGCGCCGCAGCTCGTCGAACGCGTTTGCCACGCGCGGGCGGTACCGGTCGCCGGCGCCGTTGAGCGCCGCGTTGCGCTCTGCCGCCTTGACGGCGTCCAGGGAAGCCTCGATCCCCACGGCGCTCGCCGCGCCGCGCGCGAGGGCGTGCAGCGCCCACGCCCCGGTGTACGAGAACACGTCGAGCATCGCGCCGCCCGGCGCGAGCGCCGCCACGTGCCGGCGGTTCTCGCGTTGGTCGAGAAAGAAGCCGGTCTTCTGGCCGCGCGCAACATCGACGACGAAGCGGACGCCGTCTTCCTCGATCAGGACCTCCGTGGCCCCCGCCCCCGTGAGCCACCCCGTGTCCCGCGGCAGCCCCTCGAGGCGGCGCACCGCGGGATCGTTGCGCGCGAAGATGCCGCGCGGCGCGAGCAGATCGCCGAGCAGCCGCGCCAGCATCTCCTTGCGGCGGTCCATACCGAGCGTGAGGGTCTGCAGCACGAGCACGTCGCCGTAGCGGTCGACGACGAGCCCGGGGAGGCCGTCGCTCTCCCCGAAGACGAGGCGGCACGCGGTCGTGTCCCCGACAACACGCCTGCGCACCGCGATCGCGCGGGCGAGGCGCTCGCGAAAGAACGCCTCGTCCACGAGCTCCCCGGGGGACGCGAGCAGGCGGATCGCGATGGCGGAGCGGGTGTTGAGGAGGCCGATGCCGAGCGTGCGACCGCCGGCGGCATGCACCTCGACGGCGTCGCCGTCGAGGGCGGGGCCATCCAGCCGGGCGATCTCGTTGCGGTACACCCAGCGGTGGCCCGCGCGGATCCGCGCGTCCCGGCCGGGATGGAGCACGGCCGCAGGCCCCCGGGCGCGCGTGCGAGGCGCGCCGCGGAGCGGGCCGGATGCCGCGCCGCGGTCAGAAGAGGCTGGTTTGCGCCGGTTCCTCGACGCGCGGTTGGTCGTCGGCTCCTTGGAAGATGTGGATCTCTCCGAACACGCCATCATAACCGGGGTGAATCACGACCCGTCCCTCGCGGACGCGCCGCAGCCCGTCGACCACCCGCGGATGCGCGTACCGGGCCACGTCCGCCGGCGGCGCGTCGAGGAGCACCGCGAACTCGCTCCCGAGCTCGTGCACGAGACGGAAGTACTCCTCGCGTACCGCGCCCGTGCCGGGTTGGGCGCCCAGGGCTTCGGCGATGATCTCCTCGAGAGGGATCAAGTTGCGAAACGGGACGCGGCCCGTCGCCTCGCCGGTGGGCCGGTCGGCGAGCGCCTCGACGCGCGACATCACGCCGACCGTGATCGGCCGCCCGCACGACGGACACCGTCCCCCGGCCGCGCGGGTTTCCTGCGGCGACAGCCGGAGCTGGCATGCGCGGTGGCCGTCGAAGTGGTACTTGCCCTCCTCCGGAAAGAACTCGATCGTGTAGAGGAACTTGGACCGGTCCCGCTCGCGAAAGACCCGGAGGATCTCGTCGTAGTCCAACTCGCAGTCGAGCACGTTGGCCTCGCGACCCAGTTTTGCCGGCGAGTGCGCGTCCTAGTTGCTGACCAGGGTCACGCGGTCGAGCTCCGACAGCCGCCAGTTCATGGGCGGATCGCTGCTCAACCCGGTCTCCGCCGCGGCGATGTGCTTGACCTGGTCACCGAAGCACTCGACGAGCGAGTCGAAGCCCGAGTTGCTCCCGTACAGCGAAAACCACGGCGTCCAGACGTGAGCGGGGATCACCATGCAACGCGGCGAGATCTCCATCACGTACTCCACCAGCTTGTCGCTCGGCAGCGACAGCGTGGGCCGCCCGTCGGCCATGAGGCTGCCGAAGCGGGCGAGCACGGCGTTGATGCGGTCCACCACCTCGAAGCTCGGCGCCAGGATGATGTTGTGGATCTTGCGCAGCCGGCCGCCCTGCGGGTAGATGTTGCTCACCTCGACGGTGAGCATGAAATGCTGGGTGCGATGGGTGAACAGGCCGCGCTCGGTCGGCTTGAGCTTCGCGCGGAGCTCCCGCAGCCACACGGGGTGGGTGAAGTCGCCGGTGCCGACCAGCGTGATGCCTTTGAGGCCGCACCATTTGGTGAGGCTCTCGACGTCCATATCACGGCTGGTCGCGCGGCTGAACTTGGAGTGGAGGTGCAGGTCGGCGATGATCCGCATGGGTCCTGATTCGGGCCACGCGCGGAGGATCCTGCCGGCGGGCGACGGACCGGCCGGCGCGGCGACGCTACATCTGCGCGAACATACCGGACATCAGCGCCTTGAGCACCAGCGGCGCCAGGGCCGGGCGGCGCACCGCCGTCACGCTCAAACCGCGCAGCAGCGGCCCGAACAAGCGCGACTGAAACTGCGTGTCGCCGGCGCCCGCGATCGCCGCGAGCAGGCGAGGACTCTCCGCGATCGCCCGCATGATCGCGTCGAGCTCGCGATCCGTCATCCGGTTGATGGCCCGGCGGCCGAACGCGGTAAACGCCACCTCGCGTCCGATGCGGCTGCGCCACTCGTGCTCGTACGCATCCGTCGCCGTCCGGTCGCCCCCGACGTACCGGCCGGCCGCGCGGCCGGCGATGCCGCCCGCCGTCATCGCATAGTAGATGCCCCCTCCGGAGGTCGCCTTCACCATCCCCGCCGCGTCGCCGACGACGAGGACGCCGTCGGCGCTTGCCGGCGCCCGGCCGGTGAGGAGCGGGATGCGCCCGCCGACCTTGCGCTCGATCACCGCCCCGGCCATCCGGCCGCGCATCGCCGGATGCCGCACCAGCAGGCGCTCGAGATACCAGACCGGCGGGCGCGCCGTGCGCCGCGGGTCCACCGCCAATCCGATCCGGCAGGTGTCGCCGCCCACCGGCATCAGCCACGCGAAAAACCCGGGCGCCACATCCGCGCCGAAGAACATCTCCGGCGTGTCCTGCTCGACGCCCCGGACGCCGCGCATCTGATACTGAAGGCCGAGCGCGTGCCGGCGCGGGATCGCGAGGCCCAGCATGCCGAGCAGGCGCGGCGCCGATCCCTCGGCGTCGATGAGGACGCGCGCGCGGGCCTCGAAACTCCGGCCGGCACGGGCGCCCCGGACCATCACGGTCCCGTTCACCCGCGCCGCTTCCGTGACGCGCACGCCGGTCACGAGTTCCGCGCCCGCCTCCTGGGCGCGGCGCGCGACCCACTGGTCGAACGCGATACGGTCGACGGCATAGGAGTCGACCGTGGGCCGCCGCACGCGCACGACCGCGCCGCCGGGCGAGTACAGCGCGGCCGCGCTCACCGCCGTGTGCGCGAGCGACCGGGGAACGTCGAATTCCTCGAAGGCGTGAAACGAGAGCTTGCCGGTGCAGTGGCTGGGGATCCCGACCGCGGGATGTTCTTCCACCACCAGGGTGCGTAACCCCGCGGCCGCGGCCGTCCGAGCCGATTCGGCGCCGCCGGGTCCGGCGCCAACGACCACGACGTCATAGTCTGCCACGGGGCTCACTCGGTTCGCGCCGCCGCAGGGCATTTCCTTCCCGCGCCTGAACGTATTCCCTCACATGAGCTTGAGGCTCCGGGCCGCGCTGTGCGCGGTCACCGCCGGCGCCGTGCTCGCCGCCGCATGCATCGGGCCGGGCGCGGCGCAGCCGTCCGCCGGCGCGGTCGAACGTGCGTTGCTGAGCGTGCCCGGCGACAGCGAACCCCACACGCCGGACGCGTACAATCGGGCCGTCGCGCTCCGCTACTTCACGCCCGGCGCGCCCGCGCCCGCGGTTGTGCTCGTGCTCGTCCCCGGCCTCAATTCGGGGCCGAACACGCTCGACATCCTGGCGCGTCAGCTCGCCGGGCGGGATGCGCGCCTCGAGGTCTGGGTCGTCGCACCGCGCGCAACCCTCCTGCAGGACCGCCGCGGCATCGAGGCCGCGCTCGCGTACCGCAACCCCGACTTCGCGCTCGGCTACTACTACGGGGGGCTTCCCATCGACGGGGACACCTATCATGCCCTCTCCGCGAGCGCCGTGTCGTACGCGGCGTATTGGGGACTCGACGTGCATCTCCGGGACATCCGCGCGATCGTTGCGGAGGCGCACCGGCGCGATCCCGGCGCGCACGTCGTGCTGGGCGGCCACTCTCTGGGCGGGATCCTGGCCGCGCTGTACGCGGGGTATGACTTCGACCGGGTGCCGGGGCCGGAGCCGGTGGCGACGGACCACGGCGCGCCGGCTCCCTCGCCCGGCGCGGGCGCGCACGATCTCAGCGGCCTGCTGCTCCTCGACGGCGTGCCGCTGTCGTTGATCCCGCGCCTCACCGGCGGCCAGTACCTGGACGGCGTGCACATCCCGCTGCTTCCCCGCATCCCCGGCGTCCGCGCCCTCGTGCGTCGGTTGGCGGCGCCGTTCACGGACGTCGAGGACGTCGCTCGTCCGCAGGACAGCATTCTGCTCGACGTCATCGCGGTGTACGCGTACCTGCGGCCGAACGCGGCGAGCCGGCTGCCGTTTCCGCCCCGCGACGGCCTCGCCATCACGAACGAGGCGTTGCTCGGAGCGATCTTCTCGGACCGCATGCAGCGCGATCTGCTGGTGCGCGCATCGATCGGCGCCCCGCTCGGCGTCTTCAAGACGATCCCCGACCCCGCCTCCATCCGGCCCGGCGGTCTCCTGGATCTCGCGAGCGGGCAGCCCGCGCCGGGACACGCGCTGATCGGGTGGATCCCCTACACGCAGACCGAGCCGAGAGGCCGGGTGGATCTCCGCGCGTTCAACGCGGCCATGCTGCGGCCCGGCGCGGACGTCACCCAGTGGTACGTGCCGTGGCGGCTCGTGCTCGATCTCGGACTGGCGGCCGGGCTGGACACGAGCGACGAGTTCGCCCGGCGCTACGTCAGCCTCACGCAGGTGCGGTACACGGACGTGCCCGTCCTCGTCCTGGGCGCGGGGAGCGGGCTGATCCGGCGGCCACAGACGGCCGCGTTCTACCTGGGGCACATCGCGACGCCGCCCGCGGACCGGAGCGTCGAGATCCTGCCGGGGTTCACGCACCTCGACATCGAGGACGCGGTGGACAATCCGGCCGTCCCCAGGATTCTCGCGTGGCTCGGCCGCATGCTACACTGAGGCACGACGCGGCTCGGGTGCCCGCGCGGGAAGGAGACGGCGGCGCGAATGCGGAGGCTCATCCCGGCGGCGGGGATCGCCGTCCTGGCGCTCGTGTGGCTCAGTCTCCCGGTGCCCGCGGTGCAGGCGGCCTGCATCGCGCCCGGGGGATTCCAGTACAAACATGGGGTCGTGACGTTTGCCGAGCACGGCGCGGCCGCGCGCGTGCAGGTCGAAATCGCGGACACCGAGGTGTCGCAAGAGACCGGGCTCATGTGCCGGACGTCCCTGGCGCCGGACGCCGGCATGCTGTTCTGGTTTCGCGACGACACCGACACCCCGTTCTGGATGAAAAATACCCTCATTCCGCTCTCGATCGCGTTCATCGACAAGTCGTGGCGCATCGTCGCGCTGATGGACATGCCGGTCGCGCCGGACCCGTCGAGCGATCAGTTGCCGACCTACGGCCCCAAGACACCGTACCGCTACGCGTTGGAGGTAAATCAGGGTTTCTTCGCGCAGCACGGGATCGACGCCGCGGCACAGGTCACCTTCACGCCGACCGACCCCGGTCGATAGCCCGCGAGGCGCCCGGTGCCGGCGTCATAGGAACGCTCTCCTCGTCTACCCTCACACGCACGATTCCGCAGCCGAAATCCGGCGTCTCCGCGCCAAATCTGACCGAAAATCGGGATTTTCCTCACTTGGACGCCACTTTTTCTTGAATCGCCCGACCGGGCTCTGGTATCATGAAGAACGCCGCGCTCAGCGTAGGGGACGGCCAGGAGGCTATCATGAACGAGTCGAGCATCAGACTCCCGTCGTTCGGCGGGCTCGAATCCGCGCTGCTGTGGCTCGTCGTGATCGCGGCGGCCGTGGCGCTCCTCTACGGCTGGTGGTTGAGCGCGAGGGTCCTCCGCCGCAGCGCCGGGCCGGCCTCGATGCAGCAGGTGGCCGCGGCGATCCAGGAAGGCGCGCGCGCCTATCTGCGGCGCCAATTCCGTACGATGTCGCTCTTTATCGTCGCGATCACGCTGGCCCTGTTCTTTCTCTACCTCCCCATCTACACCAACCCCACGCTCGCGGTCGGCATCGCGCTGGCGTTCCTCATGGGATGCCTGGCGAGCTACGGCGCAGGCTACGTCGGCATGAACCTCGCCGTTCGCGGCAACGTGCGTACCGCCTACGCCGCGACCCGCAGTTTTAAGGAAGCGCTGGAAACGGCGTTTCAGGCGGGCACCGTGTCCGGCATGTTCACCGTCGGGCTCGGCCTGCTCGGCGCGACGATCATCTTCCTGCTGTTTCGCGGGGACGCGACCCGGGTGCTCGTGGGGTTCGGGTTTGGCGGCTCGCTCGTCGCCTCGTTCATGCGTATCGGCGGCGGCATCTACACCAAGGTGGCCGACGTCGGCGCGGATCTCGTCGGCAAGGTCGAGGTGGGCATCCCGGAGGACGACCCGCGCAACGCCGCCACCATCGCCGACAACGTCGGCGACAACGTGGGCGACTGCGCCGGCATGGCCGCGGACGTGTTCGAGTCGTACGAGGTGACGCTGGTCGCGGCGATCATCCTGGGTGCGGGGGCGCTCCTCGATCCCCAGTTCCGGGCGGGGTACGCGGGGGCGGCGGCCGCGTTTGCGCTCAAGCTCGTGATCTTTCCGCTGCTCGTCCAGGCGGTCGGCGTGTTCGCGTCGCTCATCGGCACGTGGGCCGTGCGCGCCGGGGGCGCCACGGAAGACCCGATGGCCCCGATCACCCGCGGGTTGTGGATCTCCGCGGCGGCGGCAACCGCGGGGTTCGCGGTCGTCAACGGCCTGTATCTGAGGGATCCCCGCAGCGGCGCCGCGGACTGGCGGTTCTTCTTCGCGCTCGTCACCGGCCTGGTGCTCGCGTTGTTCATCAAGTGGCTGACGGATCAGTTCACCGCGTCCGACAAGAAAGCCGTCACCGAGATGGCGTACTCCACCAAGACCGGGCCGGCCACGTTTCTGCTGTCGGGGCTCGGTTACGGGTTGGAGTCGTCTGTCTGGGCGATCCTGGCGATCGGCGCGACCATTCTGGCGTCGTTCTCGATCTTCCAGGGCGATCTCGCGCTCGCCGGCTACGGGGTGGCGCTGTCGGGGCTCGGGCTGCTGACGATGACAGGGTACATCCTGGCGATGGACACGTTTGGGCCGATCGTCGACAACGCGAACGGCATCTACGAGATGTCCGGCATCGCCCGCGCGCCGAGCGCCTCGGGCGCCGACGCGGGCTACATCGTGGCGCAGCTGGACCAGGCCGGCAACACGACCAAGGCGTTGACCAAGGGCTTTGCCATCGCCAGCGCGGTGCTCGCCGCGACCGCGCTGTTCCGGTCGTTCGTCGGCCAGGCCAACCTCCTCGCCTCCGCGGCGACGCTGCAATCCACGCTGGCGCAGGGCGGGGCCGCCGCCGCGGCCGCGCTGGATCGGATCGGGATCCAGGTCAACCTGCCGCTCATCTTCATCGGCCTGCTCGTCGGGGGCGCCGTGCCGTTTCTCGTGTCGGCGTTCCTGATCCGGGCGGTCGGCCGGTCCGCGTTCTACATCGTGGAGGAGGTCCGGCGGCAGTTTCGCGAGATCCCCGGCATCATGGACGGAACCGGGAAGCCGCAGTACGACCGGTGCGTGGACATCGCCACGCTGGCCGCGCAGCGAGAGCTGGCGTCTCCGGCCGTCGTCGCGATCTCCGCGCCGATCATGGTCGGCATGGCGCTCGGCGCCGCTCCGCTCGGCGCGTTCCTCGCCGGGGCCATCCTGACGGGCCAGCTGATGGCGGTGTTTCAGGCCAATACGGGCGGCGCGTGGGACAACGCGAAGAAGAAGATCGAAGACGGCTTCCTCGGCGGGAAGGGCACCGAGTACCACAAGGCCGGCGTGATCGGCGACACGGTCGGCGACCCCATGAAAGACACGGCCGGCCCGGCGCTCAACCCGCTCATCAAGGTCATGAACCTCGTGAGCATCCTGATCGCGCCGGTGACGATCATGCCCCTGAGCGGGGCGGTCCGCGGCGCCGTGGTGGTGATCGCGCTCGCGCTCATGGCCTGGGCGGTCGCCGCGAACCGGCGGAGCGCCTTCAAGACCCAGGATATCCAGGCGGCCGCGCGCATGATGCCGGCGCCGCGCGCGCCGGAGCCGCTCGCGCCGTCCGGACAACCGCGCTGAGCATGGACCCGCGTCCCGGTCGAGGGAGGACGGTGTGCCGACCCGCGGCGGGATGACCCGCGAACAGCTGCGCTCGCGCGATGCCGCGCAGCAATTGGCGCGGAAGACCGCGGAAATCTCCGCGCTTCGCACCATCAGCCGCGCCGTCAGCGCCGCCCTCGACCTCGACACGACGCTGACGCTGATCACGCGCACCACGGCGGACGTGATGCGCGTGGACAGCTGCTCGATCTATCTCTTGGAATCGCAGGAGTACCTGATCCTCAAGGCCACGACGGGACTGGCCCCCCAGGCCGTGGGCCGCGGGCGCCTGCGCCTCGGCGAAGGACTGACGGGGCACGCCGCGGCCACCGGCCGCGCCGTCGCGTCCGCGAACGCGCAGGCCGACCCGCGCTTCAAATACGTGCCCGGCACGGACGAGAGCCGGTTCCGCTCCCTGCTCGCCGTGCCCCTCACGATGGCCGGCAAGGTGCTCGGCGCGGTCAACGTGCAAACCACCCGCGCGCACGAGTGGGGCGAGGACGAGATCGAGCTCCTGAGCATCATCGCGGACCTCGCCAGCGGCACGCTGGAGAAGGCGCGGCTGTACGACAGCATGCGGCGCCAGATCATGGAGCTCCGGACCCTGGCCGAGGTGAGCGAGACGCTCACGTCCCCGCTCTACCTCGAGCAGATCCTCCGCCTGGTCGTGGAGATGGCCGCCCGGGTCTTCGACGCGCCGCTGTGCACGCTGATGCTCCTGGACGGCAACGAGCTGGTGCTCGCCGCTGCGCACCCCGAGGCGGCGGGGCTCCGGCCGCGCACGACGCTCCGGGTCGGCGAGGGCATTCCCGGCGAAGCGGCCGCCTCGGGCCAGCCGGCGATGAGCGTGGAGCTCGCGGACGACCCGCGGTTCCGCCGACGCGAAGTCCCGCAGCCGCCGGCGGTGCGCTCGTTGCTCTCGGTGCCCCTCCGGGTTCGCGACCGCACGCTCGGCGTGATCAACTGCTACACGGCCCGGCGGCATCAGTTCACGGGGCCCGAAATCAACATGCTGCAGACGCTCGCCAACCAGACCGCGCTGGCGATCGAGAACGCCAGCCTGGTCGTCAAGTCGGCGATGGTGCGCGAGATGCACCATCGCGTGAAGAACAATCTCCAGATGATCGCGATGCTGCTCCGGCTGCAGTTGCGCGAGGGCCGTGAGGTGTCGGGACGCGAGGTCCTGACGGAGACGATCAACCGGATCCTGAGCATCGCCGCGGTGCACGAGATCCTGGCCGCCGAGGGGCTCCGCCACGTGGCCGTGCGCGAGATCCTGGACCGCGTCGCCCACACGGTCGCGAACTCGATGGCCCCGCCCGGGTTCGCGCTGGCGGTCCACGTCGGCGGGGACGACGTCAGCCTGCCCAGCCGGCAGGCGACGTCGCTCGCCCTGGTTGTCAACGAGCTGCTCCAGAACGCGATGGAGCATGCCTTTACCGGGCGCCGGCGCGGGACCGTGCGGATCGCACTCGCGGTCGCCGGCGCGTCGCTGCGCGTCGACGTGCAGGACGACGGCGTGGGGCTGCCGCCGGACTTCACCCCGGACCGGTCGGGCGATCTCGGGCTCGAGATCGTGCACACGCTGGTGCGGGACGACCTCAAGGGCACGATCGCCTTTGCCAACGCGGGCGGCACGCAGGCCGTCATCACGATGCCGCTTCACGCCGGGGACGCCGGATGACCGAGGCGCTGCGCATCCTGATCGCCGATGACGAGCCGGTCATCCGGATGGGGCTCCGCACGATGCTGGAGGAGCACGACTACCAGGTCGTCGGGGAGGCCGGGGACGGCGAGGAGGCCGTCACGCTCGCCGGCAAGCTCGCGCCCGACCTGATCTTCATGGATATCAAGATGCCGGGGCTCGACGGCATCGCCGCGGCGTCGACGATCATGACGCGCCAGCCGCGGCCGATCGTGCTCCTCACCGCGTGGAGCGAGCGCGACCTCGTGCAGCGCGCCCAGGAGGCGGGCGTGCTCGCCTACCTCGTCAAGCCGGTGCGGGAAGCGGAGCTCGTGCCCGTGATCGAGGTGGCGATGGCCCGGTTCGCGGAGTTGCGCGCACTGCAGCAGGAAGTGGGCAACCTCAAGGAGACGCTCGAGACGCGCAAGCTGGTGGACCGGGCGAAGGGCATCTTGATGCAGCGCGAGGGCATCGACGAGCAGGAGGCGTTCCTCCGGATCCAGCGTCAGAGCCGCAACACGCGCACGCCGATGCGCGACATCGCGCGCGCGATCCTGGTGTCGGACGAGATGCGGCAACACACGCCGGCCAGGCCCGCGGGCCGCATCGACATCCGCACCCCGGCGGACCTCCTGCGCGTGCTGAGCGCGGTGCAGATGCTGCCCGGCGGCGCGGACCACGCCGACCTGGTGGTCTCCGGGGCGGAGCCGCTCGCCTATCTCCGCTTCAGCCCGGGACTCGACGTCACGCTCGAAGGGTACGTGGCCGCGCGCAGCCCGGAGGGCGAGTACGGGCTCGGCGTGGCGTTCGCCCTGACGCCGTCGCCGAGGGAGTCCAACGGCTCGGGCAGCGTGGCGTGCGTCATTCAAAACGCGATCCGGCCCGGGACGCTGGACGCCGGCGGCACCGCCCACAGCCAGTACGGGCAGCTGCTCGACGAGGTCATCGGGACCCAACAGCGGGTGACGGTGACGGGGCTCCTGCGCCTTCTCCCGGACCACGCGTCCGGCGCGCACCCGTCGGTGCCGCGCCTGCTCGAGCTCCACCCCGTCCGGAGCGTGCGGACGGAGCGCGGCCTGACGTTCCCGCCGATTCCGCTCGACGCCCCGGGCGGCGCCGAGTGGACGCAGGTGGAGAGCGTGCACGCGATGCCGTTTCCGGACTTCCAGCCGTCCACGCGCGTGGCGTTTACCGGCGGCACCATGACGTTCCGCCATGCGCCCGTCACGGAGACCGCGTACGTGTACATGACCGGCCAGTTCTACGGTGGACGCAGCCGGTTCGTGGAGGGGAAGCCGTTTCTGTTCGCGTTCGGCGACGCCGCGCGGCGCATGCGGCTCACGGCCGTGACGATTCCCGACACGCCGGCGTACGACACCGTGCGGCGCTGGCTCTCCACGCCGCCGACCGGGCCGTTGACGATCGTGGGGCTGCGCGCCCTGCACCTCCCGGCCCTGTTCGCGCCAGGCGGCGGCAGGATCGAGGTGTTTTTGTGCCCCGTGTTCCGGATCCTGCCGGGGGCCGTCAAGGGCGCGGCCGTGCCGGCGCCGACGGCGCGGTTCGAGCTGGTGCCGGTCGGCGGACCGCCCGCCGAACCCGTACTCCCGCGCCGCGCGTCGGCAAAGGCTTCGGGGGCCGCGCCGCGGAAATCCGCGCGCCCGAAGCGATCGGCGCCGGGCAAACGGCGCGCGAAGCCGTCCGCCCGGCCCTCCGGGAAACGCACGGCCGCGTCGTCCGGCGCGCGCCGCAGAGCCCGGTAAGCGCCGCCGCGCTGCAAGGCCCGGTTGACGGCGGGGTGCCCACCGTGGTATAAGATACGCAGGTACTAAGATGTACCGAGGGCCTGGACGCCCTCCGAGCGGATGCTCGGAGGGCGTTTTTCTTTGGCGCCTCGGCAACACGGAAGCGTCCCCGGCGGGGACCTGGAGGTGCACGATGGCCGGCAAGGACATGACTGCGCAGGACGTGATCGCCTACATCAAGGATCGCGGCATCAAGATGGTCGATCTCAAGTTCGTGGATGTCCCCGGCACGTGGCAGCACGCGACGATTCCGGCCAGCCAGGTCGACGACAAGACGTTCAAGCGGGGCATCGGGTTCGACGGCAGCAGCATCCGCGGTTTCCAGGCGATCGAAGAGAGCGACATGATCCTGATGCCCGATCCGGCCACGGCGCGCCCCGACCCGTTCACCGAGATCCCGACGCTCTCGATCATCTGCAACGTCTTCGATCCGTCGACCGGCAAGCCGTATACCCGCGACCCCCGGCACGTGGCGCAAAAGGCGGAAGACTACCTGAGGCAGTCCGGCGTCGCCGACACGAGCTACTGGGGACCCGAGGCGGAGTTCTTCGTCTTCAGCAACGTGCAGTACGAAGTGCTGCCGCACCGGGCGGGATACAGCATAGACTCGCCCGAGGGCATCTGGAACACCGGCCAGCCGGGGCTGGGGCACCGGATCCGCTCCAAGGAAGGCTACTTCCCGGTCGCGCCGGCGGACACGCTGCTGGATCTGCGCAGCGAGATGGCGCTGCAGATGGAATCCTGGGGCATCGAGGTGGAGATGCAGCACCACGAGGTCGCGTCGGCGGGGCAGTGCGAGATCGACATCAAGTACAACACGCTCGCCCGGATGGCCGACAGCCTCATGAGCTACAAGTACATCGTGAAGAACGTCGCGCGCCGTCACGGGATGACCGCGACGTTCATGCCGAAGCCGCTGTTCGGCGACAACGGGACCGGGATGCACGTGCACCAGAGCCTCTGGAAGGGCGGCGCCAATCTCTTCTACAGCGAGGGCGGCTACGCCGAATTGAGTACGGAGGCGCTCCACTACATCGGCGGGCTCCTGACGCACGTCAACGCGCTGCTCGCGCTCTGCGCGTGCACCACGAACTCGTACCGGCGGCTGGTGCCGCACTTCGAGGCCCCGGTGAACATCGCGTTCAGCAAGCGCAACCGAAGCGCGGCGGTGCGCATCCCGATGTACTTCACGGGGCCGGCCGCGGCGTCCAGCAAGCGCATCGAGTTCCGTTGCCCCGACGCCACCTGCAATCCGTACCTGGCCTTCGCCGCGATGCTCATGGCCGGTCTCGACGGCGTGAAGCGCAAGATCGATCCCACGAAGGCGGGGTTCGGACCGCTCGACAAGAACATCTACGAGTTGCCGGCCGAGGACGCCGCGAAGATCAAGAGCGTGCCGGGCTCGCTCGACGCGTCGCTGGCGGCGCTGGAGGCCGACCACGAGTTCCTGCTGGAAGGCGACGTCTTTACCCGCGATCTCCTCGACACGTGGATCGATTACAAGCGCACGCGCGAGGTGCAGGAAGTCAACATCCGTCCGGTGCCCCACGAGTTCTACCTGTACTACGACGTGTAGATCGGCGCCACACCGGGCCCCCTCCCGGACGCACGCGCTGCGGCCCCGCCCGATGCCCGGCGGGGCCGCAGCGTCCCGGCGCGCCCGCCGCTACACTCGGAGCCGCGACGGCTCCGTGCGCTCCACGTCCACGTCACGGACGCCGTGGAACCGGGCAAATGCATCCAGGCCGGCCGCGAGTCTTCGGCGCAACTCACGGGTCACCGCCACATCCGGCTCGAGGTGCAGCAGGCGGATGACGAGGCGCCCGCGGGCGCGGTCCAGGCGCGGGTCGATCCGGCCGACGAGGCGCGAGCCGACGAGGATCGGCATGGCGTAGTGCCCGTACCGCCGCCGCGTGACCGGAAGATATTGCTCCCACGAGTACCGAAAGCCGAACACGTCGGCGACCCGCTCGCGGCGCCAGAGAAGATTGTCAAGCGGCGGCAAGAAGCGTACGCCCGCGCGATCGACGGCGTCGTCCTGCGCCGCGCGGTCCCACCGGCGGAGCGCCGGGATGTCCTCGGCCAGGGCAAAATACCGCCGCGACACGCCGGGGATCTGGAGCGGGACGAGCGTCCCCGCACGCAGCCGCCGGCGGATCGCCGCGGCGCGTCCCGCGGCGCCGAGCGCGCGCCAGCCGAACCTGGCGTCCGATCCGTCGGCGATGCGATACGCGCGGAGGTACATGTCGAGAAGCCCCTCGTCGGCGTCCTCCGTCGCAATCGCCCCGGCGTCGCGAAGCAGAGACGCCGGGATGGCGCGCTCGGGGAGATCGAAGGACCGCTCGGCGCCGTCGCGCCGGGCGACCACGAGCGCGCCCGTGCGGAACAGCAGCGTGAGCGCGTGCGACGTCGCCTTGGTGCGGGCCTCGGCGCCGTCCCAGTAACCCCGCAGGCGCTCGGGAGACACGAACTCGCGCGCCGCCAGCGGACCGCCGGCCTCGAGCGCGGCGAACATCCGGCGCACAATCGGCCGGAGCGGCCGCAACTCGGCGGCGAGCCGCCGCCGGAAGCGCCGCCGCGTGCCCTCGAACAGCGGGAACCGCTCGATGGGCAGGATGCACGCGGCATTGGCCCAGTATTCGAACACCGCGCCCTGCCCGCGGAGCACCTCCAGGCTGCGCGGGTCGTAACCCGGAACGCGCGCGGCGAGCACCAGGTGCTGATTGCGCTCGACGACGGCCACCGGGTCGAGCTGCACGCACTCCAGCCGCCGGATCGCGACGAGCGCGGCCGGGGCCCCGGTACCCGCCGGCCACTCCCGGGCGGCGCCGAGCCCTTGCCGCGAGAGCAGAAACCTGGCCACCCCGGACGGGCTCACGACCAACGGCGCGCGCACAGAACGGCCGATTCCATGGCGGCAAGAGCGCTTCCTCGTCGCGATGCGCGTCCACGCGCCCCGGCCGCCGCGGGAACGGACACGGGACGGTGTATAATGAACGCGGGCGGAGCGCGCCGTCGCTCCGGGAGGACCGCATGGCACCGCGATTCCGGGTCGCGATGGCCCAAATCAATACGACCGTCGGGGATTTCGACGGCAACACGCGCAAGATCATTGCGCGCTTGGAGGAAGCCCAGGCGCTCGGCGCCGACGTGGTCTCGTTCCCCGAGCTCGCCGTCCCCGGGTATCCGCCCGAGGACCTGCTCATCAAAACCGACTTCATCGACGAGAATCTTCGCTGCCTCGAGGAGATCGCCCGGCACGCGGCCGAGACGGCCGCGGTCGTGGGCTTTGCGGATTCCGGCGACCATCTGTACAACGCCGCGGGCGTGCTGTACCAGGGCCGCATCGCCGGCGTCTACCGCAAGATGCGCCTGCCGAACTACGGCGTGTTCGACGAGAAGCGGTATTTCCAGCCCGGGAGCGACGCGCCGGTCTACGTCATCCACGGCGTGCCCGTCGGCGTCTCCATCTGCGAGGATGTCTGGGCGCCGGGCGGCCCGCTGCTGGCCCAGGCGCTCGCCGGCGCACTGATCGCCGTCAACATCAACGGATCCCCGTACTCCGCGGGCAAGTGGCGCGTCCGGGAGGAGATGCTGCGGACGCGCGCCCGCGACTACGCGATCGCGCTGGCCTACAACAATCTCGTCGGCGGGCAGGACGAGCTCGTCTTCGACGGACTGGGCGTGGTCGTCGACCCGGCCGGGACGGTCGTGGCCCGCGGACCCGCGTTCGAAGAAGCGCTCGTCGTCGCGGACATCGACGTCGATGCCATCCGCAGCATTCGCCGCTACAATCCGATCCGCACGACGGACGCCCTGCGCGACGAAGGGATCCGGGCGCCGAGCTATACGCTCGCCACCGCCGGAACGCCGGCGTCGCGGCCGCCGCTGGGACGGGCCCCGCTGCTCGCGCCGCCGGACGATCTCGAGGAAGTGTACCGGGCGCTCGTCCTCGGCACGCGGGACTACGTCCGCAAGAATGGATTTCGCGACGTGTTGGTGGGGCTGAGCGGCGGCGTCGATTCTTCCCTCGTCGCGTGCATCGCGGCGGATGCGCTCGGCCCCGAGGCCGTACACGGCGTGCTGATGCCGTCGCGGTTTACGTCCGATGAGAGCCGGCGATACGCGTCGGCGCTCGGCGGGGCGCTCGGGATCCGCCTGCTCGATCTCCCGATCGACCCGATCGTGACCGGCTATGAGACCGCCCTCGCCGGCGCGTTCCACGGGCGTGCGCGCGATATCACCGAGGAGAACCTGCAGGCCAGAACGCGCGGGAACCTCTTGATGGCCCTCTCCAACAAGTTCGGGTGGCTCGTGCTGACGACCGGCAACAAGAGCGAGATGAGCGTCGGTTATGCGACGCTGTACGGCGACATGGCCGGCGGGTTCGCGGTCCTCAAGGACGTGCCAAAGACCCTCCTGTATCGCTTGGCGCGCTGGCGGAACGCGCAGGCAGGACGCGACCTTGTGCCCCAGGGCGTGATCGACCGCCCGCCCACCGCGGAATTGCGCGAGCTCCAAACCGATCAGGACAGCCTGCCGTCGTACGACGTGCTCGACCAGATCCTGGAGCGCTACGTCCAGGAGGACCGCTCGGCGGCCGAGATCGTGCACGACGGGTTCGACCCCGAGATCGTCGCGCGGGTCATCGCGATGGTGGACCGCAGCGAGTACAAGCGCCGCCAGGCGCCGCCGGGCGTCAAGATCACGCCGAAAGCATTCGGCAAAGACCGGCGGCTCCCGATCACGAACCGCTACCGAGGACGACGCGCCCCGGCCGCTCCGCCGCGCGCGCCCTAAGGCCGGACGGCGACCGCGCGCCGGGGCGGCGCCGCGCCCGGGGCGCGGCGGCCGTGTTGACGCATTTTCCGGGTGTCCCGTACAATAACCGCGGAGGATTTGGCATGTCGTTGTCCGGCGTGCTCCCGCTTCTGCAGCGCAGACGGGAGTTTCTGTTCGTAAGCGAGGCTCTCGCGCATCGGCGGCGGCCGTGGGTGACGGGACCGGCCGGCGCGGCGAAAGCCTGCCTGATCGCGGCGCAGGTGGCGCACCACGGGGCCGCCGTGTTGGCGTGGCTCGTGCTGGCTCCACACCGTGACGAGGCGGAGCGGCTCGCCGACGACCTGTCGGCGTTCCTGCCGCCGGGGGGGCACGAGATCCACCTGCTCGCGGCCTGGGAGGGGCTGGGTCCGGAGGATCCGCCCTCCATCGAGGCCGAGGGCGCGCGGCAGCGCCTGCTCGACGCCGTCACCCGCGGCGTCCCGGTCGTCGCCGTCGCTCCCCCGGCGGCGTTTCTCGCGCGCATGCCCGACCGGGCGGGTGCCGCGGCGGCGCGCGTGGCGCTGCGGCCCGGCCTTCGGGTGCGCCTCGAGGATGTGCTGGCGCGGCTCGCCGCCGGCGGCTACGAGCGCACGGACCTGGTGCAGGCGCCGGGCGACGTGGCCGTGCGCGGCGGCCTGATCGACGTGTTCCCGTCCACGGGCGACCGGGCCGTGCGGATCGAGTGGATCGGCGACGAGGTCGAGTCGGTGCGAACCTTCGACCCGGAGACGCAGCGGACCGTGGCCCCGCTCGACGAGGCGATCGTGCTGGCGGCGCGTCCCGCGGCGGCCGGCGGCGTGCCGCTGCCGCAGGCGCTCGGGGATCCCGTCTGCGTCGTGGACGAACCCGACGACGTGGAGCACCAGGCCCGGGTCCTCTACGCGCGGACCGCCGCGGCCTACCGGCGCGCGATCGAGACCGAGCGGATCCCGGCCGGCACGGCGGTGCCGCTCGTGCCGTGGGAAACGATGGCGTCGGCGCTCGGCGGTCGGCGCCTGCTCGCGGTCTCGACCCTGCGGCGCCCCCCGTCGGGGGGCGCCGTGGAGACGGCGTTCGGGGCCGTCGAGTCGTTTGCCGGACAGACGGACGCGCTCGCGCAGCATCTCCGCCAGCAGGTCGCCGCCGGGCGCCGGATCATCGTCACGAGCCGGCAGGCGCATCGCATCGCCGAGCTCCTCGGGGAGCACGGGATCCCGGCCGGGCTCACCGACCGCGTGGATGCGTTGCCCGCGCCGGGCCAGGCGCTCGTCGTGCCGGGCTCCGTGAGCAGCGGCCTGATGCTCGACGACCTGCTCGTCATCACCGACAGCGAGATCCTGGGCTGGCACCGCCGCTCCCGCAAGTTGCGGTGGTTCCGTGACGGCGCCCGGCTCGGCAGCTGGACGGAGCTGTCGCCGGGCGATCTTGTGGTGCACGTACACCACGGCATCGGGATCTACCGCGGCCTCACACGGCTCGGCCTTGGGGACGGCGAGCGGGATTATCTGCGCCTGGAGTACGCCCAGGGCGACGCGCTGTACGTGCCGACCGACCAGATCGCGCTGGTGCAGCGCTACGTTGGGGTCGAGGGGCAGGCGCCCCAGATCCACCGCCTCGGCGGCGCGGACTGGGAGCGCGAGAAGCGCCGCGTGCGCGAGCGCACGCGCGAGATGGCCCGCGAGCTCCTCCACCTCTATGCCGCGCGCGAGCGCGCCAAGGGTCACGCGTTCGCGCCGGACACGCCCTGGCAGCGCGAGATGGAGGACGCCTTCGAGTACGAGGAGACCCCCGACCAGTTGAAGGCGATCGAGGACGTGAAGCGCGACATGGAGGCGCCGCGCCCGATGGACCGCCTGGTGTGCGGCGACGTCGGCTACGGCAAGACCGAGGTGGCGCTGCGGGCCGCGTTCAAGGCCGTCATGGACGGCCGGCAGGTCGCGGTCCTCGTCCCGACCACCCTGCTCGCCCAGCAGCACTACACGGTGTTCCGTGAGCGCTTTGCGGCGTTCCCCGTGCGCGTCGAGATGCTGAGCCGCTTCCGCACGCCCAAGGAACAAAAGGCGATCACGGCCGCCGCGCGCGACGGCACCGTGGACGTGCTCATCGGGACGCACCAGCTGTTGAACAGGACCATCGCGTTCCGCGCGCTCGGGCTCGTGGTGGTCGACGAAGAGCAGCGGTTTGGCGTCGCGCACAAGGAACGCCTCAAGCAGTTGCGGACTCAGGTCGACGTGCTCACGCTGACCGCGACGCCCATTCCGCGGACGCTGCACATGTCGCTCGCGGGGCTCCGCGACCTGTCCGTGATGGAAACCCCGCCGGACGTCCGCCAGCCGATCCGCACCTTTATCCGCGAGGACGACCCCGCGCTCGTGCAGGACGCCATCCGCCGCGAGCTGGAACGGGGCGGCCAGGTCTACGTCGTGCACAATCGCGTGGAGACGATCGAGCGGGCCGCCCGGCGCGTGCGCGAGGCCGTGCCCGGCGCGCGCGTCGCGGTCGCGCACGGCCGGATGCACGAGGCGGCGCTGGAACAGGTCATGCTGGATTTCCTCGGCGGCCGCTACGACGTGCTCGTGTGCACCACGATCGTCGAGATCGGGCTCGACATCCCGCGGGTCAACACGATCATCGTCGAGCAGGCGCACCGGCTGGGGCTCGCGCAACTCTATCAGCTCCGCGGGCGCGTCGGCCGCGCGGACCGCCAGGCCTACGCCTATCTGCTCTATCCCCGGCGCGCTCGCCTGACGCGCGAGGCGGAGCAGCGTCTCGTGGCGATGCGCGAGTTTGTCGAGCTCGGCTCCGGACTGCGGCTGGCGATGCGCGACCTCGAGATCCGCGGCGCCGGCAACCTGCTCGGCGCGGAGCAGCACGGCCATCTGGCCGCGGTCGGGTTCGAGCTCTACACGCGGCTCCTCGACGAGGCCGTCCGCCAGATGCGCGGCGAACGCGTCGAGGAGGCGCCGGAGACCACGGTGGATCTCGGCGTCGAAGCGTACCTCCCGGACGCGTACATCGCCGCGCCCAGCCAGCGGATCGCCGCGTACCGCCGGCTGGCCGAGACCCGGACGCCGGACGAGGTGGGGGCCGCGCTGGACGAGCTCCGCGATCGCTACGGACCGCCGCCGGAGCCGGTGAAGACGCTCGGCGAGATCATCCGGCTGCGCGTGGCGGCGCGCGCGCTCGGCATCGCCGCGATCTCCCGAGATCCAAGCGGCGTGTTGATCCGACCCGCGGACCTACACACGTTCGGCGAGCGGGTCCGGCCGCTGCTGGCCCGCTTCCCGGCGGCGAGGTGGACGCCGGAGGGCGTGCGCGTCACGGTCAACGGCGCCGGCTTCACCGAGACCGCACGGATGATCGACGGATTGTTCGCGACGCTCGCCGGCGCGCGATCCGGCCGTGACGGGGGCAACCCCCCGGGGGGACGCGATCACACCGGCCTCCACACGGCGGCCGCGGGGCGCCGCCCCGCGACGGGGAGAGCGCTCACCGGGGCGCGCCCGAGCCGCGGCGGCGGTGAGCGAGACTGATGGATCAAGGCCGGCGCGGGTTCGCGGACCTCGTTGCGATCATGGCGCGCCTTCGAGGGCCGGGCGGCTGTCCGTGGGATCGCGAACAAACCCACGCATCGCTGCGCCCCTACCTGCTGGAAGAGGCGTACGAGACGCTCGAGGCGATCGACGCCGGTGACGCGCGCCGCCTCCGCGAGGAACTCGGCGACCTCCTCCTCCAGGTCGTCTTTCACGCGCAGATGGCGGCGGAGACCGGGGCCTTCACGATTGATCATGTCGTCGCGGAGCTCTCGGACAAGCTGATCCGGCGCCACCCTCACGTCTTCGCCGCCGAAGACGCCGCCACCGCGGACGCCGTGCTCAAGCGCTGGGAGACGATCAAAGCGTCCGAGCGGCCGCGGGACGAGCGAGGCGGTGCGCGCGCCGGCCACGCGGACGGCGCGCTCGGCGGACTACCACGCACGTTGCCCGCGCTGGCCCTGGCCCAGCAAATGCAGGCGCGCGCGGCAAGGGCGGGGTTCGAGTGGACGGGGTGGCCGGAAGCGGCCGCCAAGGCACGCGAAGAGCTCGACGAGCTCGAGCGCGCGCGGGCGGAGGGGCCCGCGGACCGCGTCGCGGATGAGCTCGGGGACCTGCTGTTCGCCATGGCCGGGCTGTCGCGGCTGCTCGCGGTCGATGGCGAGCAGGCCCTCAGGGCCGCGTGCGAGCGGTTTCGCGAACGGTTCGCCCGCCTGGAACGGGCTGTCCGCGCAACCGGACGGTCGCTGGCCGACTGCGGGCCGGACGAGCTCCGGGCCTTTTGGCGTGCGGCTCGATAAGTTTCTGCAGGTGAGCCGCATGGTGCGGCGCCGCACCCTCGCCAACAGCTTGTGCCACGCGGGGCGTGCTACCGTGAACGGTCGCACGGCGCCGCCGGCGGCGGCCGTTCGTCCGGGGGACATCGTGGCGGTGGCGCTCGGGGATCGGCGGATCCGAGCCCGCGTACTGGCCGTGCCCGGGGACCGGGACCGCGGCGGCGGGCGGCTCGTGGAGATTCTCGAAGATACCACCAACCCGGTGACCGGCTGAGGAGGGGCGACGTGTCGAGCATTGCCGCGGTCACGGCGCGGGAGATCCTGGATTCCCGCGGCAACCCCACGCTCGAATGCGACGTCACGCTGGACTCGGGTGTCACCGGACGCGCCGCGGTCCCGTCCGGCGCGAGCACGGGCGTCCACGAGGCGCTCGAACTGCGCGACGGCGGCGCACGCTACGGGGGCAAGGGAGTTCGAACGGCCGTCGCGCACGTGCGGGATACGCTCGGGCCGCTGCTCGCGGGCCGCGATCCCGCCGCGCAGGCGGACATCGATCGCGCCATGCTGCGGGCGGACGGCACGCCGAACAAGGGCCGGCTCGGCGCCAACGCCATCCTCGGCGTCTCGCTCGCCGTGGCGCGCGCCGCGGCCGCCGATCGCGGCCTCCCCCTGTTCCGGTACCTGGCGGCGCTCGGCGACAATGACGGGCGCACCGCGCTGCCCGTGCCGATGATGAACATTCTCAACGGCGGCAAGCACGCGGACAACGGGCTCGAGTTTCAGGAGTTCATGATCGTCCCCCTGGGCGCGCCGTCCTTCTCGGAGGCGCTCCGGATGGGCGCGGAGACCTATCACCGGTTGCACGGCATCCTGCGCGACCGCGGGCTCGGAACCGGTGTCGGCGACGAAGGCGGGTTCGCGCCGCGCCTGGGCGGCAACGAGGACGCGCTCGAGCTCCTCGTCGACGCCATCACCCAGGCGGGGTATGCGCCCGGCGGCGACCTCGCGATCGCGCTCGATCCCGCGGCCAGCAACTTCTTCGAGCACGGCCGCTACGTCGTGGACGGCGGGCGCGCGCGGCGCACGTCCGAGGAGATGATCGCGTACTATGCCGGGCTGCTCGACCGGTTCCCCATCGTGTCGCTCGAGGATGGGCTCGCGGAGGACGACTGGGACGGGTGGTCGGCGCTCACGCGGCGTCTCGGCGGGCGGCTGCAACTGGTCGGCGACGACCTCTACGTGACCAACCCCACGCGCATCGCCCGCGGCATCACCGACCGCGCGAGCAACGCCGTGCTGATCAAGCTCAACCAGATCGGCAGCCTCACCGAGACCCTGGAGGCGATCCGCGACGCGCGCCGCGCCGGGTGGGCGGCCGTGATCTCGCACCGCTCCGGCGAGACGGAGGACGTCACGATTGCGGATCTGGCGGTGGCGACCGCGACGGGACAGATCAAGACGGGCGCGCCGGCCCGTTCCGAGCGCGTGTGCAAGTACAACCAGCTGCTGCGCATCGAGGAGACCCTGGGCGCGCAGGCCCGCTATCCGGGCCGCGCGGCGTTCGCACACCTCGCCTGACGCAACGCCCCCGGGAGATCCTGCGCCGGGGTGACGGGCGCGGGAAGGAAAGACGGCCGGCATCCAGAAAGTCACGACGGCTATGGCCATCGGTCGCCGCACGGGAGGGGCGCCGAGGTGGATCCGGCTCGTTGCGGGATGCACGGCGGCGGCCCTCCTACTCGTACTCACGGTCGTCTACGCGCTGACCACGATCCACGTGCGGTCGGCGCTCGCCCGCTTTAGCCGCGGGGACGCGCCCTCGCGCCCCGTCCATAACATCCCCTACGCCGAGCTCATCAATCGAACGGCCGGCGCGCACCACGTCAACCCGGCGGTCGTAGCCGCGGTGGTGGCCGCCGAGAGCGGGTTCAACCCCGCGGCGCGCTCGCGCCGCGGGGCGTACGGGCTCATGCAGGTACTCCCCGCTACCTGGCGTGACGTCGGCCCCAAGACCTCGTGCGCGCCCGAGACGGCACGGCTCACGACGCCGCCGTGCATGGACGATCCCGGGGCGAATCTCGACGTCGGGGTGACGTACCTGGAGCGGCTCATCCGGCGGTTCGACGGCAACTTGCTCCTGGCGCTCGCGGCCTACAACGCCGGCGCCGAGACGGTCGCGCGGACCCGGGGCGTCCCCCCATACCCCGAGACGGCGCGTTATCTGCGCCAGGTGGCGCTGGCGTGGTTCCAACTGCAGCGCGACGGCACGCTGACGCCGTTCTGGCGCGGCGTCCTTCGCTCGTTCGACGCCTGGCAGCGGGCGCGCGCGGCACTGCTCGGGGGTCGCGCCGCGCACGCGCTCCCCGCGGTGTGGGCCGGCCCGCTCGACGTCGCACGGGCGGGGTTGCCGTGATGGGGGCTCGCGGCCGCGACGTGAAGGAGGCGCGGGGCGGCGCGGCCGCGCGGGTGCGCCGTCCGGGTCCCCCGGCATCGAGGCGTTTCCTCGTGCTCGCCGGCGCGGCCGTCCTCGCGTGGTCCGCCTGGGCGCTGGCCGCGCAGTACTCGCGCACGTACGCGCTGGGACGGGAAGCGGCGCGGTTGGACGAGCGGCGCCGCGAGCTCGTGGCGTCGAACGAGGCGCTGCGCGAGGAGATCCAGCGTCTTCGCACGGACGACAAGTATCTCGCCTGGCTGGCTCGGAAGGAACTCGGCATGGTCCGCCCCGGCGAGGTCGAATTTCTCATCGTATCGCCCCAAGGGGGCGAGCCCGCCGGCGCGATTGGCGGGGAACCGGATCGGCGCGGCGCCGCGGCCACCTCTCCCGACCCCGGCGCCATTACTGCGCCGGCACCGGACGCCGGCGCGGCCCGCATACCCCAGGGGGGATGGATCGAGCGCCTGCTGCGGCGCGTGACGGTGTGGGCCGCCCGGCTTCACCTGATCCGCTAAGTGATGAGGGCCGAGACCACCGGCCGCTGCCTGCGGCGTGAGCCAGGACGTCCGGCCAGGCCCGCTCGGCCCGTCTACTCTTGCCGCACATTGGCGACACCGTCCCAGAGCTCGCGGTAGAACAGGACGGTGTCGTCGAGGGATCCCGCGGCGCCGCGCGCGTAGCGGGGGATCACGCCCGCGCGCACGTACCCTAAGCGCTCGTAGAGCCGCTCCGCCGCGTCTCCGCGCCGGGTGTCGAGCACCAGCAGCGTGCGCCCCATCGCCCGGGCCGCGTCCTCGATCGCCCGCATCAGCGCGCCACCAATTCCCCGCCGGCGCGCGACGGAGTGCACCATCAACTTCATCACCTCGGCGCGATGGCGCGCGTTTGGCATCGGTGCGAGATCGGCCTGGACCGACCCCAGCACGGCGCCGTCCTCGACCGCGGCGAGCAGCACACGTGTCCCGGCGGCGACCGCGCGGATCGCCGCCACCCAGTACTCCGCCGCCGCCGCAGGATCCAGCGGCGGCAAAAATCCCACCGATGCGCCGCCGTCGACGACGTCCCGCAGCAGCGCCACGAGGCCGTCGAGACACGCGCCGGCGTCCGCGGCGCTCAGGCGCTCGACCCGATACGTCTGCGTGCTCTCGCACGCGCGGAACCCGGGTGCAGCATCACCGAACACCGCATCCCCCCCTATAGAGACGTGTTCCGGCTCCGTGCCGACCGGTCGCACCCTGCTCCGGGCCGCGGCCACGAGGGCCGAAGAAAAACGCGCCGTCCGACGACATGTCGAACCGGCGCGACCCTGGCACCCGGCCACGGGGTCAGCGGGGACCCGCAGCCTAGTTCATAGCGCACCACACAGGGCCGCGGTTGTCAAGGTGCCGCGTGGCCTCCGGTTGCCGCCGGGCCGGCTTGGCGGACGCTCGTGGGATGACAGAATCACTGATCGGTTAGGGGGTGACAGAATCATCGAGCTATTACACTCACTTGATGCTTTATTGACACCCCCTGGGAGCAGGGCTATAATTCTCCCGCATCTCTTTAGGGGGAGGGTTGGTTTCACCGGTATGAGCCTCGAGGCGGGAACGGTCCTTGAAGGCGTTGTCGTCAAGATCACCCACTACGGCGCGTTCGTTGAACTGCAGGACGGCAAAAGCGGCCTCGTTCACATTTCCGAGATCGCCGACACGTACGTCAAAGACGTCCGCGACTATCTCAAAGAGCAGGAACGGGTCAAGGTCAAGGTTCTCGGTTACAACGACAAGGGCAAGCTGGATCTCTCGGTCAAGCAGGCGCTCGACCCGGCCGAGCGGCAGGCACGAGCGCGCTCCAAGGCGACGTTTGAGGAGAAGCTGACCAAGTTCATGAAGGAGAGCGAGGAGCGCCTCCTCGACCTCAAGCGTAACACCGAGGCCAAGCGCGGCGGCCGGCGCCGCTGACCGCGCGGCACCGACCCTTACTGGACCCCGAGCATCCAGGCTAGATCCTCGAACGTCTGCCAGACGATTTCGTCGGTCTGCAGGCTGCGGCTCTGATCCCGGATGTTGCCGAGCTCGCCGAGTTGCTCCAGCTCGTCGCGCATCCGCTGCAGCCGGTTTCGGAGCCCGAGCACGCGCTGATCGACGGTTTCCTCCGGGAGCAACCCCTGCACTTTTTCGAGCGCCTCACGCTCGACCTTGCGGGCGAGCCGGTCGATCTCCACGGGCTCGAGCCTCGAGTACACCACCAGGCCGCGTCGCTCCTCGACCGCCGCGCTCACCACGTTCTGCAGTTCTTTGAGTACCTGTTCGCTCATCGCCGATCCTCGCGCAGTGTGTTCGACTTCGGTGCGGCGTCGCCTGCCGGCTCTCCGCCGCCGGACGTCGCATAGCGCAGCAATGCCCGCAGCGCCTGCAGCGCCACCTCGACGGCGTACGCGGGACCGTCCTCGGATGTCCACGAGCCGTCCGGCCGGCGGCACCGGGCGAGCAGGTCGAGGCACCGGCCGACGGGCCGGGCCTCCTCGTCCACCGCGGCTGTGCCGAGACACCGCAGCAACTCGACGAGCGCGCCGGCGCGCCAGCGGCTGTCGTCGACGGCCGCGAGCGCTTCCAGCCCCCGGGCGACCGCGTCGGAACCGGGCCCGTCCATGAGGTGGAGAAACGCCGTCGCGAACCACGTTGTCCTGAGGAAACCCACGAACCGCCCCCCGCTCGTTTGGCACGCCCGCAGGTAGGCGGCCGCGCGTTGGACCGCATCGGTTCCGGCGCCGGCGCGCGCGAGCCAGTACGCGACGAGCGCCGTGGACGCCACGCGGACGCGCGGGTCGCTGGGGAGCAGCCGGGGCGGCGGGCCATACCGGAGCAGACCCGGCGGCTCGTCCCATGAACCGTCGGGACGCTGCTGCGCCAGGAGAAACACGAGCGCGCGATCCACGTGCGGTCCAGCAAAGAGGCCGAGATCGTCGAGCCACATCAGTGCGGTCGCCGTGGCCTCGATCGTGGAGGGGCGGCCCTGCACGAACTGATACGGGAACCCGCCGTCCTCGTTCTGCCGCGCCTCGAGCGCGCGTGTCACCTTGTCGTCCGGCCGCGCCCGCCCGAGAATGCCGCGGAGCCGCGCCCGCTCCAGCTCGCTGCCCTCGCGGTCGATATAGGCGATCGTCGCGCCCCACTCGATCGGGGCGGCGCGGGAGAGCGCTACGGCGGACATGATCGGGCGCAGCGCATCCCGAGCGGACACCCGGCCCGGCCACAGGAAGCGCGCGGGTGCAATCCGAAGCGTCCTTTCATCAGATCGTCAGGGGAGGTGACCCCGCCCGCCTCGGCGGCGCGGGAACACAGCGTGGCGGAGCGCATCGGCTTTCTCGGCATCGGGGCGATGGGGCAACCCATGGCCGCGAACCTCTTGCGCCGGGGCCTGGACGTCACGGTCCTGGTTCACCGGCGTCCCGAGCCCGCGCGGGCGCTCGAATCTCTCGGCGCGCGCGTCGCCGGCTCGCTCGCCGACCTCATTGCGGGCTGCCCCATGGTGATCGCCTGCCTGCCGACATCCGCGGAGGTCGAGGCGACCGTCCTCGGGCCCGGTGGCGTGCTCGACGCCGGCGCGCCGGGCGGCATCTTCGTAGACATGGGCACCAGCCGGCCCGCATCGACGCAGATGCTGGCGCGGCGATTGCACGAGCGCGAGATCGCCATGGTCGACGCGCCGATCACCGGTGGCGTCCGGGGCGCGGCGGAGGGCACCTTGACGATCTACGCCGGCGGCCGGGCGGAGGACGTCGCACGCGTGCGGCCGGCCCTCGACGCGATGGGGCGCGCGATCTTCCACATGGGGGACATCGGCAGCGGTCACGTCACCAAGCTCCTCAACAACATGATCTCGCTCTCGTCGATGGCCGTGCTGGCGGAGGTGCTGCCGCTCGGCGTCCGCGCCGGGCTCGACCCGGCGCGGCTCGTCGACGCGCTCAGCGCCGGCAGCGCCGCCGCACCGATGCTACAGGCGCGGAGTACGAGGATTCTCGATCGCGAGTTCACCCCGTCGTTCCAGGTCGCCCTGGCGCACAAGGATCTGCGCTTGGCCCACGAGCTCGCCCAGGAGCACAACCTCCCCGTGCCGGCCACGACCTCCGCGCTCTTGACGTACACGATGGCGCGGAGCCTCGGTCTCGACGCGGAGGATACCGTGGCCCTGGTAAAGGTGTGGGAGCGTCTCGCCGGGGTCGAAGTCAAGCGCAACGCCTAACCCCTCGCGACGCCGAGCCGCTCGAATGCCGCGGCGCTCACAGCCGGACAGCCGTCCCACCGGGCCGCCGCGCCACGCTCAGCCGGCGGCCAGGTCCTCATCGCGCAGGTCGGTCAAAAACATGTGCCCCGGCGCATGAGTGATCATGAGCTCGACCTGCGCCGCCATCGCCACCGCCTGCGGCGTGACCCCGCACCCCCAGAAGACCGGGATCTCCCCGGGTTCGATGCGCGGCGGATCCCCGAACTGGGGACGGGCGAGGTCGGCGACCCCGATTGCGGTCGGGTCGCCCGCGTGCACCGGCGCGCCGTGCGCGCCGGGATACCGTCCCGTCACGAGAATGGCCCGCGGGACCGCCGCCGCGGGCAGCGGCCGCATGCTGACGACCATGGGGCCGCTCAGGGCGCCCGCCGGGCGGCACGGCAGGGACGTGACGTACATCGCGACGTTGCACCCATCTTCGAGGTGCCGCACTGGCAGCCCGGCCCGGACCATGGCGCCCTCGAACGTAAACGAGCATCCGAGGAGGAACGCGACGAGGTCATCCCGCCAATACCGCGTGATCTCGGTCTCCTCGGCCTCGAGCCGGCCGCGGCGGTAGATGCGATACCGCGGGAGGTCGGTCCGGAGATCGGCCCCGGGCGCGGCGCGGGCCGGTTCGGGAGAGCCCGGGTCCGTGACATCGATCAACGGACACGGCTTCGGATTGCGCTGGCAGAAGACGAGGAAGTCGTAGGCGAGCCCGCGAGGCACCACGACCAAGTTGGCCTGCGCAAAACCGGGCGCCAGGCCCGCCGTGGGGCGATCCCAGCCCCCGCTCCGGATGCGAAGACGCAGATCCCGTGGAGACGCATTCTCGAGCGCGCTGATTTGCGCCGGCACCGTCATGGCACGATATTCCTCGACTCCCCCGGTCTGTCCTCCGCGCCGCGGGAGGGGGGCGCGGAATGCTCTCGAACGGATCGGCATGTGCCGCACCGGTAGTTTACCCGGCGCCCCGGCCACCTCTCGCGCCGCGCGGCCGGCGTTCGCGCCGCGGCGGTGATCTCGCTTCCGGGGCTCCTCGGCCGCCGGCGCGCCGCCGTGCACTACGGCTGGATCATCGTCGGCGCGCTCTCGGTCACCGAAACCGTCTCGTGGGGGATCATCTACTACGGGTTCCCGGTGTTCCTCCAACCGATGGAGCGCGCGCTCAACGCCTCCGCCGTCGCGGTCGCCGGCGCGTTTTCACTGGCGCTCGCGGTCACCGCATTCGCCGCAGTTCCCGTGGGACGCTGGATCGATCGCGGCGGTCCGCGCGGCCTCATGACGACCGGCTCCTGCCTCGCCGTGCTCCTCACGTTTGCCTGGGCCCGCACCGGCAGTCTCGCCATGCTGTATGCGGTGTGGGGCGGCATGGGCGTGGCCATGGCGATGACGCTGTACGATCCCGCGTTTGCGGCGATCGTGCAGTGGTTCGGGAAGCACCGCGACCGCGCCCTGCTGATCGTGACGCTTGCCGCCGGGCTGGCGAGCACGATCTTCATGCCGTTCGCCGCGTGGTTGCTGGCGCGGATCGGCTGGCGCGCGGCGATCGAGGTGCTCGGCATCCTGCTCGCGGCGATCACGATTCCCATTCACGCGGCGGTGCTGCGCCCCTCGAGCCTCACGGAGGCGACCGCGAGGCCCGCCGTGTCCCGGGAGCCCGCCGATGCCGGCGGCGTCCCGCTGGGCGATGCGGTACGCCGGGCATACTTCTGGACGCTCAACGTGACGTTTGCGGTCGGCGCGTTCGCCACGGTCACGATCACCGTGCATCTCATCCCGTTCCTGACGCAGCACGGGTATCCTCCGGGGTACGCCGCGGCCGCCGTGGGCTGGATCGGCGCGATGCAGATTCCGGGGCGCCTCCTCTTCGTACCGGTCGCCGCGTGGCTCGGCCCGCGCGCGGTGACGGGATCGGTGTTCGTCGCCCAGGCCCTGGCGATGGCCATGCTGCCGCTGGTCGGCCGCCTCCCGATGCTCATCCCGGCGATCCTGCTGCTCGGCGCGGCCAACGGCATGTCGACGCTGGCGCGCCCCTCCGCCGTTGCCGACGCCTTTGGCCGGCGCCACTACGCCAGCGTGAGCGGGGCGATCGCGGCCGGGTCAAACGGCGCGCGCGCGCTGGCACCGGTCGGCGCGGCACTGCTCGGCGCGTGGATGGGAAGCTACGCGCAACTGTTCGGCATGCTGGCCGGCGCGCTGGCGCTCGCCGGCGCCGCGTTGCTCGTGGCGGCGCGCACGGCGCCGTCCGGAGCGAAGCGGGCGGCCTAGCGACCCGCCCGCCGCGCCAGCGGGGCCACGAACGGATTGGAGTGCCGCTCTTCTCCGATCGTCGTCTCCGGGCCGTGGCCGGGGTAGCAAACCGTTTCGTCCGGCAGGGGCAGCAGCACGCGGGCGATCGAGTCCAGCAACGCCTCCATGCTCGCGCCGGGCAGATCCGTTCTCCCCACGCTGCCGGCGAACAGCGTGTCGCCGACGAACGCCAAGCGCTCCCCGATCAGGCAGACGCCGCCTGGACTGTGGCCGGGTGTGTGCCGCACCGTCAAGCCGAGCGCGCCCACCCGCAGGTCATCGCCGTCCCGGAGCCACCGGTCCGGCTGCGGCGATGGCGGCACCTCGATCCCAAACAAGATCCGCGCGCGGGCAGGCCCCTGCTCGAGCACGTCGCGCTCGGCTTCGTGGATCCAAAACGGTGCGCCGGTCGCCCGGCGCACCGCATCGACGGCCATCACGTGGTCGAAGTGTCCGTGGGTGTTGACGATCGCCGCGACCCGCGCGCCGTACCTGCGAACCGCGGCTACGATCCTGTCCGGTTCGTCCCCGGGATCGATGACGAACAACTCACCGGCGGCCTCGTCCCCGAAGAGATAGCAGTTCGCCTGGACCGGTCCAACCGGAAAGCCCTCGAGGATCATCCCGCGGCCCGCGCCGCCGCGCCGGTCCGCCGGGCGACACGTGACGCCGGCCCCGGCGCCGCGGAGGGGCGGCCGCGGAGCAGGCTACGCCCGCGCCCCAACCTTGGCTCCGCTCAGCGCCTTGACGATCTCCCGGCAAAATGCCGGTAGATCCGCGGGGGTGCGCGAGGAGATCAGATTTCCGTCCACGACCACTTCTTGATCGACGTACCGCGCGCCGGCGTTGATCACGTCGTCCTTGATCGCACTGACGCACGTCATCGTCCGTCCCTTGAGGATGCCCGCCGACACCGGCACCCAGCCGGCGTGGCAGATCGCCGCCACGACCTTGCCCTGCTCACAGGCCTCGCGCACGAGCCGCAGCATCGGCTGATGCCGCCGCATCCGGTCGGGCGCGTAGCCGCCCGGCACGACGACCGCGTCAAACTCCGATGCGCGCGCATCGTCCATGGAGAGGTCGGCCTTCGCCGGGTACCCTTCCTTGCTCTTGTACGTCTCTCCGGCCTTGGGCCCGACGATCGTCACCTTCGCGCCGGCCTCCCGAAGGCGCAGCGCCGGATACCACAGCTCGAGATTCTCGTAGTGATCCTCCGCGAGCACCGCGACCCGCTTCCCGCTGAGCTCCATGCGGCCACCTCCCGTGGGCTGTCCCCGTTTGTGCGCCACTCAGCCTGAGTGTAGGAAGGCGCGCGATCACGGTCAAACGGGGCCCCGGCCTGCGACGCCGCCGCGTCAAACGGGGGGCCGCGGGCCGGTGCGCCCGCGGATCAGCGGGGCGCCTGCATCACGCAGGCGCCCCGCGTGTCGACTCCCGGCGGAGCGCGCCGTCCGCTCGTACTAGTACCGGTGAAACCGGCACCACCGGACCGCCCGCCAGTCGCGATTCCAGTACGCCCAGCGGCAGAATCGATCCCGCCGGTAGTAGTAGTCGGGAGGCGGACCGTAGCCCGGCCCGATCTGCACGTAGAGCCCTTGTGCCTGGGCCGCCGCCGGCGCGAGGCTCAACGGCACCCCCACGAGCATGAGACACGTGACCGCGAGCAAGCCCGCGCGCGTCGCAAGCGTTCTCATATCACGATCGCCCTCCTTGTTCCCGGCTCCACCCGCCGGACAAATAGTGGTGCGCCTCAGACATATCGCACCGGCGTGAAAAACTCGCCGAGAGCCCGTGAAGGTCCCGTGAATGTCTGATGAACCGGACAGGGCGGTCGTGACGCCGGGGCCGGGGCGGGCTTACGGCTTGAGCTGCACGGGCGCGCCGCCGCACGCGTCACAGGGCTGTGACAGGTCCGCCTGGCTGCTCAAAACAAACGCGTCGCCGGTCTGGCGGAACGTACGGAGCGGAAATGCCACGGGCCAGCCGCGCAGATCCAGGATCGGGTTGATCTGACGCTCGAATTGGCCGGCCACGGCCGCGGGCATGGGCACGGAATCGACCACCAGCGACTGAATGTGAAAGAAGACCTCCGGCTGGCCGTAGACCTGAAACACCCCGCGCATCTGCACATGCGTGGGGAGACCCTGGTACACGACCGTGCCCTGGACCGCGGTCGCGTCGCCGGCCTCGCTCACCTTGGCGTCGCGCACGGCGCTCTCGTGATTGAGAAACTCCTCCACGCTCGACGTGGCGACGCGGCCGTACACGGCGCTGTCCCGAACCGCGAGCACCTTGAGCGTCCCCTGCCGGAGCTGCGCCGCGTCGAAGCTCGCCCCGAGCAGCCTGATCCACAACTGGTCGACGCGGAGCCCTTGGATCGCGGCGTGCTCGGCGTAGACGTTGACGCGCTCGTAGTCCCCCGCCTGCGGATCGAACACCGCCGCGAGGCGCACGACCGGCGGGCTGCCGAGCAGGCGGCCAAACACGTCCTGCAATGCGGCTTGGTCCACGGGCGGGGCCGCGGCGCCGTACGCGGCTCCGCCCGCCGCCAGCAGGCATCCGATCATTGCGACCACTCGCAACGCGCGCACCATCGCCTACCCTCGCCGCTCATGCAGCATGATCGTGCCGGCCCAGCCGGGCCACATACTCACTATCCCACCGGCCGGGCGCGACGTACCGGGGCCGCCGAGCCCGCCTACCCCGTCGACGCCGGCGAATCGGAACCGAACCGCACGCCGTACCGGTGCCGGCCGTAGTCGAACATGCGGTCCGTGAACGCCGCCGGCCGGTCGAAGCCGCGGTGTTCGGGTTTGATCTCGGAGAGCTGAATCATGAACCGCACGTCGCCGTTCTGATAGAAGAAGTAGAGCGACCAGCGCTCATCGCGCTCGAGCACCATGTAGTCGGAGGCGAATCCCCGCGCGCGCACGTGCTGCCACGCGGCATCGAGATCGTCCACGACGAAGCCCAGATGGTGCGCGCGCGACGGGATCCCCGGGTTCAGCGGGCCGGGGACCGCATCGAAGAGGAACACCGCGGTCAACCCCGTGGTGAGGACCGTCTGGTGGGCATCGTCGCGCACGACCCGCAGTCCCAAGCCGTCCTCGAGGAACCGGCGGGCATCGCCGCGGTCCGCCACCGCCAGCGCGATGTGATCGATCCCCAGCGTCCGCCATGGACGTGCATCGGCGCGCAGCGGTTCCGAACGCACCGCGAACTCCGTGGTGTGAAAGTGCGACACGGTTTCGCCGACGAACATGTCCGGATAGACGGCGTCGCCGCCGGGCGTGCGGATCGTGATCCGCCGTCCCACCCGCAGATCCTCGGGCAGCAGGCGCTCCAGCGCCTCGTGAAACACGCTGCCGGCGGGCACCGCGCCGGTGAACCGCCCGTGCTCGGTGACGAACGTCAGGTGCGTGCGCGGCCCTTCGGTTGACATCGTGCCCACCCTACCCTATTCTCGTGCTCGTGGTCCGGCCCGCGATCAACTTCCCGATGCCGCCGCGGTTCCCTACCGCGCGGGCGTGATGGCCGGGAACGCCGGCCGCCCGCGCCGCGTGTCGACGACGGTGCTCCGCACGTGGTGGGTGGCCGTGCGGCCGTACTCGTTCACGGCGTCGGCCACGCCGGTCCTCGTCGGATCGGCCCTGGCGCTCCGCGCGGGCCGGTTCTCTCCATGGTTGTTCGCCGTGACGCTCATCGCCTCCGTCGCCATTCACGCCGGCACCAACCTCCTCAACGACTACTACGACCACGTACGCGGCGTCGACACCGCGGAGTCGGTCGGGCCGAGCGGCGTGATCCAGCGCGGGCTGCTTGCGCCGCGCGCCGTGCTCGCGGGCGGGTTTGCGGCGCTCGGCGCCGGGAGCCTCCTCGGCCTCGGCCTCGCAGCGGTCGCAGGGTGGCCGATCCTGGCCGTGGGCGCGCTGAGCGTGCTGGCCGGGTACGCGTACACCGGAGGCCCGTTGCCGCTCGGCTACGTCGGTCTCGGCGATGCCGTGGTCTTTGTCTTCATGGGCCCCGTGATGGTGCTGGCGACGTACTACGTGCAGGCGCGGTCGGCGCCGGCCGCGGGTCTGTGGGCGTCCATCCCCGTTGCCGCGCTCGTGACCGCGATCCTGGTCGTGAACAACCTGCGGGACCTGGCGGACGACCGGGCCCGCGGGAAGCGGACGCTCGCCACCGCGATCGGCCCCGCCGCCACCCGGCTCGAGTACGCGGCGCTCATCGTCACCGCCTACGCGGCGGTGGGCGCCGGCGTGCTGGTGCGGGCGCTCCCCCCGTTGTCGCTCCTCGCGCTTCTCACGCTGCCGCTCGCGGCGCGGACCTGGCGCGCCGTGCGCGAGGACACCGACCCGCGGGTCCTCACGCGCCGCGCGCTGCGCGGCACGGCGCTGCTGCACCAGCGGGTCGGCCTGTTGATCGCGCTGGCGCTCCTGCCGCTCTGGCCCTAGACGCCCTCCTACGCCGTCAAGCCTCCGATGATCGCGCCCAGGAGCAGGGGGCCGGCGTGGAGCAGCAGGAGCACGGCCGTGCCGGCGCCGGCGACCATCCCGAGCAGCGGGATCCCGGTCAGCATCGTCCCCAAGACGAGGAGCGCGCCGCCGAGGCACAGCGCCGGCAGGATCACCGCGACGATCGCGGCGCCGACGCCGCCGGCTTTGCGGCCGCCGACGATGCCCGCGATGAACGGCCCGACGCCGGGCAGCCAGAACAGCAGCGCCGCGATGAGGAACATCCAGCCGATCGCGCTCACGATACTGCCGCGTCTCACCCGCGCGGGTGCGGTCACGCTCGCCTCCCTCCCGGTCTCCACGAAGGCATTCGCCGGGGCGGCGGCCGGTCCCCCGCAGTCGCGCCGGGCCGGGTCTGAGGCCCCGTGCGCGTGCGCACGGGGCTCAGCGCACCGGCCCCGGTCGTCCCGTCTGCCGGCGCACGACACTCACGGCCAGCGCCGCGCCGAGCGTCAGGAGCACCGCGCTGCCCACAAACGGCGCGTGCGGGCCGAGGCGATCGTAGAGGAGCCCGCCGAGGGCCGGGCCGACGACGAACCCCGCGCCTTGCGCGGTCTCCGACACGCCCATGACCGTGGCCGTGGCCGCGGCGGGCGCGGCTTCGCTCACGAGCGCAAGCCATGCCGGCGCCGACAGTGCGTAGCTGGCGCCGAGCATCGTCGCGGCGGCGCCGAGCACGATGAAGTTGCCGCGCCCGGCCAGCGGCAACAGCCACATTCCCGCGCTCGCGATCCCCATGCCCCACGCCACGATCCGCGGCTTGCCCACGCGGTCGGCGAGGCGGCCGCCGGGGATCGACGCCGCGGCCACGGCCAGCACGATGCCCAGGAACACCAGCCCGAGCGCCTGGTCGCTCAACCCCACGATCTCGTGCGCGTAGATGGGGAGGATCGGGGCGAGGAGCCCGATGCCAAACGTCTGCAGAAACGCGACGGCGAGCATCGCGCCAAACCTCGGCGAGGCGGCGACGCTGCGCACCAGCGCGCGGTACCGTCCGGCGCCGGGGCGCAAGCCCGCATCGCCCCCGGCGCCCGGCGCGCGCACGCCCAGCACCCGCGATGCGAGCACGGCGGCCGAGAGCAGCAACGCGCTTGCGAGATAGAACCCCGCCCGATAGTCGCGCAGGGCGCCGGCCACGTAGAGGCCCAGGCTCGGGCCGAGCGCCAGCCCAGACAGAAAGAACATGTTGAGGGTGCCCATGGCCGCGGCGCGGCGGACCCTCCGCGTCCGGTCCACGATCGAGGCGGCGATCGACGGCCACACCGCCGCGCTGCCCGTGCCGTCGACGAGCCGCAGCGGAACGAACAGCAGCGGGACGCGGAGAACCGCCATGAGAAGCGGCGCCAGGCTGCTCACGAGCAGCCCGCCGACGACGACGGGCCGGCGGCCGATCCGATCGGCCACGCCGCCCCACAGGGTCTTGCAGACCGTCTCGATACCGGCAAAGGTGGCGACGACGATCCCGACGAGCGCGGCGCTTGCGCCAAGCTGCTCCTTGAGATACAGCGGCAGCAACGGGATATTGGTCGCGAAGCCGAGCTCGGCGATCCCCATCACGGCCGCAAGCCCGTACAGCGCGCCGGCGGCGCGCGCCTCCGCCGGCGCCGGCACGGCGGCCTCGTGGGGCGGACCGTCCCCGCCGCCGCCAGGCGCGCTCACGCGTCCGCGGGCCGCCCCGCCCGGGCGAGGACCGCGGCCCGCGCGTGCTTCTCCAGCGCCTCCGGCAAGGGCGCGAGCTCACAGCCCGGGTGGCGGCGCTCCAGCGCCTCCCGGATCAGCCGATCCGCAAACACCGGGTTCTTGGGAAGCAGCGGGCCGTGGAGGTACGTCCCGTATACGTGCGCCGCCACGCCGCCTTCGCCGCCGTCCCGGCCGTTGTTGCCGAATCCCAAGACGATGCGGCCGAGCGGTCTGGCGCCGGGCCCGAGATACGTGCGGCCTCCGTGGTTCTCGAAGCCGATGAGGGCGGGACCGCCGCCGTCCGGCTGCACGACGAGGTTGCCGATGAGCCTCCGCGAGCCAGCCCCCGGGTGCTCCGTCCAGAGGTCGAGCAGCCCGACCCCCGGAAGGTCGCGACCGTCCGCGGACCGGTAGAAACGCCCCAAGAGCTGGTAACCGCCGCAGACCCCGAGCACGACGGCGCCCGCCGCGGCGGCATCGGTCAGCGGGCCGCGCTGCCGCGCCGCAAGATCGTCCGCCGCGATGCGCTGCTGGCGGTCCTCGCCGCCGCCGAGGAAGTAGAGGTCGGCGTCACCCGGCGCCGTGCGCCCGAGCGTGACCTCCACGACCGCCACGTCGACCCCGCGCCACCGGGCGCGCTGCGCGAGGACCATGATGTTTCCCCGGTCCCCGTACAGGTTCAGGAGATCGGGGTACAGATGGCAGATACGGAGTACTAGCGTCACGTCGCCCAAAACCCCCTCACCGCACCCCACCGCCGCAGCACGGCACGGAGCGCCAGCATAGCCGTGTACGTCGGCAGCACGTACAGTCGCCCGCCCGCCGCGAGATCCAGCGCCCGCTTCAGCGCCCGGTCGTAGGCCGGTTCGACCTCGATCGCGTCGCGCGGCAGGCCGGCGTAGCGGAGGCGGAGCGCCATGTCGCCGGCGCGCAGCCCGGTCACCACCGCGCGCGCGGCGCGGCCGGCCAGCATCTCCGCGTCCACGTCCCAGAGCCACGAGACGTCGCGACCGTCCGCGGTCTGGTCGTTGATCGCGATCAGCACCACCGGCAGCGGCCCCTCCGACAGCACGACGCGCAGCACCTCGTTGAAGCCGGCCGGATTCTTGACGAGCAGGAGGCGCACCTCGCGACCGTCCACCGGGACGCGTTCCGCGCGGCCGAACGCGGGCGTAAACGACGCGACCGCCCGCGCCGCCGCGTCGAGCGGCACACCCAGCGAGCGGGCGGCGGCGACCGCGGCGAGCACATTGTACACGTTGTAGAGGCCGGGCAGAACCGTGCGGACCCGCGCGACGCCGCCGGTCTCCCGCTCGCGAACCGCAAATTCGCTGCCGTCCGGCCCGAGCGGCGCCAGGTCGCAGGCCGTGAATTCGAGCTGGGGCCGGGCCGCACCGCACCCCGGACACCGCCAGCGGCCCATGTGGCCAAAATACGTGGCGCCGTAGATGTAGGCCGTGCCGCACCGGTAGCAGTACCGGGCCTCGGCCGTGTGTTCCAGCGCGGGGCGCGCATGGCGCTCGTCCTCGATGCCGAACGGCACCAGCCGGCCCGGCAGGCCGCGTACGGCGTCGGCCACGAGCGGGTCATCGGCATTGGCCACGACCACGAGATCGGGCGCCCACCCTGCGCCGCCGGACCGCCACAGTCCGGCGATCGCATCGATCTCGCCGTAGCGGTCGAGCTGATCCCGGAACAGGTTGAGAAACACGGCCGTGCGCGGCGCGATCGCCGGCACGACGCGCGGCACCGTCGCCTCGTCGACCTCGAAGATGCCGAGATCACCGCGTGGACGGCCGAGCACGTCCGCATCCGCCACGAGGGCGGAGGCGATGCCGGCCGCCAGGTTCGCGCCGGCCCGGTTGTGGACCGGAGAGCGCCCCAGCGCGCGCACGATGTGCGCGAGCAGGTGCGCGGTCGTGGTCTTTCCGTTCGTCCCCGCGACGACCACGCTGCCCAGGCGGAGCCGCGCGGACAGCAGCCCGACCACGTTCGGCTCGACCGCGCGGGCAACCCGGCCCGGGACGGTGGTTCCCCCGCCCCAACCGAGCGCCCGGCTCAGCGTCGCGGTGGCCTTGCCGAGCGCGATCGCCGCCGTGAGGCGCGAGCGCACACCCCGCCGTCTGCGAGTCGTCACCGCCGCGTGCTCGGCATCGGCACTCCCTCTGGAGCGGGGGCCGCAGGCTGGACGGGAGCGGCCCCGGCCGGCGCTCATGGACGGAACGGGCTAGATGCGGCGGGCTCCGAGGTAGCGCACAGCGTAGTACGGCTCGAGCATGGAGGACACGGTCACACCGCGCCGGCTCTCCGCGTGGATGAACCGGTTGGCGCCGAGGTAGATCCCCACGTGGGACGCGCCGGATCCATAGGTGTGAAAGAACACAAGGTCCCCCGCCGCAAGGGCCCAGCGAGGCACGGCGATGCCGGCTTGGAACTGGCCGTACGAGGAGTGCGGCAGCCTGAGCCCGACCGCGGCGAACACAGACTCGACCAGGCCGGAGCAATCGAAGCCCGTGTTCCCGACGCCGGCCCAGCGATACGGCCGCCCCAGGTATCGCAGTGCCGTGCGCACCACGGCGGACGTAAACGCGGCGCCGCGCGACGGCAGCGCGGTGCGGACGGGCGTGGAGAGGATGCGTGTCTCGACGATCGGCCCCGGCGGGATCGGGCCCGCGGGGGCGGGTCTGACGGTCGCCGCTCCGGCGGGATGCTCGGGCAACGTGGCATCCGGCGGGGCGGGCACGGCGTGCGCCGACGCCGCGGGACCGGGAACCGCGAGGGCCTCGCCGGGCCGAATCGGCGTCGTGAGCGCGATGCGATTGGCTGAAGCCAGCGCGTCTACGCGGACACCGAGATGCGCCGCGATACCGGAGAGCGTATCACCCGGCCGCACGATATAGGCGCCGGATGCGGGATGCGGCGCCGGCGGCGCGTCCTGGAGCCCCGGAACGATCAACCGCTGCCCCGGGCGGATCGTCGAATGCTCACCGAGGTGGTTTGCGGAGAGGAGGTCGCGAACCCCGACACGCAGGCGGCCGGCGATCGACCACGGCGTGTCGCCCGCCTGCACCACATACTCCGACGCTGCATCGGCGCGTGCGGCGAGCGGTATGAGCACCGCGCACCCGCACGCGATCAGTGCGAGACTCAGGTGCCGCGTCGTCAACGCGTGCCTCCTGCTCGTGTTCTCATAGCGGATCGGCGCGGCGAGCGCCCGATCCGGCCGGTCCACACAACCGGGACCGTATCCGCCCCCTTACCATGCCCCGCTGCGTATTCGTGCCGGCGCGCCACGCTCCTTCCGGCGACGAACACGTTCGCTGCAGGTCCGTTCCTACCATGCCCCGCATGGCCGTGTCCCAGACCAGCGCCGCGACGGCGCGGCGCGCGGCCGGCTCTCGACGGAGGGGACCGGCGCCGCCGGGGGAAATCCTGTGGCATGCGGGTCCTCGAGATCAAGCGCACGCTGGAGGGCGCGACCAAGACGTACGCGTGCCGCGCCGCCGAGGTCGCGGCGGATCACGCGGTCCTCCTCTACACCCTGGAGCGCCCCCGCGCCGTCGGCGGCGTCGCGCTGCCCGGGGGCACGCTCACGGTCGCGTACTATTGGATCGACCGCCCGTACAACGTCTACCATTGGATCGGTCCGGACGGGCGAACGCTCGCGTACTATTTCAACCTGAGCGGCGCGACCCGCATCGCGCGCGAGCGCGTCGAGTGGGACGATCTCGAGGTCGACGTGCTGGTCACGCCGGATGCGCGCGCGCGGGTGCTCGATGAGGACCGCGTGCCCGTGGCTGCCGCCGGCCGGCTCCCCGAGATCGCCGCGGCGCGCGCCCGCGTGCTCGCGGAATACGAGGACGTCATCCGGAGCGTGGAAGCCGCGTCGCGCGCCCGGTTCGCGGACGACGCGCTCCCGCGTCCCCACTCGTGATGCGACCGCGCGATCGCGTGGTCGTGGTCACCGGCTCCAGCCGCGGGATCGGGCGGGCGATCGCGCAGGCGTTTGCCCGCGACGGCGCCGCGGTGGTGGTCAATGCGGCCCGCTCGATCGCCGAGGCGCGCGGCGTGGCGGACGCGATCATCTCGAGCGGAGGGCGTGCCGCGGCGGTGCAGGCCGACGTCGGCGAGCCCGCGGAGGCCGAGGGGTTGATCGCGAGGGCGCTGAAGCTCTTCGGCCGGGTGGACGTCCTCGTCAACAACGCCGGCGTCATCGACCGCTCGGGTCTCTGGCAGATCGACCCGGCGCGATGGGCGCGGATGATGGCGGTGCACGTGACCGGTCCGTTCTTCGCCGGACGCGCCGCGGCGCAGGCCATGCTCAAGCAAGGAGGCGGCGCCATCGTCAACATCGCCTCCATGCGGGCCATCGAGCCCGGCTCCGGCGCGCTGCACTACAACGTCAGCAAAGCGGCCGTGCTGATGCTCACCAAATGCCTCGCGCGGGACCTCGCCCCGCACGTACGCGTGAACGCCATCGCGCCGGGCTATACCGACACCGCGTTCCACGCGGACCGGACGATCGCCGAGCGCGAGCAGATCACGGCGCGCATCCCGCTCCGGCGGTTCGCACGCCCCGAGGAGATCGCCCGCGCCGCCGTCTTCCTCGCGTCGGACACCGCCGCCTACATGACCGGCCACACGCTCGTCCTGTCGGGCGGCGCGGTGCTGGCCTAGACGCGGCGGGCTACGACTCTTCCAGCTTGCGGTCCTTCTGGGGCTTGAGGAAATCCGTGGGCTTGACGGTGGAGAGGAACCGCTTGAACTCTTCGACTTCGTGCTCGTCGAACGCCTTGATCTTCTTGAGCGGGATCGCCGTCGCGGCGAC
>JAJPJL010000015.1 GCA_021324255.1 Bacillota bacterium
GCACGTCGACGTGCCGGTAAAATATGCCTCTCCGTACGAATACGGTCGTTGCCGGAGCCATCGCCCTACCTCCCGTCACTCCGCACTTCGCATTCCAGACGGCACTTACAGATGGACGAGGGAACAAGCCGGCACAGTCCCCATGCCCGGGATGTGAAACCCGTACATGCCGGGAAAGCCCACGTTTCAGAGTAAGTAGCGGCAGGCCGCGAGGGCCGGACTAGGTGCGAACGGGGATCTGCTGCACCGACCAGCCATTTCCGTCCGGATCGCTGAAGAAGACGAACTTGCCCCAAGGGAATTCCCGAACCTCGCTGACTCGGACTCCGCGCTCGGTGAGTTCCGCGCGTGCCGCGTGGATGTCTGTCACGACCAACTGCAACCCCTGGAGCGAACCAGGCTTCATGTCGTTGCCAAGTCCGGTCCCGATGGCGATCGAGCAGGCGGACCCACGAGGCGTCAGCTGCACGAAGCGAATCGTGCTGCTGACCCGGTGATCGTGGTCCGCATGGAACCCAACTTGTTCGGTATAGAACGCCTTGGCGCGGTCCACGTCGGAAACGGGTACAGCGACAAGTTCAAGTCTCCAGTCCATCGACGCCCCCTTCACATCACGCAAACTGATGTCCCGCGTGAAAGATTTATCGGAACGTAATTCGCCGTAGAGACAAGCGCCCTCCGGCCACAAAGACACCACCAGTCGCCGCGAGGAACACGAGCTGCAGAAGCGCCCGCAGCAGTAGCGCTTCCACCGGCCGTCCGGCAATGCTGAGGTGCAGTCGAGCCGCATGAACATTCGCAGGGAAAATAGCCAGCAGCATCAAACACTGACCCAACGCTGCGTACGGCGCCGTTGTCGGTAGTATCAGGCCGATTGCTCCGATAATCTCTTATACACCGGTCATCGTGACCAAGAGATCAGGTCTCGGGAAAGCCGGAGGAACCATCGCAATAAGGTCGCGACGCCGGTTTCCCCCTTGCGCCGACGCAGTCAACAGGAACATCCTTGCCAAAGCCAGGCGCGGAGACACCAGCCAATCAAATCGCGTCGGGAGGCCACGCCTTCCAAGCAAGAAGAAAGGCCCGAACGATGCGGTCAAGACGCTGAAAGGAACCATAACGAAGCTTTTCCACTCCCTTGATTGGGATTCGCAGCTCAGTTGCATAACGCTTTGGCGATGTAGCTTCATGATCACGATATCTCAACAGGAAGCGGGCGTCTTGAACGAAGTGGCTGCGAAATTCGTGTTTGGGAAGCGGATGTCCATGTGGGCGGAGTGTACGCCATGCTGATCCGCGCTGTGCCCGGCGCTCTCATGTGGCCTGCCGCAATGTTTGTTTGGGGGCCCGGCTACATAACATCTGAACACGCGCATCATTGCGTTCAGCTCGTCCTGTCCTTACGTGGAAACCTGCGCGTGCGTGGCATCGGCGCGCGCTGGGTTCGTTGCGCGCCGTACTGGTGAGACCCGATGCCAATCATGAAGTCCACGCGCGAGATACAAGCGTCCTAATAGCGTTCGTCGAGCCCGAGAGTGACTTCGGCGCAGCACTAGCCGAGCGACTGACGCGGGACATTGTGCCGATAAGCACACGAGAAGTCGCTCGCTGGCGTGCCGCCCTTGGGAGCGCCACGTATTTGAAGCGGTCACGCGTCGAAACGTGGGTGCGGAGAGACTTGTTGTGTGGAAGGAAGACACCCATGATCCATCCAGGAGTCAGACGCGCGCTTCGTTCCCTGCGTGAACAGCTGGGAAGTTCGCAGCGCTTTTCGCTGATAAATCTGGCGCAGATTGCCGGGTTGTCTCGCTCCCGTTTCATGCATGCCTTTACGGAATCGGTTGGTGTTCCCGTTCGACCTTACGTATTGTGGTTGAGGCTGCAGCGTGCCTGTGGGTTGTTAATGAGGGGAGCAAGCATTACCGAAGCGGCACATTCGGCCGGATTCTCGGATGCGGCGCATCTCGCGCGAACTTGTCGCCGGATGCTCGGAACCACTCCGAGCGAGCTAGTGCGTCGTCGCGAAGCACGGGGCGACGCCTTCGTGCCATCCAATTAACGCCGTGGATCGAGGCCTTTCGGAACGCGAGTCTAGAAGCATGTAATGGGATGTTGCCTCGCCCGGCAACTGTGCTATCGTACGGTCGTTCGACGTAGCATTCTCGATGCGGAGCGGATCCGCGCGGTGCCGTCGGCCGAATTGGAGGCGGCGACCGGGCTCACCCGCTGCGATCGCCCGCCGGTTCCGCATCGCGCTCCGCCCCAGCCCGCACTGATACGCGCGACGCGATGCACGAAGCCCGCCCGCTCGCAGAGGTCGCGGGCGAGGCGGGCTTCGCCGACCAGGCGCACTTTACACGGACGTTTGCGTCGGCCTTCGGACTTACCCCCCGACGCTATCGGGCGCTGGGGCGTCCGCTCGATGAGTCCCCGCGCGGCCGTACACTACGAACACGGCGAGGAGGCCCACCGTCGCGGGGACCAGGGCGCTGAGTCCGCCGCCCACGAATAGCGTGAGCGCGGTGGCGCCGATCATGACGACAGTGAGGCCGGCGGCGGCCATCGGTGTGAGCTCCTGGCGGATGCGCAGGACGCCCGGGAGGATCAGCCCCAGCGCGCCGAGGACTTCGGCCGTCCCGGTGAACCGCAGGAACCAGCCGGGAAGCGGCATCTGCTTGGTCATGACCTCAAGCGGCAGCACGAGCTTCATGCCGCCGGCAAACAGGAACACCGCCGCCAGCAGCGCCTGAACGACCCACAGGATACGGTTCATGATCGGTCTCCTTTCATGTCTGCGTCTCGGTTTCACCCCATAGTCGAAGACCCCGAGCCGGAATCGACAGGGCCCCGGCGGCCGGGTGCCCAACTCATGTCACGCTCGCTCGGCAACCCAGCGCCGAAGGCCGCCGCCTAATAGTGTTGCCGCTCGCGGTCGCGTTCCGGAATGGGGTTCTGGTACACGAGCGTGCCGCCCAAATCAAAATTTGTGTCACCGCCGGTGGTAAAGGGTGGTTACAACATTAAGGTCCAGCACCTCTGGTGTAGAGTGGGCGAGAGTCCACACCTGGAGGTGTTGTCGCAGTGGGCGATCTTGTCGGTGAGTTCACCGCTGACCTCAGTCGTCGCTTCCCTGGGACCTCAACCGTTGTCCACTATAGTAGTGATGTCCGTCTCTTTCTGCACGGGGGAAAAGGCGGCGGCTACTACGGCTGCATTGCCGCGACGAAAGACGCCTGCGACAACAAACTGCTGGTCCGGCGCAGCCTCGTCGAGCGCATTGTCCTCGGCGCCGTGCGCACTCATCTCTCACACCCTGAGCACATTGAGTACATCCTCCAGCGCGTCGAGATGGAAGTCGGCAAGCTCTCCGCGCATATCCCCGAGTCCATCCGGCTCAAGAAAACGGAACTCACCGCCGAGCAGCGGCGGCTGGCGAATTTCGTGGACTTCATCGGCGAAGGCCGCGGCAGCCGCACGCTCGCGCAGGCCCTCCTGGACACGGAACACAAGGTCGACGCGCTTAAAGAAGAACTCGACGGCCTGCACCGCAGCCGCGAGAAAATCTTTCGAACTCCGCCCAGAGCATGGGTAGAGGAGCGCCTGGCGTGCGTCAACGAGATCCTCGAGCGCAACACCGACCGGTCCGGCCCCGTCCTGCGAAATCTTCTCGGTCAGGTTCGCCTGGAACCGGCGTGTGGCGACATCGGCCGACCCTACTACGTCGCCCGAACGTCACTCAACACCTTAGCGCTCCTGGAAATGCCATCCGAGAGTGCCAGGGGGGATACCGGCTCGAATTCTTTGCAATGGTGGAGACGAGGGGATTCGAACCCCCGACCCCCTGCTTGCAAAGCAGGTGCTCTCCCGCTGAGCTACGTCCCCATGTGTACGCGGGTCTTCGGATGCGCCGGCGATGCCGTTTCTGTCCGATCAATTGTCGCACCTCCCACCTCGTTCGTCCAGAGGGGTTGCGCTGACACGGCCGCCCAACGTCATGCCCGCCGCAGCGAGGCTTCCCTCCACGTTTTGCAGTGCCTGGGAAAAGGTTCCCATCGCGCACGCAGGTCTCGAGAATCCTCCGTTGCCAGCACGAGAGGACGCCACGTGGGACCGTAGTAAAGCGCCGTCACGGCGATGCTGCCGGAAGCGGTCGCGGCGATCCTCGGCGCCGGGCGGGCCAGGACTCCTCTGACCGTCCCCCGAACTTTCGGGCGTGCATCCATCGCAATGAGCGAGCCCCCGCCGTCTTCCGCGCCGGCCCCCGCCGCGCGAGCGCAGGGGCCGCGCACTCGTCTCTCGCCGTTGGACCTGCGCGTCGCACTCCTCGGCGTCGCAGGCTTTCTCATCGCCATCTCCTGGCAGTTCGTCCTGCCCATCCTCCCGGTCCGCCTGTCGCGCATCGGCTACTCGGCGGCGCAGATCGGCACGCTTGTGAGCCTACTGAGCCTGGCGATGGGGATCGTCGAGCTGGAAATCGGCCGGATCGCCGGCGTCCTGGGCGCCCGGCGGACGTTGGTGACCGGGTTGGTCGTCAACGCGGCCACCATGGCGTGGATCGTCCTGACCCGGGCGCCCGCGGGCGTGGCGGCCGGCCTCATCGGCGTGGGCATGGCGCGAGCCGCCATGTGGTCCCCGCTGCATGCGGCCGTCGCGGCGACAGCGTCCGAGGAAACGCGCGGCCGCGCGTTCAGCGTCTTTTGGTTCCTCACCTCCGTCGCATTCCTCGCGGGGCCCGCGATCGGCGGCACCGTGGCGGCCCAGTTTGGCATCCGGATGAGCTTTTTTGTCGGCGCTGCCGTCAGTCTTCTGACGCTGGCGGTGGTCGTGCCCATCACGGAACCGCGGCCGGCCGTCGTGCAGGCTGGTCCCCCCGCGGCAAGCTGGGAGGTCCTGAGCGACCCAATCGTGCGACGGCTGTGCCTAGCCAATCATTTCTTTTATGCGATCTCCGGGATCTGGTCGACGTTCGTCCCGCTCTATATGGTGCATCTCAAACTGTCCGTAGCGACGATCGGCTGGCTGTTCACGGTGCAGGGCCTGACGTACGCGCTCGTGCAGCTTCCCACCGGGCGCCTGGCGGACCGCGTCGGTCCGGAGCGGCTAATCCTACCCGGCGTGATCGGACGAGCCGCGATCCTGGCCATATGCCCGTTGCTGCACGGGGCGGCGCCGCTGCTGGTGGCGGCGGTCGGGTTTGGGGCTGCCGGCGGGATGATCCCGGTAACGTTCACCATGCTCATTGCACGCTTCAGCTCCCGGGAACACTACACGAGCGCCATGGGCGTGTACAACAGCTCGGGTGACCTTGGATTCTTCGTCGGTCCGTTTCTCGGCGGCGCCGCGGCGCTGCTCGGGATCGTTGCCCCGTTTGTGCTGGCCTTCCCGCTCGGCGCACTCGGTGTCGCGATGGCGCTGCGGGGCATCGCGGCGGTGAGACGCGCGGACCGAGAAGTGTGAGAGATGCTATACTTCCGGCGGAGGGATGGCAGAGCGGCCGATTGCGGCGGTCTTGAAAACCGCTAGGGGGCGACCCCTCGGGAGTTCGAATCTCCCTCCCTCCGCCACGCCGCTCGCCGCCGGCCACGGCACCGCCCCGCTAGTCCACGGCCCCCTGCATGTGATGGCTGCACGTCTGACATGCGCGAGCATCCCGGGCGCGCCCGCGCCGCAGCCTCTCCCCGGGGGCGCGCCTAGCACGTGGAGGGACCCCCTTCCTTACCCCGAAGCCCTGGGCACGCAGGATCGCAAAACCGCCGCGGCAAGGGCACATGCCGCCTCAATAAATTGGGAGGAACCCCATGGACGACCAGGATGTCATCGGACACATCAATCAGCTCGCCCACGAGGAACACACGTTGTGGGAGAAAGAATCGAAAGGTGAAGCGACCGACGCCGACCGGTCGCGGCTCAGGCAGATCCAGGTGACCCTGGACCAGTGCTGGGACTACCTCAATCAGCGCCGCGCTGCGGGATGCACGCTTGAACCCCGAGGACGCGAAGGTGCGCGATCCCAATACCGTCGAGCGCTATCTCGAGTAAATCTTACGCAATCTTGACCCGAATTTCGGTCGATCTTCCCTGTGCAGGCGCGCCCCGGAAGTGTATAGTGGTGTGTCCGACACCGCCCCACCGGCACGCGGGGTACGAGGGGGACGCGGATGGCACGCCGGCGTCACTATGTCGAGGTTCGGGTGGTCTACGGCAAGGATGTCGCCACCGAGCTGAATGCCTGGGCGGCCAAAGGTTACAAGATCGTCGTCGCCACCGGGGACCGGATTATCATGGAGACGAAGGTGCGGGACCGAGAGGACGAGTAGACGGTTCGCCCGCGGGATGGATGGTCGCGATCGCATCGGCCAGCGCCCCAAAAGTCTTGAACGCCTGCCCCATCCCCGCAATGTGCACGAGTCGCCGCAGCGTTGCCGATGACGGTACGACGAGCAGCAGCTCGCGCCGGTTGGTCGCGAGCCGCCGGCCAAACCGGAGCAGCGCGCCGATCGCGTAACTGTCCAGGTAGGCGGTATCGGTAAGCGCGACGATTACGCCGCGCGACTCCGCGCGCGCCGCCTGGTCGAGCGCCGCTTCGAAGGCCGCGGCGTCTCGTAAATCCATATCGCCGCCGATCGTCACCACCGGGATCTCTCCCGCACGATCAATCCCGAACGGAGTCCCACGCGCCGGCCGCGCCGGACCCTCCATGCCCGGCGAGCCGCCGGCGAGCCGGCGTTCGAGCATCCCGGACGCGGCGCCGCCCGGATCGGCCGGCAGCTCAACCGGCATGCGCCCGGGCTCCTGCGGCAGCTTCATAGCCAAACGGACCGTCGTTCCCGCCGACGTGGACTCCACCTCAACGGCGTCCGCCAGCGCCTCCATCACCCTCAGGCCGTGGCCGCCGCCGGTGAACGGCCGGTCCCTACGCCAGGTCCCATCGTCGGCGACCTCGACCCGCAGCGTCCGTCCCTCATCAACGTAGGCGCGTACGCGCAGCTGCCCGGTGGCCGCTCCGTACGCGTGCTCGATCACGTTGTTGACGGCCTCGCCGACCGCGACCATGATCGCCGTCAACCGCTCGCGGTCGAGGCCCGTGTCGGCGGCGAGCCGCCGCAGCGCCTGGCGCACCACGACGGCGCTGCGGGGCTCCGACGGGAGCAGGATCTCGAACCGGTCGAACGGCCGGGCCGCGACGGCCACCGTGAGGACGGCGATATCATCGCTGATGTGACCGTGGGTCAGCACCCGTTTCACGATGGCCTCGGCGTGATCCGCCTCCGGTTCCATCAGCGCGTGGTGGGCGGCCTCGATCACCGCCGCCTCGCCGACGATGGGGTCGTGCCGTGTCTCGGTGAGCCCGTCGGTATAGAGCACGATCAGGCTGCCGCGGGGCAGCGTGACGCGATGCGAAGGCGGTTGGTCGATTCCCAGGTAGCCGAGCGGCAGGCCGCCGCAGGGTAGCCGCGCGGGCTCCTTGTCAGGGGCCACGAGGATTGGGGCGGGACTTCCCGCCGTGGCGTAGGCGAACTCGGACGTGTTGGGATCCAGCACGCCAAACAGCGCGGTCGCCATCGCCGCGTCGCCGTCTGTGAGACCCAGCAGGTCGCTCGCACGCCGCAGCACGCCGGGCGGATCCGCGTCGGCGAGCGCGGCGGCCCGGATGGATTGCCGAAGCTGCCCCATGGTGACCGCCGCGCGGAGGCCGCGTCCCGCGACGTCGCCGATAGACAGGGCGATGCGGCCGTCCGGCAGCCAGAACATGTCGTACCAATCGCCGCCGATGTCGGACTCCCAGGCGCCGCCGGATCGGTACGCGCTGCGCACGACGATCCCGGGGCACTGCGGCAGCGCCCCCGGCAGCAGCGCGCGCTGAAGGGTCTCCGCGACCCGGCGTTCGCGCGCGTAGGGGCGCGCGCGCTCGATCGCCTGCCCGCACTGACGGCCCACGGTCAGCATAAATTCCAGCTCGTCGGCGGGAGGCCGGCGCGCGTCGGCAAATCGCACGTACAGGATGCCGATCAGGCGGCCGTATGACACTAACGGCACTTCGGCCAGGGCCCCCGCCGCTGCCGAGTCCATAAACGGCGTGGGATCCGGCGCATGACCGTCCTGAGCGCCCTCGGCCGCGTGCCACATCACGCCGATGCTCCTCGCGGGGCCCGCGCCGTTCGCGGGGCGGCGAAGCGGAAACCGCCGCCAGCGCTGCGTAACCTCCGACGAATACCCGACCGCGCGGACCAGTTCCAGGGTGGATTGGTCCGCGCCCAGCAGGCAGAGGCTCGCCGCGGAACCGCCGAAGGTTTCCATCGCGTGCGAAACGATGACGTCGGCAATCTGCTCTGGGGTCACGGCTTCTGACAACGCGGCCGTAATCGCCTGCATGCGGGTCACGCGACCGGCGGCCCGCTCGGCCGCCAGGCGCTGGAGTTGCTCCGAACGATGCAGGCGAGCATTGTCGAGCGCCAGTGCAGCCCGGCGTCCGACTTCCTCCGCGAACGCGAGATCGGCCTCCGTGTAGCGGCGGGCGGACTCGGCGGAGAAGAGCGTGATGGCCCCGAAGCACCGTTCGCGCGCCACGAGCGGCAGCACCATCGCGGACCGCGCCCCCAGACTGCGCACGATCCGCCGCAGCGCCGGGTTTGGCACGGCATCCTCGAGCAACGTGTCCGAAATCTCGGGGTAGAGCTCGGCTTTTCGCGTCCGGACGGCGTTGGCGGCGCCGTACCGCGACCGAGGATCCGGAGGGTACCGCCGCTGCACCTCGCGTGCGAGCGCGGCACGCTCCGCATCCTTGTGCATGGTGATCGCCGTCCGCAGCGTCCCGGCGTCATCGGTCAGATCGATGACGCACCAATCCGCAAGCGCGGGCACCAGCACGCGGGCCAGACCCTCCAGGTTGGCGTCCACATCGAGTCCCGGCAGCACGTCGCCGATTTGGACCAGCAACTGCTGCTGCCGTTCCACGCGCTTCCGCTCGGTGATGTCCCGAGCCACTGACGACGACCCGACGACGGCTCCCCATCGGCTCCGGATGGGGGAGATGCTCAAGGACACGTCGACGCGGCTGCCGTCCTTTTTGACGCACTCGGTCTCGTAGCGCTCGAACCGCTCTCCGCGCTGCAACCGCGCGAGCAGATCCGCGACCGCGCCGGCGCGGTCGTGCGGAACGAGCATCGCGACCGGCCGGCGCAGCGCCTCCGCGGCAGCATAGCCAAACAGCCGCTCCGCACCAGGGTTCCAGGTGAGGATCGTACCGTCCGGCGCTTTGCTAAAGATGGCATCGTCCGAGGACTCGACGATGGAGGCCAGTTGGCGCGCCGCAAGGTCCGCACGGCGAAGGCGCACCGCGGCCTCCGCGGTAACCACGACGACCGCCGCAAAGAGGACGATGCTTGGCCATTGCTGCGGGACCGGCAAGGACAGCGGGCCGTGCGGCGACACGACGACGAACCATGCCCCGGCCAGACTCGCAATCACCGCGACCCACCCCGGGAGGCGGCCCCAGAGATACGCCGCGGCGGCGACCACGGGGATGTACACGTAGAGAAAGCCGGCCGGTGCGAGCACGGCGGGCATTACGGCGACGAACAAGCCATGCCGCCGGCAACCAGCAGCGCGGCGGCACCACTCGCCACGCGCGAGGGCTCGCGAAACGGCACGGCAAACCTCGACGCGAAGGGCGTCACGGCCTGCCGGATCCTGCGCCCGGACAGCGGTTACGCGCCGTCGAGCATCCCGGCCCCGACGTATCGATCGACACTAGCCTCCCCCGGCGACAACGAGCGGCCGGCGCTCGCCGCACGCCCGTCCCGCCCAAGCTCCGCCGAAGCGCCCTGGCGCTTGCGGATCGATCATATAATGCCCCGGTCGACGATCGGCCAAACACGATTCGGGACTACGGCGACGCCGCGTCGCCTCGGATAGCCCGCTCATAGCGCCCGAGCGACTGCATGACCGCGTCGCGTGCGCCCGCGGCGATGACCCGCCCGGAAAACCCGCCGTAGATCCGGTCGAAGCGCAGCGGCGCGATGATCCCCGCGATACGCCGGAGCGTCGTGGGGTCCACGGGAATCAAATTAGGGTAACTATACATGACGCTGACGTGGCGACGGTCTGGTACCACCTGCAGGGTGTCCCCCGTCAACAACGCACCGCCCGCCGGCGCCGTCCGGCCAGTGCAGGACCGTGGAGCCGTGAAAGTGTCCGCCGCAGCGGAGCAATGCCAGCCCGCCGGGCAGCGCCTGGCTCGCCCCGTGCCAGACTGTGATCACATCGTCCGGACGCATGATCCACATGCGATCGTCCGCGTGAAGGTACACGGGGACGTCCTCGAGGGCGCGGCTCCACTCGACCATGGATGAGTAGAAGTGCGGATGCGAGATGGCGATCGCCGCCAGCGGTCCCCGCCGCCGGATCTCGTTCACGGTCTCGGAGTCGATGAGGCTGACGCAGTCCCATAACACGCTGCCGGCGGCCGTGGTGATGAGCAGGGCGCGCTGACCAATGGCAAAGCTTGGTTCGGTGCGGATGCTGAGGAGCCCCGGTTCCTCCTCGGCAACGGTGTTGCGGTGATCGCGCCGCAGATCGGCTAAGGTCGTCCATGCCTGGCCGTCCCAGTTGACCCACTGGCGTTCGTCGGTGCAGATCCCGCACCGCTCCGGCGGTTGAACCGACTCCATGAACTGGGTGCCGCAGGTCGTGCAGATCCAGTGAGGCAAGCCCGCCACCCCCAATCCCGCCGCTGCATGTTCGCGGGAACCCCGTTGCAAGTCCTCTGAGCAAGTGCCCGGTTGTAGCCGCAAATTGAGAAGGCAGTGGGATTGATGGTGATAAGGGCGCTGTCGTCAAAGGATTAGAGCTGTAGGTTATAGAGGATTAAAGTGGGATCTGGGTCAGTGAGCCGCCGGCGTGATGGCGGAGCCGGTCAGAGAATGCTGGTTCATCGAATAAGGAAGAGATCGGAAGCGCCGCTTAGTAATGGGTGAGGTAGATCATTAAGCAAAAAAGACCCGCTGATTGGGCCTTTCCTTGCGAGCCTGTTTCTTGAGGATCGGCGATTGACTAACAAAGTGAATTATCTCAAGCGTCAAAGCCATTGTCAAGTATCTCCGCAACGCTTATCCAGTATGGTCTATCGCTTGATGAAGATTGAGCCGACGGGATACGTAGTGGATCTCGCTCCCCTCCCTAGGGCGATTGTAGAGCCAATCTACCGCCAGGCAACAAACGTTCGGTTCGACAAATTCACAAACTCTTCAGGACTCCTTCATCAGCACGGCCTACTATAGAAAGTACGGAATCTCGTGTTCGCCACGCCCGGAGAGTGGGACACGCGGATCGTCTTCTCCCCCTTGCGGCGGTCCACGCGGCCCGCCCCGGGCGTGCTCTCTTGCTCGCGCACCCGCGCACCGCCCCGCGCCCCCCGGAGCCTGCGCCTCTGCTCGAGCAGCACGGCCCAAGGGACCAATTTGCCCCGCGCTGAACGTGTCATCCCGTTGCCGGTCGCTTACGCATGCGAACCGCGGATCGCTACCCCGGGAGGTCATGACCGATGGCCACGCATCGCTTCACGCCTCGTCAGTATCACAATACGCTGGGTTCGCACGCGCCAGTTCTGCGCGTTCATGACGGCGATACCGTGGTGACCACCACGCTCGATGCGAGAGGGTACGATGCGCAGGGCGCGGCGGCCGCGCCGCGCGGCAACCCGCAAACCGGGCCGTTTTACGTCGAGGGCGCCGAGCCGGGCGACATGCTCGAAGTGCGCCTGGACCGCCTCACCCCGAGCCGAGCGATCGGGTGGTCCGGCACCGTCATCGCGCCGAACGTGCTGGACCCGGCCTACGTGCGCGAGACGCCGGCCGGTGGCGTCACCCTGTGGCACATCGACCTGGAGCGCCGGATCATCGCGCTCGCCCATGGCGGCGCGCCGTCGCCGCCCATCGCGGACATCGACCCGCGCCATCGCGCCGTCACACGAGCCGAGTTATCCCGCCTTGCGCCGCTCGCGATCGCGCTTCAGCCCATGGTGGGCTGCTTCGGCGTGGCGCCGCCCGGCGGGCAAGCCATCTCGACCTCGACCTCCGGACCCCACGGGGGCAATATGGACTACCGCGGGTTCACGGAGGGCGTCAGCGCGTTGTTCCCGGTGTTCGCGCCGGGCGCCCTGTTCCACCTCGGCGACTGCCATGCCGCGCAGGGCGATGGCGAGATTGTCGGAAACGGCGTCGAGACGTCGTTCGAGGTCGAATTTACCGTGCGGGTGCACAAGGACCGCCCGATCGCGTGGCCGCGCGGCGAAAGCGGGACGCACATCTTCACGCTCGGCAATGCCCGCCCGTTCGACCAGGCGCTGCAGCATGCGACGACGGAGATGGTGCGGTGGCTCGGCAGTGACTACGGGCTGGATGCGCGAGCCGCGAGTACCTTGCTCGGCCAGTGCGTCGAGTACGGCGTCGCGAACGTCTACAATCCAGCGTACACCGCCGTCTGCAAAGTACCGAAGCAGATCCTCCGCAGCCTGCAAGCATCGCGGTGAAGGACTTCGCACGATCGGATTCTCCGGCGGCCGCACCCTCGGCGACGGGACCCTCACGGTCGACGTTGTTGAACGGCCAACTCGATCCCGCGTTGACGGACGCCTGCGGCCGCCCGCCGGCGTCGCGGTTTGCGCAAGTGTACGCAACGAGGGTCCTCACCGCCGGGCGCGCCTCCTGCGCTCACGCGGAGGCCGGGCCCGGGCTCCCCGCCTGCGGCGGATGGCAACCACCGTCAACCCTTGATCGCCCCCGCGGTGAGCCCCTTGATGAATTGCCGGGACAGGACGATATAGAGAAGCAGCACCGGCGCAGCCGCGAGCGTCAACCCGGCAAACAGGAGGGCCCAATTGGTCTGGTATTCGCCGAAGAAGACCGTGAGCCCGAGCGGCAGCGTCTTGAGCGCATCCTGATGAATGAACACCAGCGGAAAGAAAAAGTCGTTCCAGATGGGGATAATGTTGTACACGGTCACGATCGCCAGCGCGGGGCGAACGAGCGGCAGCAGCACGCGCCACAGAATGCCGAACTCGCCCGCCCCGTCGATGCGGGCCGCGTTGTCGAGATCCTGCGGCAGGCCCCTGAAGAACCCCGTGAGGATGAACACGGTGCTCGGCAGGCCCGAGGCCGCGTAGACCAGCACCAGGGACCCGAATGTGTCGAGCAGGCGCAGGTCGCGCATCATGATGAACAGCGGGATCACGGCAAGCCGAATCGGCACCATGATGCCGCTCAGAAAGTACAGAAAGATCAGGTCGTTGCCGCGGAACGCGTACCGGCCGAGCGCGTAGGCCGCGGGCGTCCCCGTGACCAGGAGGAGGGCCATCGACAGCACGGTGACGACCACGCTGTTTCGGAAGTAGACGGCGAAGTGCGCGGCGCTCCATAGCTGCGCGTAGTTGTCCCAGCGCAGCGCCGCCGGGACCCCGAACGGATCGCGGAAAATCTCCCGGGTCGTCTTGAGCGACGACAGCACCATGAAGATCATCGGCAACACGACGAGGAGCGCGTTGGCTCCGAGCAGCGCCTGCGCCAGGGCCGACCGGACGACCGGACCCGGGCGCCGTACCGCCTTGGGCCACGGGGCGGTTGTCACTATCCCTCCACTTCCCGCCGCCGGAGATACAGCGCCCCGGCGCTGCTCGTGATCAGGATCAGCAGGAACATGACGACCGCGATCGCGGACCCGACCCCGACGTCGGGATTGCCCGTGTCCACGGCGCCGAACGCGGCGCGGTAGAACAGCAAGCCGAGCACGTCCGTGGCATGGTACGGCTCACCGGTCACGCCCTGCATCACGTAGGGCAGCTCGAACCAGTTGAACGCGCCGATGAAGGTCAGGATGACCACGATGTTCACCTGGGGCGCGAGCAGCGGCAACACGATCCGGCGAAACACCGCCCCCGACCCGGCCCCATCGAGGCGCGCCGCCTCCAGGTACTCTTCGGGAATCGCCTGCATCCCCGCGAGGAACACGACCGTCGGGAACCCGACCCACCGCCAGGCGTTCACGAGGATCAAGGCGACGAGCGCCGTGCGCGTGTCGCCGAGCCACGGCCGGGCGAACGCGCCGAGGCCGGCAAGCACGAGGAGCTTGTTGACGGCGCCCCACACCGGGTTCAGAAACAGCTCCCAGAGAAATCCGACGACGACGAGCGAGAGCACGACGGGCATGAAGAAGATCGCCCGGTAGACCCGCGCGCCCCACGTCCGGCCGGCGAGCAGCGCCGCCAGGACGAGGGCCACGCCGTTTTGCACGATCATCGTGAGGACGAACGTCCACACGTTGTGCCAGAACGCTTCCGCCGTGCGCTCCCGGTACGGGTACTGTGTCAACAGACGCTGGAAATTGGCCCACCCGGCGAACCCGCGCCGGACGATGCCATCCCACCGGTAGACGCTGTACGCCATCGCCGTGACGATGGGATACGCGACGAACGCCGTGAACAAGATGAGCGCCGGGGCGAGAAACGCCGCCACCCAGCACATGCGCGCGGTGCGGTAGGAGAAGCCCCGGCGTGGGGCGGCCGGAGGCGCGCTCATCGATCACACGGCCGGGGCGAGCCTGCGCCCGCCCCGGCCGCACACCGTCCGAATCCGCTGATGCCGAACGACCGCCGGCGCCGCCTACCGGTTCTTGAACGGCGCGAACCAGGCCGCGAGACCGCGCGTGACGTCGTCGCCGACCTGCTGCGGGCTCAGCTTGCCGCCAAACATGCCCTGCAAATCGTTCTGGATCAGCTCGCTCCCCGTGGGGTTTTGCCACCGAAAGCCCACGAGCATGATGTACGGCGTCGCGTGGCGCATCCACTCGAGCACCTGCTGCAGGATGGGATCTTGGACTTTGACGCCCGGCACGGCGGAGAGCTGCTTGAGCTGGTTGGTAAACTCCTGTCCCCACTCGCGCGTCGCGGTGAACCGGATAAACTTGATCGCCGCGTCCATGGACCGCGTCTTGGCGTTGACGCCGTAATTGCCGTCGTCGTAGCTGCTGATCCACGGCGTGTCGCCCGCGTGCTGCACCGGGCCCGGGATCACGCCGATCTGCAGGGACGAGTTTTGGCTCTGGAAGAAGCCGAGCTCGAAGATCCCGCCGATGTACATCGCCGCCTGTTCGTTGACGAACAGCTGTTGCATGTCGGTGTAGGACACGCCCTCGTACCCTTGCGGCATGTACGGGCGGATCTCGGCGACCTTCGCCAGCGCGCCCGTGAAGCGCGGATCGCGGAACGTCGTCTGGCCGTGGACGACCGCGTCGTAGAAGTTGGTCCCGCCGTAGAAGTTGGGGGCTAGCACCCCCATCGCGACCTCCAGCGTCCACCCCTCCTTCGCGCCGTTGGCCAGCGGGGTGATCCCGTGGTCCTTGAGCGTCCGGAGCGCGGTGAGGAACTCGTCCCAGGTGTGGGGCGGCTTGACGCCGGCCTTTGCGAGCAGCTGCTTATTGTAGAAGATGACGAGCGCTTGAAACGCAAACGGCACGCCGTAGACCCTGCCGTCGGCGCGGCTCCGGGCGCCGTCGAGCCATTGCGGCGCAAAGGTCTTGAGCTCCGGGACCTTGTCCTCCAGCGGAACGAGGAACTCCGGGCGCGCGTACGGTTGCAGCGCACCGTAGGCGCGCACCTGCACGATGTCCGGCCCCTTGCCCGCCTGCATCGCCGCGGACAACACCGTATTGTACTCGGTCGGCTTGTACGTCTGAAAGTCGATCGTGACGCCCGGGTTCTGTGCCTCGAACTTGCGGATCATGCCCTCGTAGAACGCGCGGTCCTCGGCCCGCCAGCTCCAGAACGTCAGGGCGGCTTTACCCTGGCCCATCGCTCCCGCCGGCCACAGTCCGACGAGCAAGCCGATCGCGGCCACCGCGGCCCACACACCCCTGCGCATTCCGCACCCCCGGCCCTGGAATACGTCTCGCGGCCGGACGCCGCCCGGCCAGGGCTGGAAGTTTCCTGGCCGCCAGATTCTTCTCCTCTCGCTCTACGCGCACCGCACGCGATCGCCCTCGACGGGCGAATGGCGCCCGCGACGCGGGACCGGGACGATCCGTCGAGATCCGGTGCCGGTTTTCGGTTGGCGCCACCGGCCTGAGCGGCATTCGAGACGGCTCGTGAGACGGCAGGTCCGTGACAACGCCACCGGGATCGGGTACGCTTGCGGTGTGACCTTGCGGGAGACGCTCCTTCGGGACATCCACGAAACCACGGGCGGCGCGCCGGTGGTCGTCGCGTTCAGCGGCGGGCTGGACAGTACGGTAACCGCGGCGCTGGCGAGGGACGCGCTTGGCGCGGCGGCCGTCCTCCTCGTCACGGTCAACATGGGCCAGTACGCCTACACCCGCGGCAACGAAATCGTGCTCGAAGTCGCGGAGCAGCTCGGGCTGCAACAGCGCTGTCTGCTCGGGCAGTTCAAGCAGCACCGGGTCCAGGCCGCCGGGCCGGCGTGCAACCGCTGCACGCGCGAGATCAAGCTCGGCATGGTCAAGGCTGTCGCGGGCGGCCGGTTGGTCCTGACGGGCGCGAACCGGAGCGACACGTGGGGGCAGTTGGGGCTCAAGGTCTGCAACGGCTACTACGCCCCATTGCTCGAGCTGGAGAAGCCGGCGATCCGGGCGCTGGCGGATGCCATGGGCGTACGGCCGCCGCGCATCGGCGAGAACCCGGGCCGGGAGGGCTGCAAGCTCAAGCATCTTCTCAAGCCGCTCGCCGCCCCCGACTACCATGGCCGGGCGGTGGCCCGCGCCAACGAGGTCGTCCTGACCGTCCTCCAAAACGCCGGCGTGAGCCCGCAGCTCGCAAACGTCAAGATTATCGGCCCGCTCGGGCGCAACATTGGGCTCGTCAACGTCCGGCCGGCTCCGCCCGCGGACGTCCGAGCGCAGCTCCTGAATGCGTTGCGCGGGATCCCCGAGCTCGACGAGGTGCACTTCGTCGACGGGCCGGTCGTGCTCGTCGCAAAGGCCAGCCCGGCGATCCTCAATGACGCGCACGCGCGCTACTGGATCCAGCACGGTCGCATGGCGCCGGACTTCGCCGCGCCGATCACGGTGGAGTGGCAGCCGACCTCGAACACCCGCCTCGGCACGTTTCAGGTTGTCGGCTTTCGGCCGGGCGCGCCGGTGCAGCACGCGCCTGCTATACTCGAGCGTGGATGAACGCCGGCCGATCGGTAGATCTCCAGGCGCTCGCCGCCGCGGTCAAGGCTGAAGCCCGAGCCGCGGGGTTCGACCTCTGCGGCATCGCCACGACCGAGCCGTTCCATCAAGAGGGTGAGGCGCTCGCGCGGTGGGTCGCCGAGGGCCGCCACGGCGAGATGGGCTACATGGCCCGCAACGCGCCCCGTTCGCCGCGCCCGCGCGCCGTCGAGCCGGACGCGCGCGCCCTCGTCGTGGTGGGGCTCTATTATGGAGAGGCACGCCCCCTGGGCGGCGGCGGCGGAACGCCGCCGCGGCGGCCCACGAGCGGCGTGGGGCCGCACGGACTCGAAGGCGAGCACGCCGGAGCGGCGCCGGCCGGGGCCTCCGGAACCGGCCGGCCACGGGGCCGGATCAGCCGCTACGCGCAAGGCGCCGACTACCACGACGTAATGGCGCCGCGTCTCGCGCGTGTGGCCAGGTTTCTGCGGTTGCACGGAGCGCGGATCTCGCGCTACTACGTGGACACCGGGCCTATGATCGACCGCGCCGCGGCGCGGCGCGCGGGGCTTGGATGGTACGGCAAGAACACGCTCATTATCTCGCGCAACGGCTTCGGATCGTGGGTCTTTTTGGGGGAGATCCTCACCGATCTTCCGCTTCCCGCGGACGCGCCCGCGCGGGGCGACTGCGGGCGCTGCCGGCTCTGTCTTGATGCGTGCCCGACCGGCGCGATCGTGGCGCCGTACACGGTGGACGCGCGCCGCTGCATCTCGTACCTGACCATCGAGCATCGCGGCGCCATCCCCCACGAGATGCGGCCTCTCATCGGCGACCGCATCTTCGGCTGCGACGACTGCCAGACCGTGTGCCCGCATAACGCGCGCACCGCGCCGCGGACGCACCCGGAGTTCGCGCCGCGCCCCGGGGTCGGCGCACGCCCGGACCTGCTTCAGCTGCTGAACATCGGGGATGAGGAGTTTCGACGCCGGTTTCGCGGCTCGGCGATCACGCGCACGAAGCGGCGCGGGCTCCGCCGGAACGTCGCCGTTGCGCTCGGCAATCTCGGCGATCCCGCGGCCGTTCCGGCGCTGGCCCGTGCGCTCGGCGACGAAGACGAGCCGCTCGTACGCGCCCACGCGGCGTGGGCGCTGGGCCGGATCGGCACCGACGCGTCGTGGATCGCATTGCGGGCGAGGCTCGAGCGGGAGCACGACCCGGAGGTCCGCGGCGAGATCACGCGGGCCCTCGAGGCGCGCGCGTCATGAGCCTGCGGGGACGCCAGATCCTCATCACATCCGGCCCCACACGCGCGCCGCTCGACGCGGTGCGCTTCCTGACGAACAAATCGACAGGCCGGCTCGGCTCCCTTATTGCCGAGCGCGCGCTCGAAGCCGGCGCTATCGTGACGTTCGCGTACGGGCGCGGCAGCATCCTCCCGACGGTACGCGGCGGACGCGTCGACCATCTCCGGCTGCTGCCGATCGACACCGTGGAGGATCTCATCGCGAGCTTCGAGCACGAGCTCCGGGCGCACCGGTACGACGCCGTGATTCACGCCATGGCGGTGCTCGACTTTGCGCCGTCGGAGGTTCGCGAGGAAAAAGTCGGGAGCGCCACCGACGAGTGGCTGATCCGGCTCGTGCCGACGCCAAAGGCCGCCGCCCGCGTGCGCGACCTGGCGCCCAAGACCTTTTTCATCGGCTTCAAGCTGGAAGTGGCCCGGCCTCAGGAGGAACTCGTGGGCGTCGCGAGCGAGTGGGCCAGGCGAACCCGCGCGGATCTCGTGGTCGCGAACGACATGCGCGACATCGAACAGGGCCTGCATATCGGCTATGTCGTCACCCCCGAGGGCGGCGTCGAGGCTGTCGCCCAGGGCAAAGAAGTCATCGCCCGGACGCTCGTCGACATCCTCGAAAAGCGCCTGGCCGCCCACACCTCAGGCGCATAGCGCACCGGTGGCGGCCCGGCGATTCGCGACCGCCGGTCATGCGCTCGCTAGCTTCGCGAGATACGCCGTGCAGGTGACCTCTACCAACAGCTCCGGGTGAATGAGCGCGGCAACCTGAACGAGCGTGCTCGACGGCCGGTGCTCCCCAAAATACCGGATGCGCACGGGGTTGATGCGAGCTCGATCCTCCATGTCGGCGAGGTGGATCAACACGCTCACGATCTGCGACCGATCGGCGCCCACGTGCTCGAGCACCCGGTCGACGTGCGCGAAGATCTGCTCCACCTGGCGGGCGGCATCGCCGGCGCCGACCACGCGCCCGTGACGGTCCATGGAAACGATCCCGGAGATGAAGAGATAGTCGCCGGCCCGCACGGCGTCGCAGTAGTGGCTGACGGGTTCGGGCAGGATGCCCGCCAGCCGGATGCGCTCGATCTGACCGGTCATAGACGCCCTCCTCGCCTCACGGTTTGTGATATAATGCGGTTGCTGGACCGCGTACCGAGCGGGAATAGCTCAGTTGGTAGAGCATCTGCTTCCCAAGCAGAGGGTCGCGGGTTCGAGTCCCGTTTCCCGCTCCAGACCTTGATACACAAGCCTTAGCGCATGATCCTTACTCTGCTAAACTTTGCACCATGCAGAGGGTCGCGGGTTCGAGTCATTTCCCGCTCCACTGCAAATCCCTTGCAAGACAAGACCTAGCGCGTGATCTCGGTCTTCTTTTAACGCCCGCTAGGACCGTTCTGCTACTCCCAGCCTTCCGACTCGCGGCCTCGGCGAGGACGGCAGCATTAACCCTGACACACGGCCTGTGCCCATGCTAGGACTCGTTCGGCCTGCTTGATCGCCGCCTCCGCGTCAGGCGCCGTGCACGGACGAGCTTCATACTCCACACTGTGCTTCCGGTCTAACACGGCCGCGAGTTGCCGGGCGGCGCGTTCCGCCGGTTGAGTCGAGTGGAACAACGCCCGGATCAGCCGCACCTGATCCGTATGTGTCGGACTCGTCGACCGAACTTCACCGTAACTGACCGTGGCTGCGTCGGCTGCGCTGATCGCAGCGTGGACAGCCAGCAACACCGCCGAATCCCAGTTCTCCGCCGCTCTTGCCGCATGGGCATTCGCCAGATGCTGTACGGCCTTCCGAAGATAGTTCATCCCTTGCGCCCGCACGACGGGCCGCGTGGGGATCCCGCCCAGGGTTCGGGGATGGTGGTGCTCAGGCACTGCGGAGCACGTCCGACAACGGGCGACCGGCAATGATCCGGCCCTGCTCAAGGACGTCGCGGATAAATCGACTCCGGGTCCTCACGCGCTCGGCGACCTCGCCCGTCGTCAAAACCAGCAGGGAGACAGGCACTCCGAATCTCGTGAGGGCCATCGTGCGCACCCCTTCCAGCCGACGCTCAAGCGCGTCTTTGCGAGTCCCGTTGTGCACGATGACCAACAGATCCACGTCGCTCGTGGGTCGCCCCTCTCCTCGAGCCCAGCTGCCGTACAGTACTACACTGCGTACCTGGCCCCCGGCGAACAGGATGAGGCGGCGCCCGAGATCATCGAGCCAACCGGTTTCGCGCTTGAAGCCGGGGACGAGGATCGTGCGGACGGCATAGTGTGCACGATTGAGCGTGTAGAGGGAGGCACGCCCAGCTTTCCGCTCTTGCACAAGCCCCAGCCCCACGAGCGCCGCGAGTGCTTCACGGGCGCGCTTAGGCTGCACTCCAGCAGCGAACGCGAGCTGCCGGCCAGTTACCGGCTCGGGATGCTGCGCCAGGTAGCGCAGCAACCGAAGCTTGGGCTTGGATGCAAGTTGATCCAACCACATGGGGCATCCTGACTCCTTATGGCGTCGTTTCGACCCCATCTATGTTACCATAGCCAGACCCACGTGAGAATCGCCGGGATGACTCCCACGAGAGGATCTGATAATCTTTGTGGCCACCGGCACGGACGGGGGGTTCCGGAAGCAATTCGTTTTGGAACAGGGCCGGGAGACGGAAGTGGGAGGCCGACGTCCGCTCCGGCGTTAAGCTATCTCGGGGCGCGATCGCGTGTGGACCTTGGGCCGGTGCTCACAGCTCGTACCCCTGCTGCACCCAGTAATGCCAGTCCTCAATAGCCTGACGGGTCTTCCCGTCCACGTGAAGACCTTCCAATTGCGACAGCGGCACCGCGAGGCCATGCCGTTCCCACCGGATCACTCAATCCAGCGCTGGCCCCACCACGTTTGTCCCAATCTTCTTGACCTTGATGCCGTGCGCAGGAGGCGGTTGCTTCGGGGGCGCTGGCGGATACCAGCTATCGCCGTCCCAGGGCTCCCAATCGTCGTTATGACGGCGCTCACGCCGGCTCATGACGGCACCTTCGCGATGAGATGGGGCCGACGCGACTCTGGTTCACGCCTCAGCCTCAGCGAACGCGACCGCTGAGACCGCGCCGCCTCTCCGTTCCCGTCGTCCGCCGCGACGACGGCATCGGCCGACAGGGTGACGAGTTCGCGCAGCGCGGCGTCGTCCAGCTCCGTGATCCACCGTTCGCCCGCGCCCACGATCCGCGACGCGAGATCGCGCTTGTCTTCCAGCATGCGATCGATCTTCTCTTCCACCGTACGGGCGGTGAGGAACTTATACACCTGGACTGCCCTCTTCTGTCCGCTCCGGTAGGCACGATCGGTGACCTGGTCCTCAACCGCCGGGTTCCATCAGCGGTCGAAGTGGAACACGCGGCTCGCTCCGGTGAGGTTAAGCCCCGTCCCGCCGGCTTTGAGCGAGAGCACGAAGACCCCCGGGCCCCGCTCGTCCTCCTGAAAGCGCTGCACCATCCGGTCCCTCGCCGTCCGTGGGACGCCGCCGTGCAGGAACAGCACGTCCGTCGCGAGCGCATCGCTGAAGTAAGAGCCTAACCGATCACCCACGATATGGGGCTCGGGAAGACGATTCAGGTGCTCGCATTCCTGCTCGCGCGGCGGCGGGCGACGCCGGGCCACCTCCAGGGTTCGCAAACCCCTGTAAAACCGCGCGTTCCACTTCGAGCCAACGGCCGCCCGCTTGCTTCCCAAGCAGAGGGTCGCGGGTTCGAGTCCCGTTTCCCGCTCCATCGCAACCCCTTGCAGGATAAGCCCGAGCCACGATGACCAACAGATCCACGTCGCTTGTCGGCCGCCCTCTCCCCGCGCGCGGCTGCCGTACAGGGAACGCCGCTCGAAAACAGGCTCGAAGAGCTAGCCGTGCAGCTGTGCCGGTGTCTCGCCCGACGCCCGGACTAGAGACTCTGGCGCAACAAGTACTCGCGGCCGCGTTCCGTGATCACCGCATCGCCCGATCCGCTCCGAACCCGCCTCCACGTCACCAACCCGTAATCGGCACAGTAAAGAAGATGGCGTTCCACAACCTCCCGCGCGAGACCAAGCCGCTCACCGAGCACCGCGCTGTTGGCGCCGGCCGACGACTGATCCCGTAACGACGCCGGCGCCCGGTTCCGTTCGCTGTCGATCGCCATCGTCGTCCTCCTCACGTTCCGGACTTGTGATTGAACATCGGCTCCAAGAGCCGGGTGAATTCCATCGGAAAGATGAACTTGGCCGCCGGACTGGCTCCGAGCGACCGGAGCGTCTCCAGGTATTGCAGGCTCATCGTATTGGCATCCACCGTGTGCGCCACGGTAAAGATCTTGTCAAGGGCCAGCGAGAATCCCTCAGCGCGGAGGATCGCCGACTGCCGTTCGCCCTCCGCCCGCAAAATCGCCGCCTGCTTCTCTCCCTCGGCAATCGTGATCGCGGCCTGCTTGGTCCCGTCGGCTTCGGTCACGAGCGCCCGGCGAGTCCGCTCTGCGGACATCTGGCGGGTCATGGCGTCCTGAACGTCTTTGGGCGGAGTCACCTCGCGGATCTCCACGGTCGTGACCTTGACACCCCACCGCTCGGTCACCTCGTCCAGTTTCGCCCGCATCTCCTGGTTGATCTGGTCCCGCTTGGCGAGTACGTCGTCGAGGCTGAGGTTGCCGATGACGGCCCGAAGGCCCGTCGTGGCGATCCCTTGCGCCGCCCCGGCGAAGTTACCGACCTGGATCACCGTCAACGCCGCATCGAAGACCTTCCAGTAAATCAGAAAGTCGATGGAGATCGGGGCGTTATCGCGCGTGATGCAAGTTTGTGCGGGGATCTCGAGGAAGGCCTCCCGCAGATCGACCAGGACCGCCCGGTCCGTGATGGGAACCAGAAACACCACCCCGGGTCCCTTTTGACCGAGACTGCGTCCCAGACGGAACACAACATACCGCTGGTACTCTCGAGCGATTTTGATGGAGGCGCGCAGCATGAAAAGGACGATCACGGCGACCGCTACGACGGCGCCGAGCCCCGTGGTTATCATTGTGAGACCCCCTTGTGCGGGCGTTCCGGCCAGAGCACGCCCCGCCTCATACGAGATAGCCGGTGGTGAGGAGGGCCCGGAACGATCGCGCGCCTGGCTTCAGCGCCGCGACCCGCGAGCCGTCACCATGCCGAGGGTAGCATCACGATACGTCGGGGGCTGAGCAAAATTGCTCATATGGTTCGAGCGCGAGATGACCTGCAGAACGGCGCCCGATGCAGACGCTATTTAACCGACGCGCCGGGACTCCGGAGTCTTGTCGTAGAGGATGACGTTTAGGAGCGTACTGTGAATATTTAGCCCGCCATTGTATTCGATGAAGCCCAACCGCCTAAACTTGTTCATAAAGTAGCTCACGCGCGACCTCGTCGTACCCACGATCTCCGCGAGCATCTCCTGGCTGATCCTTGGCACGATGGTCTCAGGTTTGCCCTCCTTGCCAAACTGCGCCAGCAGCAAGAGCGTCCTGGCCAGCCGCTTCTCGCTGGAGTTGAACAGTTGGTCGACAAGGTCCTCTTCAATCCGGATGTTGCGGCCGAGCAAGTAAGCCATGAAGCGCTCGGAGACCTTGCCGCGTCGGTGCAGCAGTTGGTTCATCGTCTTCTTTTCGATGCGAAGGCTCGAGCCATCGGTCATGGCGGTGGCCGTCGCCATCCGGAGAGGCTGCCCGGCGAGACAGCCTTCCCCGAGAAAATCCCCGGCGCCTACAAGGGCCACCACCGCTTCCTTGCCCTGTTGGGAGGTGACCGTCAGCTTGATCTTGCCCGCCCGAATGTAGAAGACGGCGTCCGCGGGATCACCTTGCGCAAAGATAATGTGATTTTTGCGGTACTCAAGGATACGCTTGCCCGTGTCGAGTTCCTCGAGCACGCGTCGCTGTGGGAAATGCACCGACTTTCTCTTGGCCATCGGTGCCCTCCGCCACGCCGATGGATAGGACAAACTCGCTCACCTCGGATTTCCGAGGGCAACTCTCAAATCAGTACTATAAGAGTGACGCGGACACGGAATCAATCTCGACGCAGGCGAATCGCCATTCGAATCGTCGTGCCTCGTCCCGTAGGTCCCGAGCGCTGAAGTTCCGTCTCGTCCATCAGTTCGTTGATCACCTGCAACCCATACCCGTTTCCGGTGCGTCGATCGGGCAGATCGGGAAATTGCCGCCCGGACGGAAGTCCCGGCCCCTCATCACGGACGGTCACCGCGAATCGGTGCGGCTCATAGGTGATCTCCAGCTCGATCGGGCCGGGAGCGCCGCCATAGCCGTGGTCGTGGGCATTTGCCAACGCCTCACCAACCGCTAGCTCGACGCGTCCGGCATCCAGCTCCCCCGCACCTACCGCTCGCGCCGCCGCTGCTACCTGCTTCCGTGCGATGCGCAGCAAGACAGGAGCCGCTTTGAAGCGGAGGCTCACGACGTGTGCCATTCCGGGGCCGTTCCCTCCCGCCCCAGGATCGTAAGGGCTTCTCCTACGGTATCCACGACAGGCATGCGCTCGTGCAGTTTGATGATGAGAAGAATCCTGTGGATGAGCGGGACCGACCCGACCAGCACGAAACGCTGACCGAGTTGTTCGGCCCGCTTATGGCAGTCTTCCAGCGTGTGAACGCCATGCATATCCAGGTAGCGGAGTTCGCTGAAATCTACGATGACGGAGCGTCCCTGACCGATGAGGCGCATAAGCGCCGTTCGCAGGGACGGGGCGGATGAGAGATCCAGCTCGCCAAGCACGTGAAGGATGGAACCTGATGGTATGTCCTCGGACCATGTCTGAAGAATTTCGGGAGAGAACTGCGCCATCGCACATCCTCCCTACAGCCGCCTCTGACGTCCGGGCATCCCCATGCCGCCACCTCGGAGGAAGTTTGACAGGGTCACGGGGGACTGTCTGTTCAAAATTGCTCAGCCGGCCCGCGAACCGGAAGGGCGACCAGCAGCGGTTTTCACGGCCGCGCTGGCGGACGAGTCAGCGGATGCCGCTTACAAGCCTGCCGCAAGCCCGCCGGAGCGCCCAAATCGCCGGCTGTCCCCCACCAGCGATCGCTCCAAGGTCATCACCTCCGCGCCGATGAGCAATACCAGCGCGGCGAGATAGACCCAGATCATAAAGACGACTACGCCCACCAGTGGACCATAGACCACCGGATACCTGGCGAGCGTGCGTAGGTACCAGAAGAACGCAGGCTTGATGCCCTCAAACAGCAAGAGACCCGTCAGGCTGCCGATCAAGAGGGTACGGGGGGGCAGACGGACCTGGGGCAGGACCCGGTAGATGATGAAGAAGGTAAGGCCCGAGAAGATCCACGAGCCGACTGATGCAGCCGTCACGAGGACATGGAGGCCGCCGAAGAAATCGGCCGCAGCAAGTAGCGGCGCCAGTATGCCGAGCGCCGCGACGGCGGCGTTGAAGAGCAGGGAAACGCTCATGAAACCGCCGGCCAGCAAGACCAACGCCAGTTCGACAAGTTTGCGATGCCAGAAGGGCCGGACCTGGCACGCATGGAGGACGCGGTTCAGGCTGTGTTCTATGGCGCTCGCGAGCGCCGTCGCGGTCCAGACAAGACCAAGAGTCGCAAGGACGCCAACTGTTCCCGGGACGGGAGCAATGGTCGTGAAGGCCTGTTCCACCATCGTGAGTGCCGCCGGGGGAACGTACGGGGTCAGAACTGATACCACGGCTTGCTGCGCGTGACCCCGCTCGACAAACCGGCTGAGCAGGACGATGACTCCCACGAACAGTGGGAACAACGACATCACCGCGGCATAGGCAATGGACGCGGCCAGCATGAACACGTCGTCTCTCAGGAGACCCCGGTGGATCTCGCGGACCACGTGCACAACGTGTCGCGTTGTCAGGCCGCTCACACCATCGTATCCTCGTCGAGGATGACGGGTGCCCGGTGTACGCTGACGATCGACGTGGTGGTTCGCGCCTGCAATTGCGGCGCGTCGAGATGCGAATGCGTGGTCCCCATAGCCTCGCCAACGCCTGGCCCGACCCTACCGGCCTCGACAGGGACAACGCCTGGCTTGCGCACAGGGCGAAGCCCGATCGTTGCCGGCGCCATAGAGGGCATGGATGAATCCACATCCACCTCCCGCACGATTTCTCGAACAATCACCTGCAGCGCCGCGGCGACGGGGAGCGCCACCAGCCCTCCGAGGAGGCCCATGAGTCTCACGCCGACGAATAAGGCGACGATGGTCAGGAGTGGCGACAAGCCGAGCACGCGCGACATGAGCCGTGGGATGAGGATGTGCGATTCCAGATTCATGGCGACGACGAAGAAGATCACGACGGCGACCAACTGCCACGTGGGTTGTCCGAGGGCGACCAGAATCGCCACGGCGGCTCCCAACATCAACCCCACCATGGGGATGAACTCCCCGAGTCCGGCGACGACCCCGATGAGAAACGGGTAGGGTATGCCGATCAGGAGCAGCGCCAGGGAGACCGGCACGGCCACCGCCAGTGCGATCAGGAGCTGCCCGCGGAGCCACCCGCCGAAGTGCAGCCCGATCCGGTGCAGCATCAGGTCCACACGTGGACGCTCGTCTCGCGGGATGAGCGCGAGAAAGGCGCGTTTGATCGCCGCTCCTTCAAGCAGCATGTAGAAGGTGACCACAAGGACCATGATGGCCGCCGTGGCCCCGCCCGCCACTCGCAGCGCTACAACCGCGGCTCCTGACCCCAGCCCGGTGCCGCTGGAGGCCTGTGTGACGAGGTGATCAAGGCTGCTTGACAGATCCGGCAGCCATGGCCGCTGCAGTCTCATCGCCGCGAACCAGTGGCGGATCCCCGCGAGCAGGTGCGGACCCTGCTGGACGAACTTTTTCGCTTCTCCGATCGCCGGGACGATGATCGACGTCAGGACGATTGCAACCGCGGCGAAGACGGTGAGGTACACGACGAAGATCGCCACCCCCCGGGAAGGCCGGAGCCCTCCCGGAATCCGCCAGCGTTGCACCCATCCCACGATCGGCGCGAGCCCTGCGCTGAGAATTGTCGAGACGAGGAGGAGCACAAGCACATCGGTGACCGCACGGACAAACCAGATCAGGATCCCGAAAAGGACGATCACCCCCAGGATCGTCGACGTTCGACCGATCAATTGGCGTTGCGTCACCGCGGCAACCCCTTCCCTCCGCCATGTCACGCGCCCGGGTAGTTGCGGACGGGCCGGGGGACGGATATTTTCACATCTCAACGGGCGTGCCCGTGAACGCGCTCCCGAACGGCGGCCGGCATGTCCCCAGGTAACAATACTCGGCTGAGGTGGCACGGACTGTGGGATCTTGCTCACGCGAGAGCGTGCTCGCGGGCAAGCTTAGGCCACCACTCGCGGATGTTGCGATTCACGCCCCGCGCTCAGCGGTCGCGTCCGATTCCGGTGCCTCCATGCCGGTGTCTCCTCATCAGCGACCACCCGTGTGCCACCGGTCCTGTGAGCCGCCGGTCCCATCCAAACGTAGCATGGTCCACAGCGCCCGGCTGTGCAAAAACGCTCACATAACAATAACTCGCGTTGAGCGGTGCGGACCGTTCAATTCTGCTCATCGAGGGGAACCCTGCGTTGCCTCGAGGGCAAGCTCGACGCGGCAAGGACGCTGTACGGCAGCCTTCCGCTAACCCGGTGATCAAAGGGCCTCCACGCCGATCCGAGAATCTCTTGTACTTGGAGCATGAGCGACAATCAGCCGCCACAATCGGCTCAATCTCCCGACGGTGTGCCCGAATGGTCGATCCCGGAGGTCGGCCGGCCACGAACCGCGCTCGGCCGATGGCTCCGCGGGGGCGGCAGCCTGGACCAGCCTCGCGATGAAGGACGCTCCCACCCCTGGTACCGGGTCATCTGGCTGACAGGGGTCGACTACTTCTCATCCTTGGCCTACCAACCCGGCATCGCGCTGATCGCGGCCGGAGCGCTCGCGCCCCCCGCCACCCTGATTCTCGTCGCCGTCACATTGGGGGGAGCCTTGCCCGTGTATACGGAGGTGGC